>NZ_JBFOFT010000007.1:0-163266 GCF_040887425.1 Enterococcus sp. C53
CTTTTGAAAGGGTGGTTGTTCATTCAACGTTTGCCAACTTTTTGGTTTATAACTTTTCCATTCATTTGGAGATGTTTTCCAAGGTGCAGGCACTTCATATCCATCTTCAAAAAAATGTACCTTTCCTTCAAAATCTTTCCAATTGCGAAAGAGATAGCGAAGTTCTTTAGGAGTGAAAGCCTTTTTATCTTTTTTTCTATAATACGTTTCATATCTAAATCATCAATACAATAATAAATGGTTACATTTTCATTATCTCTTGCACTGTCTAATCCAATTTTACAACCTCTAACAATCAGCTGTCCTGTATATTTGCGATTTTTCTCACATAGGTGTTCTATATTTTTTTTCGTAGCTTTATGTAGCCCAGGATTAAAATTGTTTACTTTATTTTTTTCAGTATCTTGTGTGCGTTGAAAATAGTAAGACCATAAAGGCCACCAATCTTTAAATGGTGAAATATATTTTTTCCAATTTATTGAAAAATCTTTTAAGTATTCAAGATTCATCGGATTTTTTGGGTGATCATATGTAATCGATGAAAAATGATTATTGTACTCTCTGATATCACAGGGACCTTGTCCTTCAGTAACACTTGAATAGAATCCTTTTTTTCTAATTTTTTCAATCTGTTTCTGTAAGTTTTCCGCTTTTGTTGATAAGCCATAAAATAGAATTATTTCCTGTTTCATCGTTCATTTTCCTTCCCATAAGTTTATTTATTTTTAGTTTTCAAGGTAAATAATAGCAGCAATAATCGTCCTCCTTTGAACTTTTTTCTTTTGTCCTATTCCGATTTAACAAAAAAAATAGTCATACTACGAAAATTAAAACACTCAACGTTCTTCCATAGCGGGAGATTGATTGTTTCTAATCGGTTGTTTTTTTAACTGAGTTCTCTGATCCATAATTGTCTTGTTTTTTTGTTCTGCTGTTTCAAACTCAGCTTTTCTAGCGAGATTTAATTTTATTCGTTCTTTCGAATAAGCAATGTTTTGATCAGTACTAGGATTAAAAAATTGATTTGTTTGATCAGTAGGAATCGATTTATCTTGTATTATTGCATCATAAAATGGCTTTTGGATTTTCTCATTTAGTTGCGGGTGAAACATATAAATTGGTGGGAGATATTGCTGATAATTTAACTGCCCTGTTCGCTTGATGACATCAATTTGGCTACATGGTATTTTCTTTGATATTTCATTTATGTTTATTACGCCGTATTTATCTATCTGTTCTTTTAATTTAGTATCCAGCCTTGACAATTTATATTGCATTGGTATAGTCCATTCAGAATATGTCAAAAGAATCCTATCTATTGAAGTTTCCTTCTGAGAACCATTCAGATGAGATGCGTGTGCTTGTTCTAGGAGAACTTTTAAGTGATTCTTAGCTAAAATTGTAATATCATTGTTGTTCAATCGTACCATTTGTTTAATATTTTCAAATGATAAATTTTTCCTTCCGTGAAATACTTCCGTTAATAATTGCCGTGTTTTTTCTTCAGACTCTACTTTTATTTTATTATTCTCAGCAGTTACATCTATATTATTCTCAATTAAAATGTTTTTTACAGTTTGACAACTCATCTCATGTTTTTTAGCTAATCGCAAAAAAAAATAGTTTATGTCTTTGCTCCAACAAACACTTCACTGATTCAACAAGCGCTTGTTCCTTCTTACTTTGAGTGCTTGTCTGCCCATTCTCCAATGGTTGTTGTGTTGAACAGCTGAACTCGCTATTACTTTCTATTGGCACGTTTGTATCTTGTACAAATTCCTTAGTTTCATATAAAGACTCTTGGACTTTGGTAGACAGCGTTGTTGATTGGGAAGTGTTTCTGATCCCCAACATTTCTTCTATTTCTAGTAACCGTTCGACATCTAATGAGTACTCCAAATGATTTTCCAGTTCGTTCTCTGGAGCAACTTTTTGTTTCTTATACGGGGGAACTTGTACTTTGTTATTCTGTTCTGACACTGCATGACTATATTGGTTTTGAATCATTTTCAGTTCATTTTCGTTAATAATGTTTTGCAACGTTCTCTTTCTTTGAATTGTTTCCGATCGCGAGTGTTGTTGCTCAGCAAGATTATCTGTATTATTTTCCGATAGAGGTGGACCAAAATGATGTCTGTTAGATGGAAACTCCTCTTTTTCTTGTTTTTCTGATTCAAGGCTCTTCTTTAAAAGATAGTCCCTAAATTCTTGTAATTGTTTATGTAACGAAACTGTTTGATCATCCGTAAGATTGCCTACTATTTCTGAGTAAGATAGCGATTTTTGTTGCGTATGTGTTTCTTCTTTTGTGTCTTCTGTGGAAAACCGTTGAACCTTTTTCGGCATTATAATACCTCCTTTTTTACTGCAATTAGTTTACCATAGTATCATAATGATGAAAGTTCCATATTTTTATGTAATAAAGAAGTAATTGTTCTTTACTTTTTATGTTTAGAATATAACTACCAATAAAAAAAACGATAAAAAAATCCAAAATTCTAAGGAATCTCCTTAAGAATCTTGGATTTTTAAAGGCCTACTTGTTAGGTCCTCATTCGTTGCTTTTAAGAATGTTTTGAAACCTTGATTCGGTTGATTGCACGATGCAAAGCAACTGTCGCACGTTTCAATTCATTCGTATCTTCTTTTTCTTTTGCTTCTGCGATTTGTCGCTCAGCACGTTGTTTGGCTCTTTCTGCCCGAGAAACGTCAATATCTCTTTCACGTTCTGCACTATCGGCAACGATTGAAACAACATTGTCACGAACTTCCATGATTCCGCCATTGACAGCAATCCAATCGACGTGGGTATCAGAGTCTGTTCTCTTCACACGGACTTCATCAATTGTTAATGGAACGATGATCGGCGCATGTTTAGGTAAAATACCAATTTCCCCCGCTGTAGTACGTGCTACTACGATCGCTGCATGGTGATCATAGACCAAACCGTCAGGAGTCACCACATTCACAGTTAAATATTGATCCATGGGGCACCCCTTTCTAGTAGCCTAGTTTTTTCGCTTTTTCTACGACGTCTTCTATTCTACCAACACTTCGGAATGCTTCTTCAGGAAGATCATCGTATTTACCTTCTAAGATTTCACGGAAACCTTTGACTGTTTCTTCAACTGGTACATAAGAACCAGGAAGACCTGTAAATTGTTCCGCTACGTTAAAGTTTTGTGACAAGAAGAATTGAACTCTACGTGCACGTGAAACTAAAACTTTTTCTTGATCAGATAATTCATCCATCCCTAAGATCGCAATGATATCTTGTAATTCACGGTAACGTTGTAAGACATGTTGGACTTCAGTCGCTACTTTATAATGTTCTTCACCAACGATTTCAGGTGCCAAAGCACTTGAAGATGAAGCCAATGGGTCCACGGCTGGATAGATCCCTTGTTCTGTCAATTTACGCTCTAAGTTTGTTGTAGCATCTAAGTGGGCAAATGCTGTTGCTGGCGCTGGGTCAGTATAGTCATCGGCTGGTACATAGATTGCTTGGATCGAAGTGATCGAACCTTTTTTCGTTGATGTGATACGTTCTTGTAATTGACCCATTTCAGTTGCTAACGTTGGTTGGTAACCAACGGCAGAAGGCATACGACCTAAAAGGGCAGATACTTCTGAACCAGCTTGAGTGAAACGGAAAATATTATCAATAAACAATAGCACGTCTTGACCTTCTACATCACGGAAGTATTCAGCGATCGTCAGACCAGTCAAAGCTACCCGCATCCGAGCACCTGGTGGTTCGTTCATTTGTCCGAACACCATCGCTGTTTTTTCGATAACGCCTGAATCTTTCATTTCATAGTAAAGGTCATTTCCTTCACGAGTACGTTCCCCAACACCGGTAAATACAGAAATACCACCATGTTCTTGGGCAATATTATGGATCAATTCTTGGATCAATACCGTTTTACCTACACCGGCACCACCGAATAATCCAACTTTCCCACCTTTTAAGTAAGGTGCTAACAAATCGATAACTTTGATCCCAGTTTCAAGGATCTCCGTACTAGTACTTAATTCATCAAAGCTTGGTGCTTTTTTATGAATCTCACTACGTTCTGCATCTTCTGGGAAAGATGATCCTAAATCGATCGTATCTCCTAAAACGTTGAATACACGTCCTAGTGTATCTTTCCCTACTGGAACAGAAATGGCTTTACCAGTATCGATAACTTCCATACCACGTTGTAAACCATCTGTTGATTCCATGGCAATGGTACGGATCACTCCGTCCCCTAATTCTAATGCTGTTTCAAGAACAACTTTTGATTTTTTCTCATCATTTTTATAAACAACTAATGCGTTGTTGATATCTGGTAAGGATTGGTCTAAAGAAAATTCCACGTCGACAACGGGACCGATTACTTGAACAATCTTGCCTGAACTCATCTTTTTTCCTCCAATCTCAATACTATTCTAGCGCCGAAGCTCCGGCAACAATTTCGGTAATTTCTTGGGTAATAGCCCCTTGTCTTGCACGGTTATAAGATACCGTCAAATCATCAATGATCGTTGCAGCATTATCCGTTGCTGTCTTCATGGCAGTCATGCCGGCAGCGTGTTCTGCTGTCTTCGCATCAACGATTGCACCATAGATTAAGCTTTCCGCATATTGAGGCAATAACTGCGCCAAGATTTCTTCTTTTGAAGGTTCAAAAATGTATTCTTGGTCAAAAGTAGTTGCTTCTTCTGGATCTAAATCTGAAATTGGCAGCATTTTTTCTACACGAAATTGGCTAGTTAGTGAATTGATATGATGATTGTAGCATACGTACAATTCATCAAATACTTCATTTTGATACATCGTTGTTGCCATACCTACGATTTTACGCACTTCATCAAAACTTGGTTGGTCCGATAAATTACGTAATTCGTAAGCCAAATTAATTCCTCTAGCTTTGAAGAAATCTGCACCTGTACCTCCGATTGCGATCATCACATAATCGTCAGGAGATTTATGGTCTTCTTCTAAAATAGACATTGTTTGCTTTAAAATCGAACTGTTATAGCCACCAACTAAACCACCATCAGCGGTAATCACGATGTACCCCGTTTTCTTTACCGGACGGCTGATTAACATACTATTGTAATTGATATCTCCACGAGGATTATCAGAAGCAATATCATTTAGTTGAGTAGCTGTCAAATGAGTGACGATTTCTCTGACTTTATTTGCATAAATCTGAAACTTCTGAGAAGAAGCTTCAGATTTTGTCAGTTTAGAAGCGGACACCATTTGCATTGCTCGAGTGATTTGACTCGTTTTCTTCGTTGAAGCAATCCGAGTCTTGATTTCATTTAATGAAGCGCCCATTCATCTCACCTCACTATGCATTTTGAATGGATTTCAATTTGTCTTCTGTTGAAGAAGTGTTTCCTTTTGTCGCTAAGAAAATATCTTTGTATTCTTGGATCGCTTGATTCAATCGTTCTTCTTCTGGAAGATCTTTCGTTGTACGGATCGTTTCAAAGATATCTGCATGATTCGTATCTAGATATTCAAATAATTCATGTTCAAAATCTAAGATGCTGTCAACTGGAATACTATCTAAGAATCCATGTGTCAAAGCATATAAGATAACTACTTGTTTTTCAACAGCTAGTGGTGCATGAAGTTTTTGTTTCAAGATCTCAACTGTACGACGTCCACGATTCAATTTCGCTTGAGTCGCAGCATCTAAATCAGAACCAAATTGGGTAAATGCTTCTAATTCACGGTAACTTGCTAAGTCAAGACGTAATGTTCCTGCCACTTTTTTCATTGCTTTGATTTGAGCAGAACCACCTACACGGGAAACGGATAAACCAGCATCAACGGCTGGACGAGTTCCGGCGTAGAACAAGTCACTTTCTAAGAAGATTTGTCCGTCAGTGATTGAAATAACGTTTGTTGGAATATAAGCAGAGATATCTCCAGCTTGTGTTTCAACAAATGGTAAAGCAGTCATTGAACCGCCACCTAAATCATCACTTAGTTTTGCCGCACGTTCTAGTAAACGTGAGTGCAAGTAGAAAACATCCCCTGGATAAGCTTCACGACCTGGAGGACGGCGTAATAGCAATGAAAGTTCACGATAAGCAACAGCTTGTTTTGATAAGTCATCAAAGATAATCAATACATGTTTGCCGTTGTACATGAATTCTTCACCCATTGCAGTTCCTGCATAAGGCGCAATATAAAGTAATGGCGCAGGTTGTGATGCACCCGCATTGACTACGATCGTGTAATCCATTGCTCCATATTTTTTCAAAGTTTCTACTTGTGTACGCACAGTAGAATCCTTTTGACCGATCGCCACATAGATACAGATCATATCTTGACCTTTTTGGTTAAGGATCGTATCGATTGCGATAGATGTTTTACCCGTTTTACGGTCACCAATAACTAATTCACGTTGACCGCGTCCGATTGGAACTAAAGCATCGATGGCTTTTAGACCTGTTTGCATTGGTTCATTGACAGATTTACGTTGCATAACGCCTGGTGCCATCGCTTCGACTGGTCGAGCTTTATCTGTAACGATTTCTCCTAACCCATCGATTGGTTGACCTAGCGGATTAACGACACGTCCGATCAAGGCGTCCCCAACTGGAACTTCCATGATTTTACCTGTTCGTTTTACTTTGTCTCCTTCACGAATGGATTCGAAATCACCAAGGATAATGATACCTACATCATTTGATTCTAAGTTTTGCGCCATTCCGTATGAGCCGTTTGAAAATTCAAGCAACTCACCACTCATCGCATTTTCTAAACCGTGTGCACGAGCAATCCCGTCACCGACATAAGTCACGGTACCGATTTCTTCGACTGAAAGCACGTTTTGATAATTTTCAATTTGTTCTTTGATCAAGGCACTAATTTCTTCTGCTTTGATAGCCATTCGATTCACCTACCTCTTTGTACTATCTATTTAATTGATTACGCATTTTTTCTAATTGCGTGCGAATGCTTCCGTCGATCACTCGATGGTTGGCTTCAACAATTGCCCCACCAATAATAGAAGAATCAACGATTTGCTTCAATTCAACTGTTTGATAGTCCATTGTTTTTGCAACATTCATTTCTAGTTTTTGTAATTGTTCATCAGAAAGTGGTACTGCTGTTTTTACACTACCTAAAAGTAGTCCTTTGTAATCGTTGTAACGGTGTTCGTATTCATCGATCATAAACGATAATTCAGACATCCGATTATAACTATAGACCACTTCTAAAAAGTTTTTCACGATACCGTCAAACCCACTGACAAGTTTATCCATAATGATTCGTTTTTCGTGAGGTTCTAAGCGGACGTCACTAAGTACGTTGCCTAATCCAGGTATTTCACTATAGATTTGGCGTAAGCTTAGTAATTCTTGGTAAATTTCTTCTGCGCTATTTGAATCGATCGCCAGTTCAAATAGTGCTTTACCGTAGCGTCTGCCGACAGTATATTTATCTAGTTTCATTTGAAGAACCTAGACCTTCGATATATTGATTGATTAAAGATTCATGCATTTCTGGAGACAATTCTTTGTTCAAGATTTTAGCCGCGATTTGAAGAGAAAGATCTGCTACATCATCTTTTACAGAGTTTAAAGCTGTATCACGTTCTAACATGATATCAGTTTGCGCTTTGCTTTTTAGACGTGCAACTTCTTCTTGCGTTTCCTTCAAAATATTTTGACGGCTTAATTCTCCACTTTCTTTCGCATTTTTAATGATATCAGCTGCATCAGAGCGAGACGCTAACAATTGTTGTTCGCGTTCTTGTTCCATTTTTGCTGAATTGATGCGAGATTTTTCGGCAGAATCTAAATCATTGGCGATCTTATCTTCACGTTTTTTCAAAATATCGCTGATTGGTCCCCAAGCAAAATGTTTCAATAGAAACATTAGTATCAAAAATGAGCCGCTGACAACGATGATATTACCTAACATCGGATTACCAACTTCTGCAATTGCCAATTGATTCAGCATAGGCTAGCCTTCCTTTCTTTAAGGTGTATCTCATGGATGATGAAGGAATCCTGACTTCAATGATTGAAACAGCCTCCTCAACGCCTTTTGTTCTAGTATTATGATGAAACAACTCAATTATTTTGAAAATAATCAGGTTGTTTTTTTTCAGTTTTTGACAATTAAAAGAGGATTAGTGACAGTAGTCCTATCCTCAAACAGTTAATTGATTAAACAGCAAAGACTAGAATCAAGGCAATAACCACACCTAGAATAGGAACAGCTTCAACTAAGGCTACCCCGATGAACATTGTTGTACGTAATTGACCAGACATTTCAGGTTGGCGTGCCATTGATTCGATTGTTTTAGAGATTACTTGACCATTACCATAACCAGCTCCGATAGCTGCTCCCATGATTGCGATTGCTGCTGCGATATAATTCATAATTTATTTCCTCCTAAATATAGATAAATAGTAGTTTGTTAAAAACGATGTTACTCTTCTACTTCAATCTTATGGCTCATATATACCATCGATAAAGTGACAAAGACAAATGCTTGGATGCTTCCGATAAACAATGAGAATGCGATCCAGACCATCTCTAAAGGAATTGCTAACGGTAATGAGAACCAACCTAAATTATTCATCATATTGGCAATCAAGGTAAGTAAAACTTCCCCCGCGTAGATATTCCCGTAAAGACGCAAAGCAAGTGTTAATAGGTTCGTAAATTCTTCGATCAGCTTCATTGGAAACATGAAACTATATGGTTTCAAGAACGAATTTACAAAATACCCTTTAAATCCAAGCTTTTTCACCCCGAATAAATGAGTAAGTGTGATCATTATAAATGCCAAAGTTAAAGTAACAAACGGGTCTGCTGTCGGACTTTTCCAAAGTGTTGTTTCGCTAGGTAAGACGATTTTCGTTATTAAACCTATATTATTTGCCACGAAGACAAACAAGAACAATGTAAAAGCCAACAAATGAAAATTATTCAATTCTTTTCTAGGCAGATTATCTGTTACGATCCCTCGGGTAAAGTCAATGACCCATTCCAGCGCATTTTGTTTCCCCGTTGGTTTCATCTTAAGATTTCTTGTAAAGAAGTAAACTAAGAAGAAGACAATCAAACAGGTCAATAACACCATCATACAAACAGTACCATCAAACCAAACCGGTCCAATATGGAACGTTAGCGAGCGTTCATCCAATCCATTTCACCTCTTTTCCCTGAATTTCACATAAAATCAAATTCATGTGTACATCTGGTTTTTCTAAATCGTTTTCTAACCAAACGGTATCATACCACCATGAAACAGAAAATTCAAAACATTTTCATGAAAATCAGACAATTTTTTATTTCAGTCAAAAAAGTTTGCTTTTTCCTAAAAATCATCGTGGCGTTTTACAAGAAAAAACCTGTGATATCATGCTTTATCAGATTAAATGCTAACAAATTTTATCATTAAGTAAACCTAAAAGCACCGAATATGCGAAAAAGGATAATGAAATTATCTAGAGAAATTTTTTAATGTTCGATCAATTTGACGATCCACATCTTTTCGTTTTAGATCTTCTCGCTTGTCATAAGATTTCTTCCCTTTCGCAAGACCAATCAAAACTTTGGCATACCCATCACGAATATATACTTTTAAGGGTACGATCGTGACCCCGGTATTTTTTGTTTCAGTCTCTAGCCGTGAAATCTGTTTTTTGTGTAATAGTAACTTTCTTGTTCGTAACGGATCATGGTTAAAAATATTGCCTTGTTCATAGGGACTGATATGAACATTATGCAAAAATGCTTCACCGTTTCGAATACGGACAAATCCATCTTTCAAATTGATTCGGCTGTTTCGGATCGATTTGATTTCTGTTCCTTGCAGCACCATTCCTGCTTCCATCGTATCGATAATCGAATAATCATGGCGAGCCTTTTTATTTTGGGCGATTAACTTTCCGTCGCCTTTTGGCATATGACATCCCTCCAAACTGGTATTCATAGTGGTTATTGGTTATTTTTTCTTTTTCTTCTTAATTCCCTTATAAAAAGGTTTTTTCCCTTTTTTATTAGATGGTCCTTTTCCTTTTTTCCGCTCATTTGAATAGGAATTTTTCTTTCCATTCCGTTCAGTATGAGATTTTGATGAACGTTTTTGATGACGATTAGAAGGACGATTTTTGTTTGACGTTTTTGGACGTTCTAATGGAACGATTTCTTCTGCATCAATCAATTCAAAGTCGATTGCACGTTCTTCCGGGTCTGCTTTGATGACTTTTACCCGCACTTTTTGACCGATTTTAAAAGTTAACCCTGTTCGTTCGCCTACTAATGCTAAATGATTCTCAATAAAGTGGAAATAGTCTTGTTTCAACTCATTGATATGGATCAAACCTTCAATCGTATTGGGTAATTCGATAAACAACCCAAATTTAACAACTGAACTGATGATCCCTTCAAATTCCTCTCCTACTTTATCCATCATGTATTCAGCTTTCTTCATTGCATCTACTTCACGCTCTGCCTCGACCGCACGACGTTCCATCTTCGAACTATGCTCCGCAATTTCGGGTAGCTCATTTTCCCAATAAGTTTGATTTGCTTCACTTGGGTCTTGTCCATACGAGCGAATTAAGCGATGGACGATCAAATCTGGATAACGTCTGATAGGCGAAGTGAAATGCGTATAATATTCCGCAGCTAATCCATAGTGCCCAAAATTATCTTCTGAATAACGTGCTTGTTGCATACTTCTCAACAGCATCGTATTGATAACAGCTGATTCCGGCTTGTCTTCAACGTTTTCAATGACTTTTTGAAGATCTTTAGGTGTGATCGTTCCTTTTGTTCCACGAACGACGATTCCTAGTGCGGAAGCAAAATCAAAGAAACGTTGCATCTTTTCTTCTTTAGGTTGCTCGTGAATCCGATAAATGAATGGAAAGTTGCGTTTATTAAAATGTTCCGCCACCGTTTCATTTGCCGCCAACATGAAAGATTCGATCAACCGTTCGCCTACGCCACGGCTTCGCAATAAGATATCAGTTGGTTGTCCATCTGGTTCTACGAGTATTTTTGCTTCACGGTCTTCAAAAGAAATCGCTCCTCGACGAATCCGCATTTCTTCTAAAATCTGATGTAGCTCTTGCATCTCTTGAAACATCGGCACTAATTGCTGATAACGTTCCATTACCTGCTCATCTTGTTCTTCTAAAATCTGATTGACCGCTGTATAGGTCATTCGTTCCGTCGTTTGGATGACACTTGGGAAAATATCATGAGATACCACCTGACCATTTGGATCAATCTCCATCTCACAACTCATTGTTAGTCTTGGTACGTGAGGATTCAATGAACAAATCCCGTTTGATAATCTTTGTGGGATCATTGGAATGACACGGTCGGTTAAATACACACTCGTTCCTCGTTCGTAAGCTTCACGATCTAACTGGCTTCCTTCGGTCACATAATTGGAAACATCTGCAATGTGTACACCTAAGAAATAATTACCGTTGGCTAATTTTTTCACAGTAACGGCATCATCCAAATCTTTGGCATCTTCTCCGTCAATCGTCACGATCAATTGTTCCCGTAAGTCTCTCCGGCCAACTAGGTCTTTTTCATTAATCGTATCTGGCACTTGATCAGCTTCTGCCAAGACATCATCTGGAAATTTTGTCGGAATCCCGTTTGAGACAACAATCGATAGGATATCCATTCCAGGATCATTTTTATGGCCGATGACTTGTTTGACAATACCTTCTAAACTGGTCGCGTAGTTTTTCTCAGGATAATGGGTCAGCTCAACCATTACGATACTCCCATCAACTGGTCGAATCCCTTCAGCTGCTGCATAAACTTTAAACTGATTCAATTTTTTGTCTTTTGGGATAACCACCCCATAAAGATCCGTTTCACTTATCTCTTCCTCTGTGTAAGCTACAAATTCCCCAGCTAATTGCGTAGTTGCTCGTTTGCGGATCTCAACTACTTTACCTTCTGCTCCACGATCCATCGCAGTATCGGCCGTTTTTATGATATCGATCGCTACCGTATCGCCATCCATGGCATACCCAGTTGCTTCTTTAGGAATATAGATATCATCTTCTTCTGGATCAATCGTCACAAAGCCGAAGCCTCTTTCATTGGCCCGAAACGTTCCTTCGATCAATACTGGTTTTAATGGCAGCTTCACTTTTCCTTTTTTGGTAAAGACCACACTTTGTTCTCGTTCCATTTGAGCGATCGTCTGAACGAGTAGCTTGAAATCTTCACTTTTTTGCAAGCCCAATCCTTGGGCGATTTCTTCCATTGAAAAGCTTTTTTTGCGCTCGCTCTCAATAAAAAAAATAATTTTTTCTTTCAATGTTTCTTTTGTCATTTTCATTCCTCATTCCAAGGTAAATTCTCTAGAAACTCCAACACATCTTTTTCCAGTAATTTTCTAGACTCTCCAACGGTGATCACATGTTTGCTGTTGGGATACCATTGAAGGGTCACTCTTTTATCGGCTAATTTTTTTGCTGTTTCGTAGACTCCAGCTGGATCAATCATTTCATCTTGACCGGCTTGGGCTAAAAAAACAGGTGCTTGGATGTCACTAAGTTTTCCTTCTGTAATTGCTGCTTGGTTTTGTATCTCTGCTAATTGCTGATAAACATTTGGTCGAAGCGCAGCGACAGTTTCTTCGATTTCCTGTTCAGATTCCCCTGCAAGTTTTAGCACATAACGTTCATATCGCTCAAAATTTTCTGGTACATGATTTTCAACTGGTGAAATCGGTGAGCAGAAACATCCGCCACCAATGATCTCTGACTGTTCTGCTAATGCTCGAACAGCGAAGATTCCTCCCATTGATAATCCAAAAACGGCAACTTGGGAAAAACCTTCTGCTTTTAAAAAGTGGATGGCTTGTTTCGTATCTTCCCACCATGTTTCCGTTTTTTGCGCTAAAATGTCTTGTGGAGCTAGCGTTCCATGTCCAGTAAATAATGGAGCATAGACAGTATATTCTGACTTTTCCAAATATCGAGCCAGCATGCGCACATCATTCGGACTTCCAGAATAGGCATGTAAGAGTAGCACAGCTCTCTTACTATGTTTTGCATAAAGGGGTTTTGGTAGACTTTTCATTAGGTTCACCTCGTTCTTCTCATTTTAACATAGATTGGCGATCCCTTAGGACAAAACCGCTCTTTTGGCAAATAAAAAAGAGCCGCGACGTCAATCACTGCTCTGCATGAAAGGAATTCTTTTTTCGCTCATTCAAATCAACTACTTAAAAAATTAAGCCGAAATTTTTTGAACGAAAAAACGATTCATAATTATTTCGACTAATCGTTAAATCAACTTTTTATTTAGAAGATAAAAAGGCTAGTACAAATAATAAAATCATCCAAATGGCACCCATTACCGCTGTCGAACGTTGCATGACTGCTTCAAAACCACGTGCTTTTTGTTTACCGAATAATTGATCCGCTCCGCCAGTAAATGCACTTGCTGCACTGTTTTGTTTACTTGGTTGCATCATGATTGCAATGACCATTACAATCGATAACACGATCACGATTCCTAAAATTACATTATACATTAAGCAGCCTCCTTTCCGTAAAATATCATCTATTTTACTTTATCATATAAAAAAAACTCTGACAACCTTCTCTTGCGAATGGGGCTCCAATTTTAGATAACATTTAGTATTAGTACTTATTCATGGGCAAAGACTGAAAAGACGAAAAAACCGAAAGAATAACACCGCTGATAGCCGGTTGCTACAATTTCGGTTTCTCTAATTTAAAAAAAGTTCATTTAGCGGATAGATCCACTTTTTGTCATTTCATTCATTGACGATCGTACGAAAACGAGTCGATTATTTACGAAGCACATCTTGATATTCAGGTTTTCTTTCAAATTCTTTCTTCGCATATGGACACAATGGAATAATTTTTTTACCTTCTCTTCGAGCTAGTTCTACGCCATTAAGCACTAATTTTTCTGCTAATTTTTGTCCACGATACTCTGGTTCTACAAATGTATGATCAATGATCATGATGTCTGGTCCTGCATCCGACCAAGTCATTTCCCCGATTTCTTTTGCTTCATCATTCAATAATACGAAACGATTTTTTTCTTCTTTAATTTCCATTTTCGCCACTCCCCGTATTGACCAAATAATTTGTTCTCCTTGATTCTAACAGTCTAGTTCTCAGCAAACAATTATTTATACTCGGAATAACCTGATTCTCTCCAATCGATTCGCTGTTCGATAAATGAGAAAACAACCGTCCAATATTTGGTGGGATCTTTCACGGCTGCTTCTAAATGTTGAGCTTCTGGGATCAGAAAAAGATCATTTTCACCAGCTGTCGCATTTTGGATCGTATAAGCGGCACTGACTGGAACGAACTGATCCTCTTCCCCATGAATGATCAATACTGGCAGATGGTTACTGCCCAACTGACGGGTTGCTGACGCCTGTTTCAAAGAATAACCAGCATATTTCTTTGCATAGCGATTTGCATGGCGCATGATCATCTTTTTAGGAAGAAAGGTTAGTTTGCTCAACATGTAGCGAAACTCCGCATAGACGGAAACAAACCCGCTATCCAGGATAAACCCTCGAACTGCAGGAGGTAGTTTTTCCCCACTAGCCATCATGATAGCAGAGGCACCCATTGAACTCCCATGTAAAATAATGTTAGCATCTGGCTGCATCTGTAAAATATAGTTGATCCAGATAATCAAGTCTAAACGATCCAACCACCCCATCCCGATAATTTCTCCTTCACTCTTGCCGTGAGCACGCAAATCAGGAATCAAGACGTTAAACCCTGCTTCTGCATATTTCTTTCCAATATAAGACATATCTGTTTTCCCATCACTTCGATAGTCATGGACACAAACAACCCATTTTTTGTTGGGAGAGGAACTTTGAAAGATTCGTCCTAATAGTTTTAACCCATCATGACTTTTGACTTCGATTTCTTTGCCTTTATTCCAAAAGCCCTCAGCTTCTGTTTCCGCAAGTTGCCGTTGCTTTTCCACGATCGTAAAAGCCGATGGGTCCATCAACTGATGACCAGTTTTCTCATACCAATCATATCCTCTTTGTAAACCCGATTGAATTAATTTTTGCGCATAGTAAGAAGAAAGTCCACGATAAATGACTGCGCCTAAAATGAGAACTATAAGAATAAGATACATGACAATCACTTATCTTCCCCGCTTTCCATAAATATTTTTTCTATTATCAATCTGTATAGCCTTCTATTCCATTGTACCATTTTCTAAAAAAACTGCTCAAGTTTTCACCCTAGGCTTCATTGAAATTTAAAACCGATCAAATAGGAATAAAAAATAAGATAACATTTACATTTTATTTAAAAGCCAGTATACTGATTCCGTGCATTTTAATCAAGGAGTATCCTTGGACTGGTTCGGAAACTTCCCAGAATAAAAAACTAAGTATCTCTACAGAAAGGAGATTGGAAATAATGCGAAAAGTAATTATTGACTGCGATCCTGGAATCGATGACACTTTAGCATTGATGTTAGCCATCAAGTCCCCCGAAATCGAGGTGGTTGCGATCACGACGGTCTGCGGTAATGTACCTGTGACGATCGGTAGCCAAAATGTTTTCAAATGTTTGAAACGTTGCGGACGCTTAGACATCCCCGTCTATCAAGGGCAAACACAACCGTTGAAACAGCCGTTTATTAGCGCACAAGACACTCATGGGATGGACGGATTAGGCGAGACAAACTTTGCTCAAGTACAAGAAAAACAAATAGAAGAAAAATCAGCAGTCGATTTTTTGGCGGAATACTTTTCTAAAGAAACAAACACCTCGATCATTGCACTTGGCCCTTTGACCAATATTGCTCGTGCTTTGATGAAAAATCTACATTTAGGGAAACATTTCGAGCGATTTATTTCAATGGGTGGCACCTACAAAAGCCACGGAAACTGTTCACCAGTTGCTGAGTACAATTATTGGTGCGATCCTGATGCAGCTGCCTTTGTGTTTGAAAATTTAGGGAACACGATTGAAATGGTCGGTTTAGATGTTACGAGAGAAATCGTTTTGACACCTACCTTATTAGAATATTGTTGTCAGCTCAATCCTGAAGAAGGAGAATTTCTAAAAGCGATCACTCGTTTTTATTTCGATTTTCACTGGCAACAAGAAAGAATCCTAGGGTGCGTCATCAATGATCCTCTGGCCGTTGCCTACTTTATCGACGAAAGCATTTGTCAGGGATTTACTAGTTATACCGCTGTTGAAACGCAAGGAATCAGCCGTGGGCAAACACTAGTCGATCGCTTTGATTTTTGGCAAAAAGCACCAAACAGCACCATTATGACAGAAGTTGATACTCATCTATTTTTTCGGAAGTTTTTGACCGTTCTTTTAAATGCACAAGAAGAAACGATTAAAAAAGATCTGGAAAAATTAAAGATGGGATGAAAAACATGCGCAAAAAAAGAATCACCACACAGACGATTACGATCGTCGCTTTATGTATCGGAATCAATTATATCGGCGGAACCATTGCATTATGGCTACGATTACCGATCTATCTTGATTCGATCGGTACCATATTCGCTGGGACTTTGTTAGGTCCGGTATTTGGGTTACTCACTGGCTTAGCCAGCGGGGTATTAAGTGGTGTTACCACCGATATCTTCTCGTTGTATTATTCACCTGTTCAAATGGTAACAGGTTTACTTGCTGGAGTGATTTTCCATCAACGATTCACTCGAAGTAAGAACCGCTGGACCTTAGTTTTCTGGGCGCTTGTCTTATCACTGCCTGGAACCATCCTTTCTTCCCTAATCACTGTAAAACTCTTTGGGGGAGTCACTTCTTCTGGTTCAAGCATGATCGTTCAGTTCCTCCATGGAATTGGGTTCAATCAAACAATGAGCGTGATTCTCGTTCAAGCGGGTACCGATTACCTCGACCGCCTGCTCTCAGTAGTCGTCGTCACCCTTGTCGTCTTGGCATTGCCGAAAAGGGTTGTGAACAGAGCGATTTGAGCTGCGTAGTTGTGATGAGCTGGAGTAAATACACGTGCGAATAGAAGTCGGTTACTTCAATTAGTAAATCAAAAAAAAACGCAAAACATGAAAATTTGTTTTGCTTTTTTTTGATTTAATTGAAGGATCTACTTTGTACTTTTTTGTACTTTGAACCAAAATAGGCTGTTATGCTAAATAAGACAAGATGATTGCTTGATATGTGTCAATCATATCCAAGTAATTATCGATTTCTACATATTCGTCTATTTGATGAGGCAAGTTTACGACTCCGGGACCGAATACCACAAAATCGAAGGAGTGAGCGGATTTAGTAAATTCAGCTGCATCTGTCGTTGCTGCTGCACCTACTAGGGGCAATGGTTGCTTGAACTGTTTTTGAATATGGTGGATCAACAAAGAATCAGGATTTGCTTTCACAGGAATCTTATTGTAGTCGATCGTCAATTCTAAGTGATAGTTCGTTCCTTCATTCAATTCATCCACGATCTTTTGCAATAAATCAATGATTTGATCGTTTGGAAATTCAGGGATTGAGCGGATATTTCCTTGTAATTGCGCCTGACTTGGAATACTGTTGACTTGATTTCCTCCGTTGATCACTGTAACGTTATGAATCGTTTTTCCTAACGCTGAATTTTGGAAATCATTCGCTAAAGCATCCATTTGCTCGTTTGCACGCGTAATAAATTCATTTAAATGGTTGATCGCATTGTAGCCTTCTTGAGGCATTGAGCTGTGAGCTTCTTTACCATGAGAAACAACGGTATAGTTAATTGAACCCATGTGAGTATACATCAAATGGTAATTGGTAGGTTCCCCAATGATCAGTCCGTCTAAATCGTCGACATAACCTGCTTTTGTCAGTTGTTCACTACCTAATTCTCCGACTTCTTCCCCTACTGTCGCTAATAATTTGATTGTCCCATTAAACGGTTTGCCAGACTCTTTCAATTCAATCATCGCAATCACCATAGCGGCTAGCCCGCTTTTCATATCGGTAGCACCACGACCATACAAACGATTGCCTTTTATTTCTGCTGCAAAAGGCGGATAGGTCCAATTCGATTCGTCTCCTGCAGACACAACATCCATGTGACCAGACAAACCTAATACTCTTCCTTGACCATTGTGATACGTCGCCACCAAGTTATCACGCCCCTCAGTGTGAGAAATGATTTCTCCTTGGATTCCATGTTGATTCAATAATTGATTTAAGTAGGCGGCTACTTCCCCTTCGTTCCCATTCACTGACTTGATTCGGATCAGTTCTTGTAAAATAGCTATTTTTTCTTCATTTCCCATCCTGTCCCACACTCCTACTGTTTCTTTCTATTTTACTGAAACAGTGTGTCATTTTCAATCATTCATCCATTCTCAGTCGATTAGCTAGCAGCAGCCATTGACACTCCTATGTCTAAAGACATCGAAGCACCCCAAAATAGAAGGAGCTATTTCGGGATGCTTCGGCAATTCGTTATTGAGCTGTTGTAGATCGAAAACAGTTTTCAATGAACCGCTCCGTTTTATCATAACAAGTTTTTGATTCTGGCAATGTATAATTAAATTGATATTCATGACTGATTTCTTTTTTCTGGTCTTTATAAAATAGTTCGTCTACAGGAACGTCTAACTCTTTTAATTTATTTGCGAAAGCAATCCCTTGATCTTGAAATGAATATGTATTTCCATCTGTGATATACGTAGGCGGAAAGTCTTTTGAAACTTGATCAACTAAACTGGCTTGATATAAGCGTTCGTCTGTTTGCCAATCTTTCGTTCCAATCAAAGACCAAGCTACCGTTTTAACGAAGAAATGCATCAATCGATCACTCGATTGCTGTTTTGCTGTTTGTTGCAAGTCAACTGGCCCACAGTAAGAAATGGCCCCTTTGATCGCCGATGGATCGATTATTTGGTTCATCTTCATTTCTTTTGCATACTGCTGATTTGTTTGGATAGTGACATACTGTAAGGCAATCTGAGCGCCTGCACTGTCACCACCAAAAATCAGCTTCGAAAGATCCAACTTCTGATTGTTCTCTTTTTTTAATTGTTGGACTAATTCATTGACTTGGACTACTTGATTGGGATACTGAGAACTAGGTGCCGGCTCATAGTTCATAGCAACAACTGCGATGTGCGCATCTGAAGCTAATTTTGTTGCAAATTCTTTTACTCCTACTTTATCTCCACTCACATAACCTCCACCGTGAACCCAGATCAACGTTGGCAATGGTGCTTCACTATCTTTAGGAGAATAGATATCATAGTTGTTTTTTTTTGAATTGCGACTGATAAGAACGATCGGCGAGCAAACTAGTGGTTGCTTTTGCTTGTTCATACGTTTCTTTATCTGTGATCGTTACAGCGTCGCTAAACAGATGTCGGATCACATAAGCACCTGGTCTTGGCGAAACTTGAAAAGCGATCACGACCAGTAAAATGATACTTAGGATCAAAATACCAAACCATTTTAATCCCTTAAAGATTTTTTCTTTCATTCACTTTCCCCATTATTCTGTTTTTTGCTTTTATCGTAATATTTTAGCAATAATTAAATCGTTTGTAAACGTGACAAAAAACGATTATGTAATTCAGTTTTTGTTAGGATAATCTCTAAATTTTTTTCTGCAAAAAAAGACCTTTCTCCTATCTTCAAGATAAGAGAAAGGTACTTTTTAATAACTTAAGAATGAAGTAGACCAGCGCAGCTACATAATCGACGCTCCGCTATCCGTCGTACTTACTTGATCGTCCTAAAATTATTTGTTTTTTAAGTTGTAGAAAGATTTCAAACCTTTGTATTCAGCAACTTCGCCTAATTGGTCTTCGATACGTAGTAATTGGTTGTATTTAGCAATACGGTCAGTACGTGATAGAGAACCAGTTTTGATTTGACCAGCGTTTGTTGCAACAGCAATATCAGAGATTGTTGAATCTTCTGTTTCACCTGAACGGTGAGAAACAACTGCTGTGTAGCCAGCTTCTTTAGCCATTTCGATTGCTTCAAAAGTTTCTGTCAAAGTACCGATTTGGTTAACTTTGATTAGGATTGAGTTAGCGATTCCTTTTTCAATACCTTCAGATAATTTTTGAGTGTTTGTTACGAACAAGTCGTCACCAACTAATTGAACTTTGTCGCCTAATACGTCAGTTAATTTCTTGAATCCGTCCCAGTCGTTTTCGTCTAATCCGTCTTCGATTGAGATGATTGGATATTTAGAAACTAATTCTTCGTAGAATTTGATCATTTCGTCAGTTGTTTTTTCGCCTTCGCCTGAATCAGCTAATACGTAAACACCTTTTTCTTTGTCGTAGAATTCTGAAGAAGCAGCATCCATAGCAAGAACAACGTCTTTACCAGGTACATAGCCAGCTTTTTCGATTGCTTCGATGATTACTTCAAAACCTTCTTCGTTTGAACCAAGGTTAGGAGCGAATCCACCTTCGTCACCAACAGAAGTAGCTAATCCACGAGATTTCAAGATTGCTGCTAATGCGTGGAATACTTCAGCACCCATACGTAGAGCTTCTTTGAATGTTGGAGCGCCAACAGGCATGATCATGAATTCTTGGAAGTCGATTGAGTTATCCGCATGTGATCCACCGTTGATGATGTTCATCATTGGAGTTGGTAAAACTTTTGTATTGAATCCGCCTAGGTAGTGGTATAAAGGTACTTCTAGGTAGTCAGCAGCTGCACGAGCAACAGCGATAGATACACCTAAAATTGCGTTCGCACCTAATTTACCTTTGTTAGGAGTTCCGTCTAAAGCGATCATAGCTTTATCGATTGCCATTTGGTCACGTACATCGTAGCCAATGATTGCTTCAGCAATGATGTTGTTTACGTTGTCAACAGCTTTAGTTACACCTTTACCGCCATAACGAGCTTTGTCTCCATCACGTAATTCAACGGCTTCGTATTCACCAGTTGAAGCACCTGAAGGAACCATTCCACGGCCAAAAGCTCCGCTTTCTGTGTATACTTCTACTTCGATTGTTGGGTTACCGCGTGAGTCTAAGATCTCGCGAGCGTAAACATCAGTAATAATTGACATGTTTTGTCTCTCCTTTGAGTTTGTTTTTTCCTAAGGGATTTCCCTCATATACGATTTTAGTTAATTTTAGGCGTTAGTGCAAACATTTCTTGCATTTTTCGCAAATTTTCACTAATTATTTTACAGCGTCTAATAATGCTAAGAATGAATCAGCTTGTAAGCTTGCGCCACCAACTAATGCTCCGTCAACATTTTCTTTCGCCATATATTCAGCAATGTTTTCTGGTTTTACAGAACCACCGTATTGGATACGTACTGCATCAGATACTTCCTTGCCGTATAATTTTTCAACTGTTTGACGTACAACGCCACAGATTTCGTCAGCAATTTGTGCATCAGCTGATTTACCAGTACCGATTGCCCAAATTGGTTCGTAAGCAATAACCATGTTGCTTACTTGGCCATCTGTCAATCCTTCAAGACCAGCAGTGATTTGTCCTTCGATCCATTCAGCTGTTTTTCCAGCTTCGTAAGTTTCTAAAGATTCACCACAGCAAAGAATTGGGATCATGCCGTTTGCAAAGATAGCTTTCGCTTTTTTGTTGATGTCTTCATCTGTTTCATGGAAGTATTCACGACGTTCTGAATGTCCGATGATCACATAGTCCACACCTAAGTCTGCTAAAGCAGCTGGTGAAGTTTCACCTGTGAATGCACCTGAGTTTTCCCAGTAGCAGTTTTGTGCTGAGATTTTTAATTCTGTTCCTTCAGCTGAAGCCATTAGTTCTTGTAAGAACAAAGCAGGTGATCCGATAACAGAATCAACTTTTTCATTTGAAGGGATGTTGTTTTTTACTGCTTCAGCAAATTCTTTTGCTTCAGATGCAGTTTTGTTCATTTTCCAGTTACCAGCGATAATTGGTTTACGCATGACAGTATGCACTCCTTTAAAATTATGAGTCGTGGAACTCTCCTCCACGTATAAAAAGAAAAAGCTGCTTTTTGGTTAAGTTTATTTGAGTTTGAATCAATTCACCGTTGCAAAAAGCAGCTGTCTTCATCTAAATCAGATACAACGAACGATGCTTATTTATCGTTGATTGCAGCTAAACCAGGTAGTTCTTTACCTTCTAGTAATTCTAAGCTTGCGCCGCCACCTGTTGAGATATGTGTGAATTTGTCAGCAAAACCTAATTGTTCTGCAGCTGCTGCTGAGTCACCACCACCGATGATTGTTGTTGCATCTTCAAGGTTAGCGATTGCTTCACAAACACCGATTGTACCTTTAGCAAAGTTACTCATTTCGAACACACCCATTGGTCCGTTCCAAACAACTGTTTTTGCACCTTGTAATGTATCAGCAAATAATTTCACTGACGCAGGGCCGATGTCTAAAGCCATCAATCCTTCAGGGATATCGCCTTCGATTACTTGTGTTTCGACATCGTTTGAGAACTCTGGAGCACAAACGTTATCGATTGGCAAGACTAATTTGTCGCCAGCTTTTTCGATCAATTCTTTTGCTAATTCAACTTTATCAGCTTCTACTAAAGAGTTACCGATTTTGATTCCTTTAGCTTCGTAGAATGTGTAAGTCATTCCGCCACCGATCAAGATTTTGTCTGCTTTAGGAATCAAGTTTTCGATTACACCGATTTTATCAGAAACTTTTGCGCCACCTAAGATTGCGATCATAGGGCGTTTTGGTTCTTCAACGGCTTCACCGATAAATTTGATTTCTTTTTCCATCAAGAATCCAGCAACTGTTGGGATACCAGTTGAAGCAATTCCGACGTTTGAAGCATGCGCACGGTGAGCTGTACCGAAAGCATCATTGACAAATACATCACCTAATGAAGCCCAGTATTTACCTAGGTCTGCATCATTTTTGCTTTCTTTTTTGCCATCAATGTCTTCAAAACGAGTGTTTTCAAAAACAACCACGTCGCCATCTTTCATGCCATTGATTGCTGCTTCTAATTCTGCACCACGAGTTTCAGGAACGAAAGTTACTTCTTTTCCTAATAGTTCGCCTAAACGTTTTGCAACTGGAGCTAAAGATTTACCTTCTTTATCTTCTTCCGTTTTTACACGTCCTAAGTGAGAGAAAAGAATTGCTTTTCCGCCTTGTTCTAATACGTAGTTGATTGTTGGTAATGCTGCTTTGATACGTGTGTCATCTGTGATCACGCCATCTTTCAAAGGAACATTAAAGTCAACACGGACAAGAACTTTTTTATCTTTTAAATCAATATCTTTCACTGTTTTCTTAGCCATTTTATTTCCTCCTAAATAAACTTACTATCAAAAAAAGCGGAAGAAGCGCGATTGCTTCCCCGCTTTTAAGTGTACATGCTTATAAATTACACTTGTACGTTTGGTCTATCTTATAAGTTAGCGAAGTATTCTAAAGTACGTACTAATTGTGCAGTGTAAGACATTTCGTTGTCATACCAAGCAACAGTTTTAACTAATTGTTTGTCGCCAACAGTCATTACTTTAGTTTGTGTAGCGTCAAATAATGAACCGAAAGTCATACCAACGATATCAGAAGAAACGATTTCGTCTGTGTTGTATCCGTAAGATTCGTTTGAAGCTTCTTTCATTGCTGCGTTGATTTCGTCAACAGTTACTTCTTTTTCAAGAACTGTAACTAATTCAGTTAATGAACCTGTTGGTACAGGAACACGTTGAGCAGCTCCGTCTAATTTACCGTTCAATTCAGGGATTACTAAACCGATAGCTTTAGCAGCACCTGTTGAGTTAGGAACGATGTTTGCAGCAGCAGCGCGTGCACGGCGGAAGTCACCTTTAGGATGAGGTCCGTCTAGAGTCATTTGGTCACCTGTGTAAGCGTGGATAGTTGTCATTAATCCTTCAACAACACCAAATTTGTCGTTTAATGTTTTAGCCATAGGAGCTAAACAGTTAGTAGTACATGAAGCACCTGAGATAACTGTTTCTTTACCAGTTAATGTTTCGTGGTTTGTGTTATAAACGATTGTTGGAACGTCATTTCCACCAGGAGCTGAGATAACAACACGTTTAGCACCAGCTGTTAAATGTTTTTCAGCAGCTGCTTTTGAAGTGAAGAAACCAGTACATTCTAGAACGATGTCAACACCTAGTTCGCCCCAAGGTAATTCTTCAGGGTTACGGTTAGCTAAAACTTTAACTTCTTTTCCGTTAACGTTGAATGAACCTTCGTGAACTTCAACTGTTCCGTTGAAACGTCCTTGAGTTGTGTCATATTTTAACAAGTGTGCTAACATTTTAGCATCTGTTAAGTCGTTGATTGCTACTACTTCGATTCCATCTACATCTTGGATACGACGGAATGCTAGACGTCCGATACGTCCAAAACCATTAATACCTACTTTAACTGTCATTTAAGATTTCCTCCTTATGAAAATCAAAAAAATATTTATTTTAAAGGGATACCCCTTTTAAAATCTCTTTTGCTGCAGCTTCATCAGTGATGAGCCACGTTTGTTTTGGTGCATTTTTCATATAGGCGCGAATCGCTTTTGCTTTTGACTTTCCCCCAGCAATCGCAAGAATGATGGGTACATTTGCCAAATCTTTCAATTCGATTCCGATGCGAGGAACTTTATATACGACTTCGCCATTTTCATTGAAAAAATAGCCGAAAGATTCCGCCACCGCATTCGCCTGTTTCAGCATGACTAATTCCTTTTCAGTCATTTTTCGACGTGCTGCCATATGGAGTGCGCGTCCAATACTATGAATAACACAATTTGCCTGACTAATCAAGTTTAACACTTCTTGAATAGAGGGTTCATTGAGCAAGGAATTGTACGTTGCTAAACTTAATTGTTCTGGAACATACAATGCACGATGATTTCCACTTGCTTTTGTAGCCATTCTAGCACTTACGGAATTGGCTTGTACAGTCACAGCCTCTCCGATACCACCACGAGCTGGCACAAATAGATTATGTCGCTGATTGTTTTCCAAATTTGTCAGTTGTTCAGCTACTACAGCCATCGTTGTCCCCCCCATTACAGCAATGATATTATTGCCCTCCGGTAGTAACAAATCTAAAGCTTCATTTAATGCTTCACCAAAAGCATCCGCCACTTTAGGCTGTTCTTCACTGTTTCCTGATACCACGATACAACGTTGATTCCCAAAATACTCAGCCAGTTTTTTTTCTGTCTGATGCATTCCTAAAAGTTGATCCATGAAGTTCTCAAGGCTTTGATAAACTTCTTCTCCTTTTTTGGTCAAAGTCATACCGCTTTTAGAGGTGTTGATCAAATCTAACTGTTTCAATAGATCTGTTTCTGTTCGTAATACGCGTTCTGTGATGCCCATACTCTCTGATAAACTACGACGACCTATTGGCTGCATCCAATAAATATTACGTAAAATTTTATATCTTTCCTGTAAAACCTCGATAATATCCGGTGCAACAGATTCAATCATTTTCAATTCATCAAGCATAGCGATCTCCTTAGTTGGACGATATTTGTCCAATGTAGACTCAAAACGACCCATGTACGATAAAAAAAGAAAAGCGACTTTCCTACTACTAAGTATTTAAAAGGAAAATCTCAACCTCACGAATGTAAGTCTAACAGTTTTACCCGTTTTTTTCAATAAAAAAAGACTAGAAAAAACTTTTCATTTTTTTCTAGTCGAGATTCACATTATCTATCATAACGTTTTCTTTTCGATGAACTTGGGATTCCCAGCAGGTCACGATATTTTGCAACCGTCCTTCTTGAAATCAATATTTCATCTTTTTTTAATAATTCTACGATCTTTTGATCAGAAAGTGGTTTGATTTTGTCTTCTTGATCCACAAGTTCTTGGATTTTCTTTTGTGCAGTATCAGCTGAGAGATCGGTCTCAGTATCTGTCCCACTTTGCTGTAGTCTAGTTGTAAAGAATTTCTTAAGCTCGAAAACCCCAAATTCAGTTTCCAGGTATTTTCCATTGACGGCACGGCTGACAGTGGATTCATGTACTTCCAACTCTTTTGCCACTTCTTTTAATGTCAGCGGTTTAATTGGTCTTTCTTTATTTGTGAAAAAGGCTTGTTGATGGGAAACAATGATTTGAGCCACCCGTAAAATCGTATCCCCTCGTTGTAGAATCGTTTTTTTCAACCAGTCAAATTCTTGTTTCCGTTCTTTCAAGTAAGCTTGCGTTTCTTTGTCTGCTCTTTTAAGCATCTGATTAAAATAATGTTCTTGGAAACGAACGTCTGGTTGATTTCCTCGTCTAGAGAGGACAGACACTTTTTGGTCCTTATCAACCATCACTTTGACATCAGGAATGATATATAGTTCACTGCTTCGATCAAAAATTCGGCCAGGGCTTGGGCTAAGTGTTTGGATGTAATCAAAGATTCGTTGTACTTCACTAAGTTCGATTGAAAAGCGTTGAGCGATCTCTTTCCATTTGCGATCAACCAGCAACTCAAAACACTCTTCCAAAACGATATACGCTAACTCTGGTGCAAAGTCATCTCTTTCCGTTTGTAACATCAAACACTCTTGTAAACTTCGTGCCCCCACACCTGCTGGTTCAAGTTGTTGGACCAGCGTCAGTGCATCAAGGATCTCAATCGAAGTTGCATTTGTTTGTTCTTGTGCCTCTTTTAAATCAATCGTCAAAAATCCATTTAAATCAATGTACTCGACTAAATAAAGAACTAACTGACGTAAGAAGGTCTGCCGATAGTTCAAATGGATCTGTTCGATCAATGATTCAAATAAGGAAACACTGGTATCGGGAATTTGATTTAAGTAGTTGGTTTCTTCATTATCATTGGCTGATCTGATCTTCTGATAGTCAGATTGCCATTCTGGTTCCACTACTTCTATCAATGGATTTTCTAATGCTTGATTTTCAACAAATGCCAAGAGCTCTTCACTGTTATATTGCAATACCTGGATGGACTGTTGCAGATGTTGTGTCATGGCTAATTTTTGTGTTTGCTGTTGTTTTTGTGAAAAGTTTTGTTGAAATTTCATTTTTTTGTCCATTCCCCTTGTAATTTTTTTTTAGTTTCGTTACAATTGTGTCTGTACTTGCGTCCTTAGTGTAGTGGATATCACGTAAGATTCCGGTTCTTGAGACGGGGGTTCGATTCCCTCAGGACGCGTCTATTGCTATCTTAGCATATTTGGGAATGTTTTGCTTTCTAAATTTAAAAGATAAAAAGCTGATCCGCATGTATGGATCAGCTTTTTTCGTTATTTTTTGTGTAAACTAAGTTTTACGAGCCACCCATATCTCTCCCATCACTTTTCTTTAACCATTCACTATTATTCAGCAATGGTTAGCGATCGCTGTCCACTTCCTTACCCGCCTGCAAATCAAAAAGTGATTCGGTTTTCACTATAACTGTATTGGTAATGGCTCCCGGCATCCTTTGTAGTAAACCTTAGATCTAGCGCACTGTCTACACCACTCGTTGATCCGTTTTTCCATGAAGTCGTGCCTTGATTAAAGAAGTCACCATTCACGATATAATAGATACGATTGGCTTCTTCTAAGTTGACATAGACAGTTCCGGAAAAGGCTTTTGCCACTTTCTGGTCTTCTCTAACCAAATTTATTGCTACTATTCGTTTAATCGCTCTAAAATGACCACTTTCACTCGTTTCACAATAAAACCGCATCGTTGGCTTGTACGTCTTATTCACCGTCACAGTATGCGACAGTACACGAAAGGTTGCTCTATTTCGAGTAACTGTGTGAACAATCTTGTCCGAAGATTCGAGTTTTTGCCTTGCTTTTGTTGATGAAAGCTGAAGATCATTTGTGAGTTGCTCAATCATTTGATCATAAGTCATTACTTTGGAAAATGTTGCATGTGTTCCTACATTAGACTTGCTTGTAGTTGCCGCTATTTCTTGGGGATGAGAAACCAACAATAGAAGTATAGAGCTAACAAACAAGCTCATGAGTATCTTTACTTTGTTCATACATCACCACTTTTCTTCAATTAAGAATAAATCGCTTACAATAAATAGTTTATTGGACGATCCATTGAGATTCAAGTCTATTTTTCACTCTACTTTTTAATAAAGAGAAGGAATAAATCAATAAAGAGAAGGAGCAAGTTGGCAAACGATGAAATTCAGTTAGCTAATTGATTGAATCTTTCTACCCAAACATTGATCAAAGCCTTACGTGTTGCTCATCTCCCCTGATCCTGCTTGTGGCAAACTATTCTTTGCAACCTTCTTCACACAAAAAGCCAATCAAAACATACGTAATGATTGGCTTTTTTCCGTCATCTATCGAAACAGCTTTTCAACTTAAGAAAAGTCATTATGCTCCGTTTATTCACTTTTGATTCAAAAGATCATTTCTTGTTCTGAGGAAGTTCGTTCTTCTCCTTTCGCTAACTGTGTCACGATTGTTGCCATATTTTTATAGGATTGATTTAGTCCGATCCCACCTTTTTTTGGCATTTTAACGATGGGGATCACTTGCTGATATTTTGCTACAGCAGGATTTTCAACAGACATTGCAGCGACAGCAGGAGTGCCTTCTTTGTTAAAAGCTTCGACTAACCCGCCTGCCATCTCTCCAAAATTAGGATAATGCATAGCTGGTCCACATAATATCGCATCTGCTCCAAACTTTTTGGCGAATCCGATAAATTTTTGTTTGACTTCTTCTGGATGACTTGAATAGTAACGATCACCGCAGTATAAAGTAGCAATAATCTCTGCCTTTTTTTCTTTAAACAATGGCGCTAATGTTTCTCCCGGTCCTAGAGCTGTTTTTTTTCCACCTGGAGGTAATTGTGCTTGTTCGTCACTTCCCATACCTGCGGTCACATGGTTGAGGATCAAAATGATTTTTTTCATGCTCCTACTCCTTTTTATAAGGTATCAAAATCAAAGTCATCAAAATTGATTTCTTCTGCTGTTGATTCTTCTGCCTCAAGCTCTTCTTTCAGATATTGATTGTCTAACACTTTGATGAATGGATAATAAACTGCCATTCCTAATAAAATAAGTAATCCCTGAAGGACAGAAGCTTGCCAACCGCTGACTAAAAAGCCTGAAATGATCGGTGGCGTTGTCCATGGAAGTTGAATCCCATTGGTGTAAGCAACTAACCCTAGATCCATACAAAAATAAGCAATAATGATATTGATCGTCGGTACTAAAGCAAATGGGATCAAAATGATTGGATTTAATACGATCGGTAAACCAAAGATGATCGGTTCATTGATCCCGAAAATTCCTGGTACAAGCGATAATTGTGAAAGTTTTTTCACTCGCTGACTTTTACATACAAGAATCATAATCAAAATCAATGATAAGGTAGAACCGCCCCCACCAAATGTTGCAAACATATCTTGAAATTGACCTGTAATGATATTAGGAATTTCATGTCCGTCTTTAAACGCATTTAGATTTTCAATCGATAAAGCACGAAGAACTGGATTGAAAACTGCACCTACGACACTTGAACCGTTGATTCCGAAAAACCAGAAAAAATGTAAAAATAAGTACGCAATGATCATAGCACCTAAGGTATTCCCTAAACTTAACAATGGTGTTTGTAAGAATTTAAACAGGATTTCTTGTAAATTCCCATATGTGGTTAAACTCGCTACCCAATTCGCCACCATAAAGAACGTTAAGATGACGAAACTTGGAATCAATGCTTCAAACGATTTAACAACAGTAGGCGGCACGCCATCTGGCATTTTGATTGTCCACCCTGTACGAATCAAGGCAACGAACATACGAGTCGCTACTAAAGCAACTACCATACCTAAAAATAAACCACTTGATCCCATCCAACGTAAAGGAAGACTTCCGACTTCAAATACTTCAGTCGAACCTTCTGGCGTAAATAATGTGGTAAAAGGCGTTACGATAAAGAATGAAACTAAAGAAATAATTGCTGCTTGCATCGCATCCACTTTAAATTGCTTTGCTAAACTATAACCGATGCCCCCAACTGCTAAAATCGTCATAATATCAAAACTGGCAGTGGCAGGCTTATTCAACATGACTGCCCAATTTTCCCCTAAAAATCCAGCCATCCATTCATTCCAATTTGGTATTGGAAAGTTGGTCAATACTAGAAACAATGACCCCACGATCAATAACGGTGTAGAAAGTAAAAAGCCATCTCGTATAGCAATCAAATATTTATTTTCTCCAACCGTTTTTGCCATTGGTGTCAAAACTTTTTCTAACCAATTCAAAAATTTTTGCATCTTTTTTCCCCCGATCTTTTTGTTGACTCCGACTGTTTCCGTTTACAAAAACTCATTTTCTACTTTCTTTGATCATTTTCAGGACATCTTTCATCGCACGTTCGCCATCCATCATGCCATATGCTTCTGTGGCAATTGTGCCTACAGGAATGCCTAACGGCTCAAACGTTTTTTTCATTTTGTCACTTAAATGACGAACTTGTGGTCCTAATAAGATAGCTACCGGTTTCTCTTGTTCAACTTTTTCCTCTGCATGGATTGCTGGGAACGCATGGATTTCTAGTGGCATCTGATGTTTTGTGACTACTTCCATCATTTTATTGACCATAATACTTGTTGACATACCTGCTTCACAGAATAAATAGATTTTTTTTGTTGTCATTTTTTTCTCCTCCTTATATATACATATGCTGATTATCAGCTAAATGACTTCGATACTGGGATCAAACTGGGGCTTTGATGCGTTTTTCATAAGCATCCAGCCATTCTTTGGTGATTGGTTCAATGATCGTTGTCTGATCAACTCCTGGATTAGCTAAGTAGATAGCTGGTTGCTCCTTTTCAGTTGCAACAGTAAACGTAAATTCGACATTGGTCGCAACTCCCCATTCACCTGCTTTATTCATAGCAACTAATGAAAAAGCACCTGCTTTGCCATACCGTTCTTTTAATAAATCAGTAAAAGAATACACAGCTTGATCACAGGCTTTTTGTGGAGTAACTCCTTCTCCCATCAAGCGAACAATTTCATAAGCTAGACAGCCTTTCATTAGATCTTCTCCTAGACCAGTTGCTGTCGCACCACCGATTTGACTGTCGACGTAAAAACCAGAACCTGATAAAGGGGAATCTCCCACACGACCTTGCTTTTTCATAAATAATCCAGAACTAGACGTTCCTGCAGCCATGCCAGTGTGTTGATCCAAAGAAACTACGCCCACCGTATCATGTCCGTCATAGGGGCTTAGATTCGTTTTCGCCACTTCTGCCACTCGTTTTTGCCAAATTTTTTTAGCTCTTGGCGTTAGCATGTTTTTCCGTTCGAATCCTGCTAGCATTGCATATTCAGTGGCTCCTTGTCCTACGCGAAAACTATTGAATTTTTCATTACTTAATTTTCTGGCAACTGATATTGGATTCGCAATATCTACGATCCCAGCCACTGCCCCAATTTTGAACGTATCCCCATCCATAAAAGCCGCATCCATTTCTACAATGCCTCGTTCGTTTGGCAAGCCACCATAGCCAACTGATTTATAAAATGGATAGTCTTCTACACATTTGATTGACGTTTCCACAGCATCTCCGCATGTTCCTTCCTGTTCTAATAATTCTTTGGCAGCTAACACACCATCATGTGCCATACGCCACGTTGCGATAATTCCCCACATGTTTACTCCTCCTATATATAGCGCTTACATCTATTTTATTTAGTATATACTATTATGTCTATACTAAAAAGAGACTTTTCTTAAAATCTAATTGATTTATAAGAGAAGTCTCTGATAATCTTTTTTTTTAAAAATATATAACTGTTTATTCGATCAATGCTTGAATGCTTCGCAGGTATATCTCTAAATTCATACGCAGATCTGTTACTTCCATATACTCGTTTTTGTTATGCGCAATCCCTTTTTGCCCTGGAAAAGAGGGACCAAACGCTAATACATTAGGAATCTTTCTGGCATAAGTAGCACCCGTTGTCGTCACTGGTGTAGGGTCGTTCCCAGTAATCTCGCCATAAATTTGAGATAGTTTTTTGATTTCAGGCGAATCTTTTTTCTGACAGATCCCTGGAATACTGCGATTGATTGTAAAAGTCGCTTTCTCGGGCAACTGTTTAGCCAACCCACTCACGACTTCCTCTTCTGTGACTGAAACAGGGTAACGAAAAGCAACTTCTAAATCTAACCCGTTAGTGTTTTTTTGCAAATTCACAGGTGTAAGAATCAACCTGCCTGAATCTTCATCAGACAAAGCAAGCTCGATTCCTTCTCCATAATGTTTATTGTGGAAAGCTTGCCAGATCCAATCAAAATAAGCTCGTATTTGTTCTGGAACAGCTGAATCTGCTTTGATTTTTTCGGCAAGCAGCGTAATCGCATTCTCTCCTAATTCTGGGGCATTACTTGGAGAACGTTTTCCTTCCACATCAAATTTTTTCGCATTAATCGACACACTCAGCTGGTCTGGCACATGATCTCGATATTGATCCCCTGCAAAATCACTGATTTGAATAACTTCTTCTTTAACTAATGGGAAATGAATCGTTAGGTTGACTACTCCTCTTTCTCCGTAAACAACTGGATATTTACAATCTGGCGTAAAACCAAATGATGGCGGAACTTCAGCCTGTAAATAATGCGCCACATCAGACATCCCACTTTCTTCGTCAGTCCCAAAAATAATGCGGATCGTTTTTTTAGGAACCGCTCCCATTTTTTTCAACAGGATCAGAGCATAAAAACAACTAATGATCGGCCCTTTATTATCTAAAATCCCTCGTCCATAAAAGCGTCCATCTTTTTCGCTTAAATCAAAGGGTGGAAAATCCCATCCCGATCCTGCTGGAACCACATCTAAATGACCAATGATCCCAATATAGTCCTCATCATCTTCTCCCCATTGGACGTACCCGATCGCATCATCAATCACTTTGGTCTTAAACCCTACTTCTTTTCCTTTTTTAAGTACAAGGTCCAACACTTCTCGAGGTGCTTTCCCAAACGGAGCATGATCTTCCGGCTCCCCTTTCACACTTGGTACTTTCATAACTGTTTGAAGAAATTCAAGAAATTCCTCCCAATGTTCATCAATCATCGACTTGCGTTTTTTCAATTTATTCACTCCTTTTTTGACGAATCAACGTATTTTTAAATGTATATTTATCTGCACGATAATACGAGCAGTCATATAAGATTGGTTTGGCTGCTGGCGAATATGTCATTGAATGGACAAACAACATCGGTTCATCCACAGCTACTTGCAAGAGTTTTGCCACGTCAGCCGTCGCTTTCACTGCTTCGATTTCTTGGTGGGAATAAGCAATTTCAACGTTTTTTTCGATCACTTGATAGAGTGACCCACTTAATTCTTCTTGAGAGACTTCTCCCAGATAACGTTTTAAAATATAAAGATTTTCAACCGTCATTGGTTCGTCATCAAAATAACGTAATCGTCTCAAATGAACGATTGGCTCAGAAATCGATTCACCAAAAGCTTGTTTAACATTCGTTGGTAGTTGTTCAGTAACTTCGCATTCTAAGACTTGCGTTTTTGTCTTTTTCCCTTGGATTCGAGCAGTTTCGGTAAAGCTTTGCAGTCCTCCAGAGCCACTTTGGATCTTAGGTTGTTTCATGACATACGTGCCTTTACTTTTTTCTTTGATCAACTTATTTTGGCTGATCAATAATTCGATTGCTTTACGAACAGTTAAACGACTACATTGAAACTCGTCTGCTAAATCATATTCTGAAGGTAATTTTTGACTAGAAACGTAAATTCCTTCCATGATTCGCTTCTCAATTTCATTCGCAATTTCTTGAAATTTTGGTTGTTTTTTCACGAGATTCCTCCTAAAATATTCTCCAAACTTTCTGCTAGCTTTATTTATTAGCAGAACCAACAATAATGAGAAAATATTTTTATCCAACAATAAGTATATACTAAAAAGTATATACTTTCACATCATTTACGATATTTGCACAAAAAATTCTAGGACGAAATTTGGATAGTTCTCTAAAATAAAAGGGACTGAAACAAAACTTGCTTCAGTCTCTTCTAGTATCTCTAAAAACGAATAAATGATGTTCAAAGAGCTGACCTCTTGTTCACGGTGAGAAAAAAGTAGCATCTTCAAAAAATTTGTCGAAATTGACCAAAAATTTGTGAAGCACCAAGTAGGTAACAATCAACAGCAAAAACCAGTGTTTGCGTTTTTTGTCAATTTTCGGAAATTCCTTCTTATTTCTTGATGCGAAATACTTTTGTCTCAATCTCTCTTAAACAGCTATTTATCCAACAATGGCTGTCCTAGACATTTTGTATATATTATAACCATGTATAATTGAACTATTTGAAGTATTTTTCCAAAATCAAATCAACTCTTATGATAGCGCAAAGGATCAGTTATTTATTTTTTAGGTTGAGCTTACTCATTTAAGTAATCTGGAGAAGCTAAAAGTGAACGTGTCACTTCTTTAGGTATCACAAAGGTTGGTGTGCCCATATAGCCAGGTGCGATCGAAAATTGATCGTAAACTAAGACTAGCTCGTGATTTTTATTGATATAAAAAGATGTGTCTTTAGTAACTAATGGCGTTTTTTTGATTAGTCCATCTTTAAAATCATCATCTGTCCAATAATACTGATCAGGGTTTTCTTTGCTATTTTTTTGCATTTGCTCTTTGACTTCATTTGTCAAAACGGAAAGATACTGATCATCTTTGAATAAAAGTGGTAAAGATAGGACTACTCCGCTTTTTTTATCAATCGTATCATAACGCTTTTCCGTATAGCTGTCTGCGGCAGTTTGTGTCATCTTTCGTTCAATCACTAAAAAACGCGGATCATCCAACAGTTTCTGATAATCTCCCGTAACTTGAAAATGATTTGTTTTAAAGTCTTGGTACTGTACTTTTGCTTTTTCAAAGTTTTCTTGTCCTTCACGAAAATACTTTTTGTTCAGTCCAGCAATCGTCTGACTATTTTCTTTATCTTTTGTACTGATTTGCGGCACTCGGATCTCGATTGTTTCATCAGACAGTGTTTTCCCTAAAATTAATTTCACGACTGGGCCAATCAAGGGTAAATCTTCAGCAAAACTACGAATTTGATTGTTAAAAAAAATACTGCTGAACATCATCGCAATAATAGCAAAAGATAGAATAAGTCCTTTCACTTGTTTTTTTCGTTTCACTCGCTGGTTAAACCTTTGTTCTTCTAGTGAGTAGCGCTTGATCATCTCATTTTTGATACCATGAGGGATTTCTTGTTGTTGATAGACTTGTTTCAGTTGTTCTAGTTCCTTCTGAGCTGAATACATCCGTCTTTCTCTCCTTTATTGTGATTTTTACTGTAAGATTTTTCTTAGCTGATTTAACGTACGATACATTTTGGTTTTGACGGTGTTTTCATTCAAATCAAGAATCTCTGCAATTTCTTTTAAACGAAAGCCTTCAAAAAAATGTAAAATCAAAATTTCCTTTTCGGGGCTATCAATTCCTTCAATGATTCCATGTAAATCAGTCAATGAATCGTCCGTTGTGTGAGCGAGTTGAATCGTTTCTTCTTCCAATGTTTCCGATTGATTTCGTTTTTGCTTACGCCAAGCATCGATCGCTGTTCGTATCAAAATACGATAAAACCAAGCTGAAAATCGTTCAATCTCTTTCCCTTGTTCAATAGCAGCTAACGCTTTATGAAAACTGTCTTGCATTACGTCCAATGCTTCTTCTTTGTTATGAACATAATTCATTGTGATCCGAAACATTTTCTCATATTCCTCTTGGATCAATTCACTTAATAAATTCTTTGATTTTTCGATTTGCTTCTTTTTCTTGTAACGATTAAAAATCGGACCCATCTCCTTTCCCTCTCACTTACTATGACGATCAAACAAACCAAAAAGTTTCAATTATTTTTTTATTTATGTAAAAAATCAATACAAAAAAACTGCAGATCCCTTATTGGGGGATCTGCAGCTATGAAGCCGAAAGTCTATTCTTCGGTGAACTCTTCGTCCTCGTAGTCTTCGTCTTCATCGTCATCTTCAATGATGCTTAGATCTTCTTCGATGTTGCCTGGTAATTCTTCTTCATCGTCACTTGTGTCGTCTGCACCGATTTCTTGCAAGTCAGAGTTATAAGCAGCGATTTCTTCATCATCGTCATCATCATCTTCAAAAAGATCATCGTCATCTTCGTCAGACAAGTCAGTATCTTCTGGGTCATCATCATTATAATCGATCGCATCTTCATCATCGTTGATAAAGGCATTGACTTTTTTACGTTTGCGTCGACGAGGTGTATCTTCATCTTCTTCGTCAATTCCATGGTTTACTTCTTCATCGATCGAATCGATCGCATACCATGAACGCAAGCCCCAACGATTGTCACCTAATGAAATAAAGCTACCATCAATATTTAAGTCAGTATAAAATTGTGCCAGTGAATCACGAATCTCACTGTCTGATTTTCCAAGATAGGTTTGGATTTGGTTGGCTAAATCAGAAAAATCCATCACATCGCCACGTTGTTCTAAGATCGCATGTGCTACTTCGATCATTGATAATTCGTTTTTGTTTGCACCTTCAAATACACTAATTTCCAATCAGGACACGTCCTTTCACAGTCTACTCCTTATCATACAAAATCATACGTAAAAAATCAAACGTTTCTTTGCGATTTAAGCAGTAAAATCTAAAGTTAAATAATATTCCCCTAATTTTTCTGGTCCCATTAGCAAGTCGTATTCAATCATTACTTTCCCAGCGGTTGGTCGGTCTTTCAAACTAACATGTAATTCTTTGGTATACGTTTCAATTTGAAGCATGCCATAAGGTGTCCGATACGTTGTTTCCAAACGTTCACGATACCCGAATTTTAGTCGCATCCGTGTTTCTCCCGCACGAATCAATTGAACCTGTCCATCGGGCATCAATTTGATCGTTACAGGGATTTCTTCTGCTGTATTTTCCTGAATTTCCTGGTATCGTATGTATAACGTATCCCCAATTTTGACCATTTGACCTTTCAGATCAAAGAAAAAGTCTTGATGTTCCCCATTTTGCATGACTTTCGTCCGTAATTTGATTGAAATGGGTGTTCCTTGCGATTGTGCCATTTTACCTTCTCCTTTACTTCATATAGGTACATTGTTCCTAGTTTTCGTCTATTTGTCAAACAACTCGTCATCGAAGAGGTTGTGAAAGCATCGGGGAGCTCCGATGACAATAAGAAAGAATTTTTTAAAATAGCTTCTCATATTTTGAAAAATTCAGGCTTATTTCAAGGAGCTGATGCTTGAACACCGTTTATTCGTTTTTAGAGCTACCAGAAGAGACTGAGCCAAGTTTTGTCCCAGACTCAATAAATTCTTTTTTTAGAGTATATTAGAGTATAGTATAATAATGAGAGAAACTCCCATGAAACGATGACAAACGTGAATCATTGGAATGTCAATCGATGATTAATTATATAAAGGAGCGAATGTAATGAATCCAACAATTATTTTGGATCAAAAAATTTATCAAAAAAATGATTTTACCCCTTTTGCTCTGACGGATATCTTAACCGAGTATTCAAAAAAAAACAACCAAAACTTTCTCCATTTTTGGCAATATGAACAAACGGTGATCTTAGGAATGAAAGATACTCGAACGCCCTACTTCCATGAAGGCATTCAGGAGCTAAGAAAAGCAGGCTATCAGCCAATCGTTCGTAACGCTGGTGGATTAGGGATCATTTCTGATCAAGGGGTTTTAAATATCTCATTGATTTTCCCTCAAAACGAACAGGAGAAGATATCGATTGATGCTGCCTATGAAAAAATGCTCACATTGACTCGTCTGGCTTTTCCAACCGTATCAATCGAAGCTTTTGAAGTGACTCATTCTTATTGTCCTGGTACGTATGACCTGAGTATCAACGGTAAAAAGTTTGCGGGGATCGCCCAACGTCGCATAAAAAACGGGATTTCTGTGATGATGTATGTTAGTGTCAATGGCGCACAACAAACCAGAGGTCAAGCGATGAAACGATTCTATCAAGAAGCGCTGAAAGAGGATTTCGGCACGAATGGTTACCCGGCGGTCGTTCCTGAAAGTATGGCAACCTTAGCTGATTTACTTGAAACGCCTTTAACCATTGAGGATGTAAAACAACAATTCCAATTGGCACTCACACAACTCTATGGAGAGAGTCGTTCAGTTGATGCGCTATGTTGGAAAGAGGCACATGTCACTTCTGAACAGTGGACGGATCAAATCAATCGAATGGAAGAACGAAATAAATTAAAGGAGCTTGCTGATGACTATTCCTTATAAATATCAATTATTACCGATCGAAAAGGTCTTTCGTGACCCGGTCCATAACTATATCCATGTCCAACACCAAGTCATTTTAGACTTGATCAATTCAAAAGAAGTCCAACGATTGCGCCGTATCAAACAGTTAGGCACTTCTTCCTTTACTTTTCACGGCGCTGAACATAGTCGGTTCACTCATTCATTAGGGGTCTATGAAATTTCAAGACGGATCTGTGATATCTTTTCCCGCAATTTCCCTCAAGAAAAAATTGGCGCTGACGGCTGGGATGATCGAGAACGTTTGGTTACGTTGTGCGCAGCATTGCTTCACGATGTTGGTCACGGTCCTTATTCTCATACATTTGAACATATTTTCCATACGAATCATGAAGCGATCACTGTAGAAATCATTACTTCTCCTGAAACGGAAGTTTATCAAATTTTGAATCGTGTGGAAGAAGGATTTCCAGAAAAAGTTGCCAGTGTGATCCAAAAAACGTATCCTAATCCCCAAGTCGTCCAAATGATTTCGAGTCAGATCGATGCTGATCGAATGGATTACTTGTTGCGAGATGCCTATTACACTGGGACAGAATACGGTACGTTTGATTTAACACGAATTTTACGTGTCATTCGTCCCTATAAAGGCGGGATCGCCTTTTCGATGAATGGGATGCACGCAGTCGAAGATTATATTGTGAGTCGCTATCAAATGTACGTTCAAGTTTATTTCCACCCTGTGTCTCGTGGCATGGAAGTAATTTTAGAACACTTGTTACATCGGGCGCATGAGTTGTATCGAGAAGATCCCAATGTGTTTGAATCCCATTCTCAACTACTCTTACCGTTTCTTGACGAAAACTTTACACTGGAAGAGTATTTAAAATTAGACGATGGCGTTTTAGGAACTTATTTTACCCAATGGACGGAATTTTCTGATCCAATCTTAAGTGATTTAGCTAAACGTTTCTTATACCGTAAACCGTTAAAATCGGCAACTTTTTCTGGGGATCGCTCTTCTTCCTTGATCAAGGAAATGACTGCTCTTGTGGAAAAAGTTGGCTACAATCCTGTCTACTATACTGCCATCAATTCCAGTTATGATTTGCCTTATGATTTTTATCGCCCCGAAGAAGGACGCCATCGAACACAAATCGAAATCTTGCGAAATGATGGAACTTTGGTAGAATTATCAGAGGTGAGCCAACTTGTGGCTGCTCTTGCTGGACAAGAACAAGGAGATGAACGATTTTTCTTTCCAAAAGAAATGGTTGATCCGTCTTTAAGAAATCACTACGATCTATTTGACGAAACCTATCAAGAATTTGCAAGCCATATCCGCAATGGTTCACTGATTACCCAAACAAACTAAAACACACGATCACTGGAGGAAATTATGTCTATCAAGTTAGTCGCCATCGACATCGATGGAACCTTATTAAATGAGAAAAGAGAAATTACAGCAGACGTCAAAGAAGCGATTGCTCAGGCTGTCGCTAAAGGAGTAGCTATCGTCTTGTGTACCGGCAGACCGTTGCCTGGTGTCCAGGAACAGTTGAATGAACTCGATTTATTCCAAGAAAATGACTACGTGATCACCTACAATGGCGCACTTGTCCAACAAACAAAATCAGGAAAAATCATCGCACGTCATGGTTTGACACATGAAGATTATTTAGAAATCGAAGTGATGGCTCGTCGAGTTGGCAGTCATCTACACTCCATTGATGATCAGGCGATTTACACCTCTAATCGTGATATCAGTGCGTATACGATCCATGAAGCCAGCTTAGTTCATATGCCGTTGAAATATCGCACACCTGAAGAAATGACACCAGATATCAATTTGGTTAAAATGATGATGATCGACGAACCTGATATCTTAGATGCTGCGATTGCTCGTTTGCCCCAAACATTCCGTGAAAAATACACGACAGTGAAAAGTGCGCCTTATTACTTTGAAGTATTAAACAAAGAAGCAAGTAAAGGCGCAGCCGTTGCGAACTTAGCGCAACATCTTGGAATCGATCAGGATGAGATCATGGCGATTGGTGACAACGAAAATGACTTATCGATGATTGAATATGCTGGCTTAGGCGTTGCGATGGGTAATGCTGTTCCGCTAGTTAAAGAAGCTGCCAACGTGGTCACTAAAACAAATGAAGAACATGGTGTGGCAGAAGCAATCAAAACGTATGTTTTATCATAATAAAAATAACATTTGCTACTAAATAAAAATCCAAAACCAGTTCGTCACTGACTGTACGCTGGTTTTGGATTTTTTCTTGATTTAATTGTTTTAATTGTTCAATAACCATTTTTCAACCGCCCACTTGTGGCTACCTCGTTTTAATTTTTCAATGGCTTCTTGTGGCGTGACCCACCAAATGGTATTCGTCTTTTCAGTTGGTTCTGCCATTTGTTGCCAGCCGTTTGCCACGTAAAAGTAGCCAGGGTTATAGTAATAGGTCTGACGGTAATTGGAATAAAAATACTCATCCGCTTCCCCTAGATAAGTCGCAATTTCTGCGACGATCCCCATTTCCTCAAGGAGTTCTCTCTTAAGAGCTGCTTCTTTTGTTTCCATCGCTTCAATCTCTCCACCAGGTAAAAAATAAGCACCATTTGGAGCTTCAATCAAAGCTAGTTTGTTCTTTTCTTCCACGATGATATAGGCAGCATATCGGGGGGAATACTGGACCCCTGCTTCTTTTTCACCAAATACTGGTTTATCCATCATTTTGTCCACCTTAAGCTTATTTACTTTTTATTTTACATGAGAGTTTTCTCATAAACAAGCGCAAATCTTCTATTGCTCTTTCTTTTTTTGTTATGATGAAAAAAAAAGGAAAGGAAGTAGTTATTTATGAAAATGGCTCATACTTGCGTTCGAGTGAAAGATCTTGACGCTTCATTAGAATTTTACCAAAAAGCGTTTGGCTTTGAAGAAAGTCGTCGCCGTGATTTTCCAGAAAACAAATTCACCCTTGTTTATTTAACTTTACCAGGAGATGACTACGAATTAGAATTAACTTATAACTATGATCATGAAGGCTATGATCTAGGGAATGGCTATGGACACATTGCTATTGCTGCGGATGATTTAGAAGCACTTCACGAAAAACACCAAGCAGAAGGATTCAATGTGACAGACCTAAAAGGACTTCCAGGAACAGCTCCTTCTTATTATTTCGTTGTTGACCCTGACGGATATAAAATCGAAGTTATTCGGGGATAAGGTTGTGAAAAAAACGCTCAAAACAGCTTCTCTTGTTTTGAGCGTTTCTTTTTTATTATCATCGAAACTCCCCGATACCTTCACAACTACCCAAGCATAATGCTTTCTTCTGGGTATTTGTAATTGGCTTCTGCCCTGTTCGCTTTTACTAGTAGTGAAAAAACGACTGTCATGATTCCTACTCGACCGATATACATCAAAGAAATAATGACTAGTTTTCCGATCAATGTCAAATCCGGGGTCAACCCCATCGTCAATCCAACTGTCCCAAAAGCGGAAAAGACTTCAAACGCAATATATTCGATTCCTGACGTTTTAGGAATCGTCTCCGTCACAGATAGGACCATGATCGCAACAACACATAAAGAGAGAGTTACAAAGAAAAGAGTCAATGCACGTAGCACGGCTGCTTGGCGAATGGTTCGACCGAAGGCTTCTGCTCGTGTCTTTCCTTTAAACATGGCATGCATTTGGATCAATAAAATTCCTAATGTCGTAGTTTTCAGTCCTCCAGCTGTCGAACCAGAAGTTCCTCCGATGTACATCAAAAACATCGTTAAAATCAATCCTGCATGACTCATCTGTAAATAATCAATAGAGTAATAGCCTGCTGTTCTTGGTGTCACACTCATAAAAAATGTATTCGCTAATCTTTCTGTAAACGTACCTTTAACTAAAGTCAGTCCATTTCTTTCAGTGATGAGAAATAAAATAAATCCACCAATTAATAAGAGTGCAGTTACAGATAAGGCGACTTTTGAATGTAGTGTGATTTTTTTGACCCGATGATAACTTAGAATATCACGCCAGACAATAAAACCTAATCCACCTGCAATGATCAACGCTGAAACGACCATGATCAGGTAAACATTTGTTTGATCCGCGAGTAAACTGTCTCCTAATAAATCAAATCCTGCATTACAAAAACTAGAAACGGCATGAAAGATACTAAACCAGATTCCTTTAGCCCAACCAAATTCAGGAATAAAAACTACACTCAAAGCAACCGCCCCGATTACTTGGATCACCACCGCAAATTTTAAGATATAGATCATTAACTTAATTACACCCGACATCTCTTCAAGGTTTAAGGCTTCCTTTAGCACAATCCGCATACTAAAACTGATTTTTTTCTTCGCAATAGCAAAAAAGAGGATCGGGATCATCATAAAGCCTAACCCACCGATTTCAATCAAGGTCATGATCAAAAACTGTCCTGCACTATTCCAATGCTCCGCAGTATTCAGTGTCGTCAAACCAGTCACACAAACAGCTGAGGTTGCAGTGAATAAGGCATCAATAAAATGGGTGCTTTCTCCGCTGCGGCTAAAAAATGGTAACGTCAGTAAGCTACCTCCAAACAGGATCAAGATAAAAAAACCAGCAGCAATTAGCTGGACAGGTGATAATCGTTTTCTTACTCTTTTTTTCATGATAGTCATTCCTTATGCTTAATTTTTATCTAAGATCTCAGAACGACATTTTGTTCTGCAATCATAAATAGGTACAAAATGAATCATTGGCGTGAAGCAACTACTCGGCAATAAGCGATGATTTTCTAAAATAGGAGAAGCTATTTTAAAAAATCCTCTCTTATTCGCTCGGAGCTGAACGCTTCTTTCACGACCTCTTTCCATTATAAGCAAACGAGCGCAAGAAGAAAAATAAATGACTACTTTTTCTTCTTACGCTAAATTCGATTTGTTCTGATCATGAAAAAAGCCATTAGAATGCTGAATTGGATCAGCCTTACTCTTCTGTTCCCATATTTTTCACTTTGATCAGGCGAGTTACTTCTGCTCGTTCGTTTTCTTCCAGCTTCATTTTAATATAATAAATCGTTTCTTCCAATTGAGGAATCGTCATATATTCCAACGCATTGACCCTTCTTCTGGTTTTCTCGATCTCTTCAGCCATAAGTTGACATGTTTTTTCAACTTCTGCCAGCTTCAAAAGCTTTGGTAAGAGCTGCGTAAAACCATCGATCGAACGATCCAACTCTGCATTAGAATGAAGATAGCCATACTCTAATGGTGTCTCATTCAATGTTTCATCGTATTGAAAATTCATGAGGGGAACTTTGACACTCATAATATTTTTCTCAACTACAGAAAGTGAGACGTTTTCCGCTGGTAATGCCAAAAGTTCGTCAATAAAAGCTTCTTCGACTGTTGACTTTGCTAAGACAAAATCTTTCATTGCTGTTTGGGTTTCTTTTTCTATTGCTTGGCGTAACTCATTATTTTTACGGATCAGTAAAATAAATTGACGCATCAATTCATCTTGTTTGTCCTTTAAAAGTTTGTGTCCCCTTGTCGCTGTCGTTAATTGTTTCTTTAAACGAGTTAGCTCCATTCTCGTAGGATTGACGTTTAATCGCATAAGGAACTCACTTCCCTTCTGGCAAATACTTATCCAGTAAATCATCCTTGATTCGTTTTAACTCGGTTCTTGGAAGCATCGCCAACAGTTCCCAACCTAAGTCAAGCGTTTCTGTGATTGTCCGATTGGTGTAAAATCCTTGGTTGACATATTCGTTTTCAAATCGTTCCGCAAATTTTGCATAGATTTTATCAATATCTGACAAGGCAGATTCACCTAAAACGACAGCTAATTCCTTCGCTTGTTTTCCTTGCGCATAGGCGGCAAACAATTGGTTCATCGTTGCTGCGTGGTCTTCTCTTGTTTTACCAGCACCTGTTCCTTTGTCCTTCAACCGTGAAAGAGAAGGCAAGACATCGATCGGTGGTTGAATCCCACTCTTATAAAGCTCTCTCGTTAAAATGATCTGACCTTCTGTGATATAACCCGTCAAATCGGGAATCGGATGAGTCTTATCATCTTCTGGCATCGTCAAAATCGGAATTTGAGTTACAGAACCTTTCAATCCTCTAATCCGTCCAGCCCGTTCAAATAAGGTGGCTAAGTTTGTGTAAAGATAGCCTGGATAACCACGACGGCCAGGAACTTCTCGACGTGCGGCCGAAATTTCTCTGAGCGCTTCTGCATAGTTGGTCATATCGGTCATGATGACTAAGACGTGCATGCCTTTTTCATAAGCTAAATATTCAGCGGCCGTCAATGCCATTCTTGGTGTGGCGATTCGTTCGATTGCTGGATCATTAGCTAAATTCATAAACATAACGGAGCGATCAATCGCACCTGTTTGTCTAAAGTCTTCCATAAAAAATTCGGCTTCTTCAAAAGTAATACCGATGGCAGCAAAAACCACAGCAAAATCATCGGAAGAATCCAAAACAGTTGCTTGGCGAGCAATTTGGGCAGCCAACTCTTTGTGTGGTAAACCTGAGCCAGAAAAAACCGGCAATTTTTGCCCACGGACTAATGTATTCAAATGATCGATTGCTGAAATCCCTGTTTGGATAAATTCATCGGGATAATCTCTGGCAATTGGATTGATTACTTCGCCATTGATATCTAAATATTTTTCTGGCAAGATTTCAGGTCCATTGTCCTTTGGTCGACCAAGACCATCAAAAACCCGACCGATCATGTCTTCTGATACTCCTAATTGTAAAGGGTGTCCTAAAAAGCGTACGGAAGAATTTTTTAGATTGATTCCACTGGTTCCTTCAAAGATCTGAACCATCGCTTTGTCTTCTTGGACTTCTAGTACTTGTCCACGACGAATCTCGCCGTTTTGCATCCGAACTTCAATCAATTCTTCATATTTGACTCCCGAAACTTTTTCGACTGCCATCAAAGGGCCGACCACTTCTTTGATTGTACGATATTCTTTAATCATCGGTCATCCCTCCTTCTGAAACAATCAATTGGATCGTTTCTTTGATTTCTTCATTTATACTACTAATTTTGGCTAACTCTTCTTCTGGAATATACTTGCTCCGACTAATGCGTTCTCTGACCGCTACTGTACCTTCCATGATTTCATTGAAGTACGCTCCCAACGATAAGGCTTTTCGAGCTTCTTTCCCAAAAGTCAAAATAACTTTCAACATGTTGAATTGTTTTTCTCTTGAAGTAAACGTATCTACATCATCAAAAGCATTTTGTTGTAAATAGTCTTCTCGAATCGATTTTGCTACTTCAAGGGTCAAGCGATCGTTATCAGAAAGCGAATCGATCCCTACCAAGCGCACGATTTCATTTAATTGTTCTTCTTCTTGCAAGATCCGCATGCCTTCAGTTACCATATCAGACCAATCCTGCTGTAAGATTTGATCCATATATCTGCCAACTTCTGTTGAATATAATGAGTAACTTTGGATCCAGTTAATCGATGGAAAATGTCTTTTTTGAGCAAGACTAGAATCTAATCCCCAGAAAACCTTCACCACACGTAAGGTATTTTGAGTCACTGGTTCAGAGATATCTCCACCAGAAGGAGAAACCGCACTGATGGCAGTGATACTGCCCTCACGTTGGTCAGAGCCTAGAGCAATGACACGTCCTGAACGTTCATAGTATTCAGCTAGACGAGAGCCCAGATAAGCGGGATAACCTTCATCACCAGGCATTTCTTCTAAACGTCCGCTCATTTCACGCAGTGCTTCTGCCCAACGAGAAGTGGAATCTGCCATGATTGCTACATCATACCCCATGTCACGGAAGTACTCGGCAATCGTGATTCCCGTATAAATAGAAGCTTCTCGAGCAGCTACTGGCATGTTCGATGTATTAGCGATCAACACAGTTCGTTCCATCAAAGACTCGCCTGTATTTGGATCGATCAGTTCAGGAAATTCATTGACGACATCCGTCATTTCATTTCCTCGTTCCCCACAACCAACGTAAACCACTAGATCTACGTCCGACCACTTAGCAATCTGGTGTTGCACAACTGTCTTCCCTGCACCAAACGGACCTGGAACGGCTGCCGCTCCTCCTTTAGTTACTGGGAAAAACGTGTCAATGACCCTTTGACCGGTGATCATCGGTACATCTGGATTTAATTTTTGTTTGATTGGTCGACCACGACGTACTGGCCATTTTTGCATCATCGTCAGCTCTTTTAAGCCTTGTTCCGTTTCGATCACACAAATCGGATCATCGATCGTAAATGATCCAGATTCAATTTTTTGTACAGTTCCTTTGATACCATTAGGGACCATGATTTTGTGCTGAATGATCTTCGTTTCATCCACGTACCCAATGATGTCTCCAGCACTTACTTCTGTTCCTTCTTCGATTGTCGCTTCAAACCACCATTGTTTCTCATGATCTAAAGCTGGTAATTGGACCCCACGTCCTAAGAAGTTACTTTGAGTCACTTCCATAAATGTATCCAGTGGTCTTTGAATCCCGTCAAACATTTGTGAAATGATTCCTGGTCCTAGCTCAACAGATAGTGCTTCCCCAGTGGAACGAACAGGTTCTCCGGGACCAATTCCTGAAGTTTCTTCATATACTTGAATAGACGCCACATCTTGACGCATCTCAATGATTTCGCCGATGACTCCTAAATCTCCCACTAAACACATGTCTTGAATACTTGCTTCTGACATATTTTCTGCCATAACGAGAGGACCGGAGACTTTTATGATTTTTCCAATTTGCAAATGACTATCTCCTTTTCCTATTATAAAATATTTTGTCCAACAGCTTTTTCCACACTATTTTGGATCTCTTCTAAACCGATACCAAGGGTTCCTTGATGACTAGGAATCAAAATGATCGCAGGTGTCAATTGTCCTTTATAGCGCTCAATCGTTTCAGGGACCAGATTTGCACATTGTTCGGTGATATAGATCACACCATATTCATTCTTAGCCATCTCATCGATTGTTTTTCTTATTTCAGTCTTTGTCGTACCATGCTGTACATCAAAGCCAAATAATCGAAAAGGCGAGACAGAATCCTTGTCACCTACTACTCCGATTTTATAAGTCATAGACCTGTCTCATCCTTTCTTTTAGTTGTTCCAGTGAAAAGTGATTTCGTTTGCCAATGATCAAAAGGCGCAGATTTTTACTTTCGACTTCTTTTGCGTTCAAAAAAGCTAGTAATGGTAACGGGCCAAACGCTTGTGTCTGTGCTACTTGATAAAAAGAACTTAAATAATCATCTTTCAATTGTTCCAAGCTAACTAAATCAATCTGTTCTTCATGGATGACTTGCTTTAATAGCTCACTGTAATCTGTTGTCAGTAAAAACTGAGTAAAAGATGCCATCTCCCCACGAACAAAGGAAAGCAATGTGTCTTTCGGAATACTTCCTGAACTTGAAATAACTGTTGTCATAAAACCTGCAGAACGATGCTGCAAGATCCCTCTTGCTGTCGTGGTGATATTCGTTAAATCGATAAAAGCAATGATCTCTTCTAATAGTTCAGGGTAACCAAGCTGTTCCCCTAAGCGACGTTGCTCGGTTAGAAAACAACGGTCATAAATCACATCGATCCCTTGTAAAATAGTCGATTCTTCGCAGTATTCATGAACTTCTCGAATATAATCCATGAGACTGTCTTGCAATTCCACCGACACTTGCGTGTGAATCGCATCTTTCAACACTTCCAGCGAATAAAATCCATCATGGATGTAAAGGTGATCAAGGTTTTGCCCTGTGATCTCAGCCTTTGTCAATACTTTCAAATTATGGAAAGTGTAACGCATCGTATAGATCCAAACGATTTCTGGTTCTGGTGCAGATTCTTTCAACCACTGGAATAATTTGCTGCGTTCCTGAGAGAGATTGGCTTCAAAATCCTTGTCAAAGCCGTCATAGATATACGGCTGATAGATCGTGGATTGTAAGATTTCTCCAAGTGAATCGATCGAATCGGTTTGGATCATTTGCTCAAACGTGTCTTTTGAAATCAACTCTAATTCTCTACCACGTATCAAGGGATTTAATTCATGATACTCCATTTGACAATCCCTCCTTAGTCAAATAATTCTTTGGCAATTTCAGCACTCATCGTCTCTTGAATTTCCTTGATCAAGTGACTAAACAAAAAGTTATATTGGATACCAGCATCATCAATGATCAACCCTGCTTGTGCTTTTTCAGTAAAGTCTTCCCGGATTAATTCAAAAGGAAGTTCTTCATTCCATTCAGCGATGACCGCAGGTGTTAAGATATCCGCTGATTTTTCTCCTGGGATCAAGCGAGCTGTGCCATTGATCGGTAATGTTTGGATCATTTGCTTCATCAACGCAAGTTGTTCTTCTTTTGGTTCATTTTCTAACTGAAGCGTTGCTTCCGTGAATAAACGCTGTAAAACTTCTTGTTTCGCATTTAAGATTTCTTGTTTCACTTGCATTTTTTGCTTGTTTCTCAACTGGCGATAACTTCGTTCAATTTCTTCCAGTTTACTTGCTTTTTCTTTCTGAAAATCTGCTTCGATCTGCCACTTTTTCACTTCGAATTTTTGATCGATTTCTTTGCGCTTCATTTCTTCGAATGATGCACGTTCGAGTTGTGCTGTTTCATTTATTTGAGTGATGATTTTATCAATCGCATCCACCGTCATTCCTCCTTATAAGCTAGGCTATTACGCATTTAAGACCAGTAAGAAAGAAATAACGAAACCTAAGATGGCATATGTTTCAACCATCGCAGCAAAAATGATCCCTTTCGTTGCATGCTCAGGTTTTTTCGCTAGAATTTGAATACCAGCAGCTGCAACCTTCCCTTGAGCGATCCCTGAGAATAAACCAGTAAAGGCAATCGGTAAGGAAGCTCCTAAGAAGTTCAATCCTTGAACGACAGACATATCGCTGCCTAAGTTGATAAAAATCAAGAAGGCGATAACGAAGCCGTATAATCCTTGGGTACCTGGAAGTAATTGTAAAATTAACGCTTGTCCGAATTTTTCTGGTTGACTGGTCGTCAATGCTGCTGCCGCTTCCCCAGTCATTCCAACGCCTTTAGCAGACCCGATTCCTGAAAAAATCGTTGCTGTTGCCATCGCTAATACTGCAAATACCATTCCACCATTTTGAGTAATCAAATAATCCATCATTGTATCAAATTCCTCCAATATTTCTATTTTTTCTTATGATTGATGTTGACGTATTTCTCCACCGTTTTTAGTGGTTTGAAGGAACGCCCTCCTCCAGTGTAAAACTTTCCAAAAAATTCTACATATTGTAATCGTGCGCCATGTACATAGGCACTCAAAAGTGTTAAGAACATATTCAAAGCCTGTAGGACAATGATCAATAAAATTCCGACACTAAAACGAGCAGCTGGAGGCATAAAAGCAACTAACATGTTGAATGCTGCGGCAATACTTCCTCCAGAGATTCCCAGTGCCATTAGTCGTGTATAGCTGACTAAGTCTCCGATATAGCCAGTTAGACCATATAAATTATACGCACCTTTGGCGATCCCCTTGGCTTTTGAAGAAGATTGGAAAACAGGAATGATCAAAATACATACGGCTGAAAGAACAGCTAATGCACCGCCTAAATAAACAAAGGCGTTGTTTTTAAGGATCATCGTTCCCAATAAAATCAGAATGACACCAAGCAAGATCCCTTGCCAAGCAAACCCATCATTCACGGCATCGACATATGCTTTTCGTTTGATATGTTCCTTAGCAGCAATAAATAGTCCGACTAAAATTTGGATCAACCCAAAAATTACGGATAAAATCAAGATCGTGTTGACATCATCTGTAGTAGACAAAATCGGAAATGGTAAATGAATACCAAAAATTTCTTTAGGCAATGCCGCCCCAAAAAATGAGCTATAGATAAATCCCCAGATGATCGAAGGGATTGCTAGAATCTCAAAGAATTTTGCAAAACGTTGCATTCCCCGTGGCAATACCACTAATTTTTGGAGTAAAAATGCCCCTAAAAACATCAGTAACCCATACCCGATATCCGCCACCATCATGCCAAAAAAGACGAGGTAAAACGGCATCATCCACGGCGTTGGATCAACTTCTTCATACTTTGGTAAACTATACATCTCCGTTAACATCTCAAAAGGAGCGACGATCGGGTGATTTTTTAGTTTGGTCGGTACTTCTTCAGCAATTTCATTGTCCGTTGGCTCGTCAAAGGTCAAATAGACTTCTTCACTTGCTAAGACATTTTGTAGCATGTGGATCAATTCTTGTTTTTCTTCATGATCCACCCAGCCTTGAATCAGAATCAGATAAGGAGTATGAATGATCCGGTCCTTGATTGCTTCTCGTTCAGAGCGAGCCAAGAAGATTTCTTCCGTCCATTCGAAATCTTTGATATACCCACTACAAGCTCCAATGGCTGAAGACAGTTTCTTTTGTTGGTCCTTGATTTCCTGTAAACTTTGTTTTGCAGCAACTAACTGTTGCTGTGGTGTCCCCTCATACAGATAGTCTTCTTTAACAAATCCATAACGACTGGCGATTTCTTCCATGCGTGACTCGTCAGCTCGTAAAACAATGTAGGCAAAGTAAGTCGTTGTTGGTGAAGAGTTGATTTCTTCTAAATAGGCTTCGTTTATCTCAGCAACTTCAGCTTTAAAAGATTCAGCATTTTTAGCATTGACCGTTCCAATGACTAGCTTGGTCATTTGACTATTAAATGCTTTAGGCGCCAAATCCAGATTTTGCCAATTGAGCAACCAATTCTCTTGGTCTTCCAATTGTTGGCGTTCGTCTACCAGTTGCTCCCATTGTTCCTTCAAAAGTAAGACTTCTTCCAGCTTTTTCGAAAAAGCTTCTTCTGAATAATTTTTTTCCAAAGTATCTAACGAAAGTTCACGCCTTTTTAAGTGTTGTTTTTTCTGACTTTTTTCGCCATGATGTTCGATAAATTGGATAGCTGTACGAATATCCGTTAATTTATAGGATAATTTCGCAAGTTCCTTGTCCTTATCGATCATCTCTGGTTCAGGAAAAAACGTCTCTACCCATTGATTGTTTTCAGATTCTTGGAACAGATCACGGATTTCTACTGCATGGAGTCCTTGAACTGCTTGCAACAAGATTTCACGATTTTTCTTATCTGAAATGAGAGTCACTTTTTCCATTTTAGTGACAGCCATTGTTTTGTTTCATCCTTTCAATGATCTCATTTGTTAAGTTCTTTTTCTTCGCTATTTCCTCTTCTTCTTTTTCTAAATATGTTTTTTCTATTTCAAGAACTTTTTGACGAAATTGTTCTAAAATCAATTCCAGTTTGTGCTGTTCGTCTTCAGTTACTTCCTCTTCATTTTTTCTTTTTTCTTTCATCAGCTTGGTTAATCGTTCTTGGAATTCTTTATTCAAATCGATTAATTCGTTATTTTTTAATTGTTCATATTGAGCAAGTTCAGCTTTGACCTGCTCTTCTTTTTTCTGATTATTCTCTTCTGCTTCTTTGATTCTTGTCAAAATTCGCGCCATTTCTGTCACAATCACTTCCCCCTTTCGATTAAAAAAGGACACATGCTCTCGTTACATTGAAAGTATGTGCCCTTTAGTTGACTAATGATGCTGAGCCCTTCAATATGTTCTTCTCACCCCTTGAAGAACGCGATCCTTGAAGCATTATGCCCAACCATTTTATTCGTGATTTAATTCTATTGTACCAAAATGACGAAAAAATTCAATAAAAACACCATATTTTTCCTCGGTAACTCTGTTTTTTTATAAGAAATTCTCATGAAAAAAATTTTTTCTTCATATTTATTCCCAAACTAGATCTATTTCAAATAGTTTTAAATTTTTTTTATTCTTGATAGAATAGAACGAATAGACGATTTGGAGGAATGTTTATGTTACCCATTATTGGAATTGCTGGAAATCAGTTGATCCGAGCGACAGATACTTTTCAAGGAAATCAAGTAACCTATACTCCCCAAGGCTTTGTCAATGCTGTACAGCAGGCGGATGGTTTACCGATCGTTTTACCGATCTCATCCCCTAAGACTGCTTCTGCTTATATTGACCAAATCGATAAACTGATCTTAGCCGGTGGACAGGATATTTCCCCACAACTGTATCATGAACCTCCCCATCCAAAACTTTTAGAAACCAATCTTCAAAGAGATCTCTTTGAAGCGGCACTTATCAGCGAGGCTCTGAAGCAAAACAAACCAATTTTTGCTGTTTGTCGTGGAATGCAACTCTTAAATGTCGTGCTTGGGGGTAGTTTGTATCAAGATTTAACCACTTACCCTAAGTGGTCGGTCAAACATGAACAGCATCCAACCGCCCCACAATTTGCTACTCATGAAGTAGAGATTTTACCCGACACTCTATTACATCAGCTACTACCTGATACTTATTTGGTAAACTCTTATCATCATCAGGCGTTGAAAGAGCTGGCACCTTCATTAAAAGCTACAGCCTTTTCTCCTGATGGTCTAGTGGAAGGGATTGAAAGTCTCGATAAGGATGTTCGATTGTTTGGTGTACAATGGCATCCAGAGCTGACACATTCAAGCAATTCCACTGACCAAGGATTATTTGATTTTTTTGTTCAAGAATTTTAGTCCTGAAGTGATTGGGCAACGATTTTTTTCCTCTAGAATATCCTAAATACCATTTTGTTGTGCCGATACTGCTTTTAATAGTCAGTCGGTTAGGATTTCTTACGTTCATTTCTCATAATTGAAAGTGACTGTTTCAATGAACTCCATAAGCCACCTTCACTATAAACAAGAACATTTGATTTATACATATTCGCTGAGAAGAACATTAGCAGGAATGTGACAATGATTAACACTACAAGTGAAATCAATACACTAGTCATTCCCACTGTCTCATTCGCCAAACGAATCGGCATAATATAAGAAGAAAGGAACGGAATATAGGACGTGATCCGAATCACGATATTGTTTGGATCAGATGCGCCTAAGATCAACCCAAGCATATAGCCACCTAAAGAAAGATAAGTAACTGGTAAAATCGCTTTTGCTGTATCTTCTGCTTTGTTGACTAATGATCCACATAAAGCCGCTAAAACGGAGAAGATCAAGATACCAAAGAACATAAACAACAATGCGTACCATAAAAATGGTCCGATGATCTTATCTAGTGAAATATTCTCTATGATACTTTTTACAAAATCCATATGTTTAAATTGTTGGAATCCCACAGTCAAAATCACACCGTATAGAGCCATCTGCGTTAAAGCAACTAACAAGACACCAGTCAATTTACCATAAAAATGTTTTTGAGCTGTCGTACTTGATAAAATGACTTCCATGATTCGAGTTCCCTTTTCAGAAGCAATTTCTTGCGCGATGATTTGTGAATAAGTCAGGATAATGATAAATAAGATAATGGTTGCTGCATAACTAATCGCATATTGTACGCCAGAATTATCTTCTCCAACTTTCATTTTGTTATTACTATCAAAACTTACTTTTTGTCTAGTCAAACTTGCTGGTTGACTAAGACTAGCTACTTCTTCAGGAGAAAGTCCCAGTTGGCTAGCTCGCAATAGTGATTGCAACCCAGTTAATTGCTGTTGGATCAACAATTGTGTACTTTGTCCTAACGAATTTTCACTGTAAAGTTGACCTTTTAGCTGATCGTTTTCGACCGTGACGACTAAATAGGCATCAATTTTTTCATCGGCTAATTCTTTTTGAGCTTGTGTTTGCGAATCAACCGCTTGAAAGCTGAACTCATCGGTTTTTACTTGTTCAAGCTGTTGCGTTACTTGTTGATTTTCGGACAATACACCAATTTTATTAATCTCACTGTTTTGCTGAGCAAAATTGCCTGCTAAATAAACGATTCCTATCATAATGAATGGCACTAAGATCATAATTAAGAAAGAGATAGATTTGACATTTTTTAAATAGACATCTTTTGTAATGATCCAAAATTTACGCATCAATCTCACCTGCTTTCATTTTGAATATCTCTTCTAAGGTAGGCGGTTGTTGATTGAACATTGGAATATAGCCAAATTGTGTTGCTCGGGTAAAGATTTCTTTTCCTACATCAGGATCGTTTAAAGTGATTTCAAGCGTTTGATCTTCATGAGTGACGACTTTTTCGACTCCTTCGATCATTGCAACTTCCTGCTGGGACAAGCCAGATTCTAAGAATAACTTTGTACGTCCAAAAGAATTTCTGATTTCATGGACTTTCCCGCTTAACACCATTTTTCCATTACGCAACATAATTAAATGATCACAGATTTTTTCAACATTATCCATATTGTGACTGGAGAAAATAACACATGAGCCATGTTCTTTTAACTCAATGATCCCATCTTTCAGCAATTCTGCATTGACTGGGTCAAGCCCACTAAACGGCTCGTCCAATATGATTAATTTAGGTTCATGGATCAACGTAGCAATCAATTGGACTTTTTGTTGATTTCCTTTAGACAATGATTTTACTTTATCGGTTTTCTTTCCTTTTACTTGGAACTTTTCCATCCAAAAATCGATTTTTGGTTCGATCTCTTTTCTTTTTTTGCCTCTCAATTCAGCAAAATACAACAATTGCTCTTGAATCGTTACTTTCGGATACAACCCACGTTCTTCAGGAAGATAGCCAATAATGTCATAGTCTTTTTCTCCCAAAGGTTGTCCATTCCATAAAACTTCCCCTTGATCCTGTGTCAAAAAATCTAAGATCAATCGAAAAGTTGTGGTTTTTCCTGCCCCGTTTTGTCCGATCAGCCCCATAATCTTTCCATCAGGTATTTGAAAAGACACATGATCAACAGCGGTATAGTCTCCAAACGTCTTAACCAAATCTTTCACTTCTAACATCGTCTCACTCCTTCGTCTCCATTTCTTCTACCATATTCAGATAGTTCAGACAACTTAAATCGCATACAAATGCAAAAAATGAAATAGTCCAGAGATTCTTTATCAATTAAAGGTCCAAAGTCTATTGAAAAATGAATAGTTTAAAAAGAAAACCATTCTTTCCCACTTTTTCATTGAAACAACGACCATTTTGACATTTATTCAGTCTAGGTTGGCTATAATCATTTCCAATAGTCATCATAGCGCTTCCCGCCTCGTCGAACTAAAACGAATTCTACATCATTTGTTATACAAAAAATCATAGGACACTTTACGTGGTTTGTAAAGTGTCCTATGCTAGTTCTCATGTAATTTATCAAAAACATTTTGAGCAACATTTTTTGGTAGCCCAATTTGTTGGAGTTCTTCCATCGTCGCTGCCGTAACATTTTTCAACGATTTAAATTCTTTTAGAAGTAATTTTTTTCTTTTCGGTCCTAATCCTTCAATTTCATCCAGCTTAGAAGCAAAACTATTTTTACTTCGTAGTTGTCTATGGAATGTGATCGCAAACCGATGGACTTCATCTTGGACCCGTTGAAGTAAAAAGAACTCGGGCGAATTTCTTTCCAATGGAACCACCGAAAGTTCATTTCCAAAAAGGAGTTCATTCGTTTTATGCTTATCATTTTTAGCCATACCAGCCACTGGTATGTCGATCCCAAGTTGATTTTCTAAAACATCTTTGGCGACATCTACTTGCCCTTTCCCACCATCGATCAAAATCAAATCAGGCAAAGGGAGACCTTCTCGAATGACACGAGAATATCTTCGATAGATCACTTCTCGCATCGAAGCATAATCATCTGGTCCTGTGACCGTTTTGATTTTATATTTGCGGTATTCTTTTTTTGCTGGCTTTCCATCGATGAATACCACCATTGCCGCTACTGGATTGGTTCCCATGATATTCGAATTATCGAAGGATTCAATCCGAACAGGTGTAGGGATATTCATGGCATTCCCTAAACGTTCCACTGCCCCAATCGTTCGTTCTTGCTTTCTAGCAATCAAATCAAATCGTTCATTCAATGCAACCGTAGCATTTTTATTCGCAAGTTCTACTAATTTTTTCTTTTCACCACGTTTAGGTTGTAAAACTTTTGTGGACAACAATGCCTCCACACTCGGTTGATCGATCGTGTCAGGAATCAAGACTTCTTTAGGAATAAAATGTTCATTTTCTTGATAAAACTGCCCGATATAAGTCAAAAAGTCCTCTTCTGCTTCATTATAAAAAGGAAACATCGAAACATCCCGTTCAATCAATTTCCCTTGTCTCACAAAGAATACTTGGACGCACATCCAGCCTTTATCAATGGCGTAGCCAAAAACATCTCGATCCACCAGATCTGTATTGGTCATTTTTTGACGAGTCATAATCGTTTCAATGGCTCGTATCTGATCGCGGTATTCTGCCGCTTTTTCAAATTCCATCTTTTCAGCAGCTTGAACCATTTTTTGGTGGATTTCTGATTCAACTTTTTCATAGCCACCATTTAAAAAGCTTTTAACTTCATCAACGATTTTCGTGTAAACTTGTGGATCAACATCAAAATAATAAGGACAAAGGCATTGGCCTAAGTGATAATACAAACACGGTTCTTTCGTTTGGCTAGGTTTACACTTGCGTAACGGAAACAACCGATCAAGGATTTTTTTGGTCTCGTTGGCTGCGCCAACATCTGGATATGGTCCGAAATAAACTGCTTTGTCTTTTAACACTTTACGTGTAATGACTAAGCGTGGGTACTTTTCGTTTGTGATTTTCAAAAAAGGATACGTTTTATCATCTTTCAACATGATATTGTATTTAGGATCATTTTTCTTGATCAAATTGATTTCTAAAAGTAAAGCTTCGATATTGGATTCTGTAACAATATATTCAAAGTCTTCGATCTCACTAACTAATCGTTCGGTTTTGGTATTATGACTACCTGTAAAGTAGGAACGGACTCTATTTTTGAGAATCTTTGCTTTCCCAACATAGATGATGGTGCCATTTTTATCTTTCATCAAGTAGCAGCCAGGTTGATCAGGAAGTAAGGCTAATTTATTTTTGATACGTTCGTTCATGAAATACTTCCTTTCAAATTTCATTGAATTAATTATAACATGTCTGTCAAAAAGAATCGTAATCGGCTCATTTGTTTCCTAGACTTGTTTGAGGGTTTAGATAAACTAGAGAAAGGTTTTACTGAAATTTGTGCTAAGGACAAAAAAACCGAGATATCAATCCATTGATTGATATCTCAGTAACATTCCAGATGTTTATAAATATTGATCGATCATTTGACGTAATTGCTCTTTCGAGTGTACACCAACCGCTTTTTCAACGACTTGCCCATCTTTTTTCAACAATAATGTTGGAATACTCATAATCCCAAATTGTTGAGGTGTTTGTGGGTTTTCATCTACATCCATTTTTACGATTCGGAATTCATCTTCATCGTATTCTTCTGACAGCTGATCTAAAATTGGTGCTTGCATGCGACAAGGTCCACACCAAGTTGCCCAAAAGTCGATTAATACTAAGCCTTTATCTGTTTCTTCGTTAAATGTCGTATCTGTAACTACTTGTGACATATCAAAGACCTCCATTTTTTAGTCTAGAGTCATTATAGCACCTTTCTTGATTCGAGACGAGCCTTCTGCTTACATTTAGTAAGTTTTATTTAAATTTAACGATCGTCGCCCCATTACCGCCTTGGTTAGCAGGAGCAAATTCAAAACTTTTGACACTTCGATGATTTTTCAAGTAGTCGGTGATTCCTTGACGCAAAGCTCCGGTCCCTTTTCCATGTACGATCGTTACTTGGGGATAGCCAGCAAGGATCGCTGAATCAAGGTATTGGTCAACCTCACTCAACGCTTCTTCATAGCGTTTGCCACGAAGATCTAGTTGGTTCGACACGTGACTAGCTGATTCAGAACGTACAGCATGAATGACCCGCTGTTTTGGTTCCTTTTGTGGAGCAACGGGCGTTAATTCACTTTCAGAAACATTCATTTTTAAAATCCCGATTTCCACTTGCCATTGCTCCCCGTTTTTACGTAACAAGGTTCCTCTTTGACCATAAGTTGTCACTAAAACTTCGTCGCCTGGTTTCAATGTTTTTTGTTCTTTGGCTTTTTTCAACACTTTATTTTTTTTCAGTTGTTCTTCTTGATGTAAGTTTGCCAATTTGGTTTTCGCATCAATCAATTGGTGCTCTTTTACATTTCCTTGTCCTACTTGTTGTTGCATTTTACGAATATCTGCAATGATTTTTTCCGCATTTTCTTGTGCTTCAGAAACTAATTCATTGGCTTTTTTCTTAGCTTTTTCGATTTCTTTTTCTCGTTCTTCAAAGAAATAACGATACGCCTCTTTTAAGTTTTCATATAACTCTTGTGCTTCATCAACGTAGTGGCGCATTTCTAAATACTCCGTTTCAGCCATTTTTCGTCGATTTTCTAAATCAGCGATCATTTCATTTAAATCTTGGCTTTCGTCATTCATTAATTGTTTGGCTTCATTGATGACTGATTGATCTAATCCTAAGCGGCTAGAGATTTCAAATGCGTTACTTCGCCCTGGTACACCAATCAACAGACGATACGTTGGACTAAGTGTATCAACGTCAAATTCCATACTTGCATTGATTGTATTCGCCCGATTGTATCCATAAACTTTTAGTTCTGGATAGTGTGTCGTAGCCATCACATAAGCCGATTTTTTCCCAAGATCGTCTAAAATAGCAATCGCTAAAGCTGCCCCTTCTTGGGGATCTGTTCCTGCGCCTAATTCATCAAACAAGACTAAACTTTTTTCATTCACATGCGCCAAGATATCGACGGTGTTTGTCATATGGGAAGAAAATGTTGAGAGACTTTGCTCGATGGATTGTTCATCACCGATGTCAGCAAATACTTCCTCAAAAATACCGATTTGACTTTCTTCATCTACAGGGATCGGTAAACCCGATTGCCCCATCAATTGTAACAATCCTAAAGTTTTTAAAGTGATCGTCTTTCCTCCAGTATTTGGACCAGTAATCACGATCGCTTGGTACTCTTTTCCAATACTGATATCATTAGCCACCACTTTTTCTTGATCAATCAACGGATGTCTTGCTTGTTTTAAAATGACATGATTTTCTACACTGATTGCAGGAACGATGGCTTTCAGTTCTTTCCCAAAACGTGCTTTGGCGTTCATCAAATCTAGTTTACCGATCACGTATGCGTTATGAATGATTTCATGTCGATGAGGAACCAGTTCAGCAGAAAGTTCACTTAAAATACGTTGGATCTCATTACGCTCTGCAATTTGATACTGTCTCAAGCGATTATTTAATTCAACGATTTGCTTTGGTTCAACGAATAATGTTTGCCCAGAAGCACTTTGATCATGGACTACCCCACCAAAGACACCCCGGTATTCTTGCTTGACAGGAATCACATAGCGATCATTTCGCATGGTAATAATCGTATCACTTAAGTATTTGGCGTTTTTCCCCCTAACAATGCCATCTAGTTGTTCTCTCACCGTTTGTTCACTTCGACGAATATTTTGACGAATGATTTTTAATTCAGGGGAAGCATCATCTGTTACTCGCCCATCTTCATCGATCGACTCTTTTAAACGTCGATTCAATTCGGGGATCGTCACCAATTGTTCTGCCCAGAAATAAAGACGTAAAAATTCAATTTCGCTATCTGCTAAATCAGCAAAGAATCGTTTTAATTCACTTGTAGTCGATAAAACACGTGCAACTTGCGCTAATTCGAGTCCATTTAAATCAGCACCGATCTCAATTCGTTTCATATGAGGTCGGATGTTCTCTAACTTAGGAATAGGGATTCCCCCACGTAACCTTTGAACTTTTAAGCCATCTTCTGTTTCTGCTAACCAATCTGTTAATTTCTCTTGTTGGTTGATCGGCACTAACTTTGCGAGTTCTTCTGTTCCTTGCGCGGTTACCACAAACTGACGAACAAGCTGTTTCACTTTTTCAAATTCTAATGTTTCTAGGATTCGATTATTCACGTTATCACCCTAACTTTCACTAAAAGAAGTTGTCACATTTCGCATTGACTCATTGGTCTTTGCTGTCCTGTCACAACTTCGTTTTTTTCTTTCACTACTTACTGTTACACTTTTACAAAAAATTTTTGATTAGTTTATCACATTCGTTATCCATAAATCATGGATTTTATTCGTTAGAAATGGTGTCTGCTCTACGATAAAGCGGGCAAGACTATTTCCACTAAATTGTTTTTGAACGATATCTACTGGCACAAAAGTCAATAAACTCAAGAGCAAAAATATCGTGACATAGGCAACGATTAAAGATAAGATGCCTCCCGCAAGCCAATCGACTTGTTTTAGGATCGGAATATAGGTCAAGCTATGAACAAAAATCCCGATAAAACGAGTAAGCAATCCTCCGATAAATAAAATCAGCAAAAAGGCGACTCCTGCATAAAAAGCTTCATCTAATCTGAAAGAAAATGTCTGATCAAAAAAGACCATTTGGGAATTAGATGTTACCGCAGGATAAGGAATATATAATTCCAGACGACTTGCTAGATCCTTATAAAAGTGCTGAGCTGCCATAAATGACAAGATATAACCGATCGTATAAACGACCTGCATAGAAAATCCTCGTCTCGCACCTGAAAAAAATGCAAGCAGCAAGATAAATAAAATCAAAAGACTTAACATGTCTTGTTCCTTTCTCTTTCATCAATTTGAAGATTTTTGTTTGATTTGACCTTTTCTTTTTTCATTTAAAATTTGTTGGGCTTCCACATGATTCTTGATTTCTCGATCTGCTTGTCCGTTTTCTTTCAACACTTCTCGTGCTTCGTTTTCAATCGCTTCAATTCTTTTGATTCGATTTTCCATTTCCACAAATTTGATCATTTTTTTCTTTAAATCTGCTACTTCTTTTTCAAGTTCGAGATTTCTTTCTTGCTTCTTTAATTGATCCGAGAGCGCATTGACAGCCATTAAGATCGCTGCTTGTTCATTATCGATTTGCGGAGACAAATCCTTCAATTCTTTTAGTTGTTCATTGATCAAATTTGTCACGATATCCATATGGTGCTTTGTTTCACGTCCAATAATCGTGTAATTTTGGTCGGCAATCACTGCTTTATAGCGTGTTTTTTCGTGCGCCATCCGAATCATTTCCCCCTATTGATAAAATTATTATCTAGTGTACCATGAAATTAATGATTTAACAGTTGTACACAAATTTTCTTATATTTACCTTATCATTATATGATAAACTTTGAAAAAATGCTATGTCTCGTCCCTAACTGAACGACAAGGAACTATTGAGGGATCTTTCATCTAACAAGCATCTAAATTTATTAATTTAACTAAAATGGAGGTACATAATGAGTAATATTATCATCAAAGTAACGACTGCCCAAATGGAAAAAATGAAACAAGCTTATCTTTCTTATCTTTTACCTAAAAAAATTCCTTATACCGTATTTGCTGCTAAAAAAAATGGCACGATCATCACTGCATACACCTCAGGAAAAGTCATGTTCCAAGGTGCAAATGCCGAAAAAGAAGCAAGTCAATGGGGAAAGGCAGCTTCAGCAAAACCCAAAGCTGGAAAAACAGCTGCATCTTTGCCTAAGAACATCGAATCTTTATCTGTATTAGGAAGTGATGAAGTGGGAAATGGGAGTTACTTCGGTCCATTGACAGTTTGTGCTGCTTACGTGGCCAAGGAGCAACTAACACAACTAAAAAAACTAGGCGTTCGTGATTCAAAAGAATTAAAAGATCCTCAAATCATTCAATTGGCTAGTATCTTGAAGAAGACGATCCCTTATCAACTTTTAGTACTCGAGCCTAAAAAATATAACGAGATCCAACCGAAATACAATGCTGTGCGTATGAAAGTTGCTTTGCATAATCAAGCGATCCATCTACTGCTGAAAAAAATTGCTCCTGTCAAACCAGAGGCAATCTTGATCGATCAGTTTACACCAGAAAGCAATTATAAAAAGTATGTCCGTTTGGAAAAAAATCAAGTGCAAGAAAAACTCTATTTTGTGACTAAAGGAGAACAATACCACTTAGCGGTAGCTGCGGCATCGATCATCAGCCGAGCAAGTTTTCTAGAAGAATTAGCCAAAGAATCAGCAGAGGTCGGTTTAGAGTTACCTTCTGGCGCTGGAACAAAGTCGGATCGAATAGCTGCAAAAATCATTGAACAAGGTGGCGTTGATTTGTTAGCAAATTATGCAAAATTACATTTTGCGAATACTGAAAAAGCAAAAAAAATGAGTTTATGATATCCCTTTAACGCTTTATTCTAAAAATAATAAACGTTGTTTCAGAAATCATTCTATAGGAATGAAGCGTTGAAGCAACGGTCATAAGACCTCTTAAAACAGGCTATCCAATTGGTCATTTGACCTTAAGAGTATAGCCTGATCTTTTAGATAGCATAAAAACTCCCATCACAGTAGAATAGAACTTTTTTCCACTGCGATGGGAGCCAATTAATTAGTCCCAAACGTTAAAACTTAGTATGTTTTACCCATTAATAACCAGCAATTTAATCAATCAACTCCCAAGGTCCCCATTGTTCAGTACCTAGTTCTTCCCCGCTTGTCCACCATTTAGCTTGATAGTTTTGCCCTTTATGAGACACCTTATCACCAGCTTTGTAAACATTTGTAGCACTCCATGCTTCATATTTTGATGAAGATGTGCTATCTAGTGTTGTCACACTCAAAGGTTGACTGTGTTCTGAAACATTACCAGAATGATCAAACGCTTTTACAGTATAAATGTACGTTGAACCAGCCATTAAATATTTGTCAATATAATTGGTAGTAGCTGTTTGACTAACTTGTTGTCCGTCACGATAAACATAATAACCTGCTACTCCTTTATTATCCGTCGAAGCGATCCAGTTCAACGTCACGCTTGTCTCTGTCACATTTTAAGCTGTCAGATCAGTCGGAATAGATGGTGCTTCTTTATCTTCTGGATCTGGTGTTGGCGTTGGTGTTGGATTAGTTGAATCCTCTCCATAAATCGTTTGTTGCGAGATATCTATACCGGCTTTTGTAATTCTTTGTGCTAGATTTATAGAAGCAATATGATCAACGGATACATCAGTTGCATTTGATTTTAATCTAAACGTATATGTCTCCCCTGGTTTAAGCTCTTTTCCTTCATAAACCCCACTTAAATCGATCGTCACCGTTCCATTTGAGGTTGAAACCTCGCCTGCTTTGTAATCACCACTACTAAGAATCTCATTTGAATTCAACGCTAAAGTGTATCGTGGTAATTTAATTGTCTTGTGAGAAGATTCAATAGCTGATAAAACGTCCGAATTTTCATTTAGTGTTTCTTTATTTTTGATGACTAATTCATACCCTTTTGAACTATTTTCAGAATAAGTAGAAATTCCTACCTCGACATTTAGATCACTTGATACAATTTTATGCTCTGGAAGTTTTTCTGTACCAAACAACCCATTTTTGATTGCTTTGGTCAGTTCATCTCTTTTCGTACTCGTTGTTGGCTTATCTTGCGACTGCATCCAAGAGATTACACCGCCTAATTCATGCTCTTTCACATATTGCGTTTTGTAATTAATTGATTTTACATTGTCATAGGTAAAGAACTCTTTTGAAACTTCGCTGTATAAAAATGGTGCTTTGGCTGTATCATCCCAATATTCTTTTAGAGTCGGGATTTTAGTTTTTAATTCATCAATGTTTCGGTAGGACCAAACTCCACCTGCTCGGCCACCATCCCCAAGTGCCAGAGAATGTTCATTGTCCGCACCATATGTCGGCGTTTGGTCTGCATCTTTATTGCTTTTTTCAGCAGGTTGGAATAATCCAGGAGTATTTTGGTCTGTCCCTTTAGCTACTTCATTCCACCCACGAGTATAGAAAGCTGCGCCGATAACGATTTTTTCTGAAGGAGCCCCATGTTCTTTCAAAAAGCGAACGGTCTGATCAACGGACAACCCATTTGCATAGTTCGGGTCGTTAGGATTACCATAAAGTGCAGTATGATGACCACTTGTTGCACTCCAAGCACCATTCATGTCATAAGTCATCATATTCGCAAAGTCAACTACTTCAAATAGTTGTTTGATGTCAATTCCCTTGTCCAACATTCCTTGGGACGCAGGTAATGCTACGGAAAGTTCATAAGTCTTACCTAATTCCACTCCTTGTTTATCGATCGCCGCTCGAATATCTTTTAATAGTAAAATATAATTTTCTTTATCCTCTGGTTTTGCGTTAGGTGTTCCTTCATCATTTTTGTTGTCGACACGATCAGGCTCACGAACATCTGCTGGATATTCCCAATCAATATCAACGAAATCCATGTTGGTATATTTTAAGAATTTAGTAATGTTTTCCACTAATTTTTTTCGTTTCGCAGGACTAGCTGCAACTTCAGAAAAATCACCCGATTTTGACCAACCACCTAATGACACGCCAATTTTTAAGTTTTTATTTTGTCCACGCAAATTTTGAAGCGCATTCAACAATCCAGAAGCAGCATTTCCCCATCCGACTTCTGCTTCACCTGCTGGCACGCCTACAGCGGCTTCTTTATCTGTAAATTTCAACTCACCATTACTATCAAAATCTAAAAAGGCATAATTTAAATGCGGCAATTGGTCTGCGGCAATATCTTTAGGATAAAATTCTTGTTCTCCTCCCCAAATCGACCAATCACCATAATACATCACATTACGATAAGACGCTTTTTTTGTAATTTCCTGAGCTTCTTCAGCATGCACATGTTCTTTGTGGCTGAATAATGGCGTTGTCAGAGAAATAACAGAATAAAATAACATCGCTGTCAAACTAATTTTTTTCAACTTTTTCATTTTTAACCCTTCCCCTCTTTTTCTATACGAACTCCCCTAATGAAACTTATTACCCATAAAATAAATCAGTTATTTTTAATAAACCAACCTCCTAAAAAACAAAAAAATAATAACCTTTACAAAACAAGGTTAACATTATCTTATCAAAGCATCAAATGATTTGATATTTTTGTGTTGCATATTAACATTTATATATTTATAGTTATCTAAAATAACTAATAAATATCCCTATTCTCTTTTCTCTTTTCCATCTTTTTTTACTGCTTTATTTAAAATAACTATTATTTTTTATTTTTATATTTATAAAAGAACAAAAAAAGCATTTAACCAAAATAAATTGGACAAAATGCTGCGAATCTTTTTATGTATGATTTGTTCATTTTTGAATGTATCCTCTTAGAGTTGGATCTTCCTGATTCTTTTCGTTTCATCATTAACATTTAACTGAAAACTTTTTCAAGGAAATTGACGATCATATTTAATCTGCGATTCCTGCTCTCTAAAACAATTTAATGTACGTAAGTATCGTTTAGCCGATTTTAAATGTTCAGCTAGTGGTTTTTTTTCTCCAAGATAAGTATAATAATTAGCTAACACGACTCTTTTTACCTCGTCTTTAGTGATGGTCTCTAATTTTAGCTTTTTGATGGTTTCTTTTGCAATTTTGACTGGCATTTTTTGTAAGAAAAAGTAATTGACCAGCGCATGTATATGTCCCCCCTTGGATCGGTTCTCTTTGATTAACTCATCACAACGTTTCCTTATGTCCCTTTTCCCTTTGTTGATCTCATCTGCTGAGAGTTTACCATCAAAAATCGGTGGAAATAATGGAATCTCATAACGATCACTTAATCGATTACTGATTCTTCTACTTGCACCTATGGAAATCAATGTATTTTCTATTTCTTTCCTTTGCCAGAGCCAATCATCCTTTTTTTGTACGATATGATCACAATACTTCTCAATGATGCTCACCTTTAATGCATCTGAAGAAACCGGCAAAAAAAAATCAAACGCATCAATCACATGAAGTGTTTCCTTTAGTGGTCTCTCTGTAAATAATAGAAAATGAACAATAGCCTTCATTCCTTTTTCATTACCTAAATCCTTTAAAAACGAGTGACAACGATTCAACTGTCCAGATAAACGTCCAGTTTTGGGGAATAACTCTTCATTTACATGGTTATTGATCAATGTGACTAATTCTTGATTCGCCCCCCTTAAGGCAAGGTCATTTTCACTTGATTTTTTCCACTCAATGAGCCCTAACTTATTAAAAGATGCTTGGCACTCCTTAACAAGTCTTACTTCTTCTTTGATAGTCAAATAACTATTGTCAAGAACAACATTTACTTTTGAAGGGATTTTTGTAAAAATTTCCTCAAGAATATCTGGAGGCAGCTCTTGAAGCACGAGATAATTCCGTGTTGCCAATGGCTCAAAACGTTCACAACGTTGGACTACTTCGTCAATGAGTTTTTGAGACGACTTCATCTTCAAAGAAGGAAGCAAGGTGACATTTAGTATCTTACTCAATTGATCGATCTGCGTTCGATTCATTCCTTGTGAGATAAGATATTCCTCACATTGTTTCTTTCCAAAAGTTCCTTGAGATCCTATCAACATCGATTGGCACTTGTACACTTCCTCGAATTGTTTCTGTAAATAAAATTTATTGATAGTTTTAGGAAACCTTAGATCTCTAAAAATTTTATCAACATACTTGGGCGCTGTATTTTGTAACAATAAGTATTTTTGAATCGCTACAAAGCCTCTTTTTGGTCCTAAGTCTTCTAAAAAAGAATTGCACCGATTAACTAATGTGCTAATTGCCCCTCTTTTAGTCATATCTATCATTGGGAATATTGATTGATCGATGTATTCATTTATTTGATGAAGCTGTTGTAAACTAGGATAAGTTAAAATAAAATAATTCTCGAATTTTTTTCTGCCCATTTCTGATCCTAATTCTCGAACAAATTGGCTATATTTTCTATATCTAGTTAAACAAAAATGGAAATTTTTTCGATCCTCATCATTCATAGAATCTTTTATTCGCTCTATGACTTCGATATTGATTGCAGGAGGGAAATCTTCCAACATAAGGTAATTATTGACTGATTTAACTCCATTTACTTTGTTTGGATACCAGTAATTTAAAAAACTTTGGCAATATTTGACTGCTTTAGTTATTTTGTCCTCCTTTGATAAAGGTTCATCTTTCAAGGAAGGCAATAAACTGATGTTTAAAATTTCTCCTATCTGATTAAAAAATTTACGATCTACTCCTTGTAGAACTAGCCGATTTTCTACTTCTGTTGCCCCCATATTATTATAATAGAGCGTTGCAACGAGAAGGTCTTTATACTCTTTTTGATTGATTGTCTTGGGTAATTGAACTTCATTAAGTATATCCTTCGCTCTGTCTGCTGATGTATTTTGCAACAATAAATAATATTGAACAGCTAGTAATCCTTCTGTCTCACCGAAATCCTCTAAAAATACATTACATCTTTTAGCCGTCAAAGTAATTTGTTTAGAGTATCTGGAATTCTCCCATGTAGGAAACAAAAATTCTCCAATTGTTGCACTTATTTTGTTGTATTCAGATCGAGGAAGTTCATTTAAAATGAGTTGATTTTCAATTGCTTTTATCCCTTCATTTGTGCCATATTTGACCAATGTTTCATTGTACTTTTTATGTAATTGTTTTTTCTTTTCTATCTTTTTAAAAAATCCATGTTTGTTCACAGTTCCCTTAAAAACTAGTCCTTCAACAATTTCTTTAGTCAATTCTGGACTCAGGTCATGTAGCACAAGATAATTTGTAATAGTTTTTTTTCCTATCGCACTATTAAAAACATTTAGCAGTGATTGACAGTATTGAGTGGCTTCGTTAACTATCTCTTGCTGGGTTTTATCCTTAAATATTGGTAAGAAATCCATCTTCTTGATTTGACTGACTGTCTCTATAGACTTTCGATTTGCCCCTTCCATTAATAAATGGTGTTCGATACTTCGTTTTTCATCTATCTCTTTGATTTTCTCTAATAAATAGCAAACATAACTATCCCTATCTAAATAGAACAAAGTTCTTTTCATTTCTCTTTCCCTTCTCGTTTATTCATTGAGCTTAAGTATAAAGTGGAAAATAGGGAGAAACGTTCCTTTTTTTTCAAAAAAAAAAAATTTATTGAAATTCCCTAATAGAAAAGCCGCTTCAACTAACGAATGAATCCCATCCGCAACATTAACACAAAAAAACGGTGTGCAAGTGTTCGTTCTTTGAAATAGATCTGATGTTTTGGAGACAAATGGTGTCTCAAAAGCATCAGATCCATCCAATCGAACAGAGCTTACACTACCGTTATTGTCACAAGCTAAACAATAACCCCATTTAAGTATAGATCGATCAAAGTCGCCACATCAAAAGGCTGTTCCTCTGAATGACCAGATTCAGTAATATAAGGGGCTAGCAAAAGGAAAAAATGTTTCGCTGCCAGTTCCTGTGTGACGTTTTTTCGTAATAGTTGTTGATGATTGGCAAAAATCTTTTCAAAAGGTTCCCGATAATTCTTTTTCCATAAACAAAACAAATGATTTCTTGTTTCAGCTGAAAGATTGAGCTTCAAATCATGCAGCATCATAAACAAATCAATGAGATGGGTTTCGATAAGATATTCAGCCATCTTAGTTAACGTTTGTTGAAAATCATCGGCACCCGTTGCGGCGATTTTCCTCAAATCGTCCCCTACTGTTTTCAAATGTTGTTCCAGAACTGCCTGGTAAAGTTTTTCTTTGTCACTAAAGTAATGATAAAGATTGGGTTGGGTAATCCCAGCGTTCTTAGCAATTTCACGAGTAGACGTGCCGAGATAGCCTTTTGACATAAACAAATGATTGGCTTCATGTAAAATCTTTTTTTGCGTGTCTTTGTTATAGCGATGAACCACATACACACCTTCTTTTTATGCTTATTCTGTTTTTTCTTGAAAAACACCGTCTTCCATCATAAACACTTTATCACATTTGTCAATCAGGCGTGTATCATGGGTGACCATAATGATGGCTTTATTTTTTTCTTTCGATTCTTTCGCTAAAATATCTACGACTTCTCTTGCTTTTTCTGAATCTAAACTGGCTGTTGGTTCATCTGCTAAAATAATGGACGGATCGTTGTAAAGCGCTCTAGCAATGGCGACTCTTTGCCGTTCTCCTCCTGATAATTCTTCTGGATATTTATTGACCAATTCGGCAACACCTAACTGTTCAAATAGTTCATTCGCTTCTTTCTGACGATTCTCATGTTTGACTTTATCCACTAATATCAATTGCTTTTTAACCGATAAAAATGGAACCAAATTAGACGCTTGTAAAATAAATCCGATTTCCTTAAAACGTAATTTTACCCGCTGATTCTCAGGTTGAGCACTAAACTCTTGCCCATTGATCAAAACAGACCCTTTACTAGGTGTTTGTAAGCCACCTGCAATGGTCAAGAAAGTACTTTTTCCTGAACCAGAAGGACCGATGATCGCAACAAATTCGCCTTTATCTACACTGACATTGGTTTTTTTCAGTGCGTGGACGATTTGATCACCATCTTTGAAATTCTTTTCGACATCTTTAAATTCGATTGCTTTCATTTTTTTCATCTCCTAACCAATTGCCTTCAACGGATCGATTTTTACAATTGCTCGTACCGAAAACAGCGCACCTAAAATGGCGACCACTAACATCAAAACACTGATAACTCCGAAAAATAACCAATTACTTTGAAAAGGTACGGTATCTGGTAAAAGGAACGAGGTCCCCACTGTTCCCAACAAACCAAGACCGATCCCAAAGAATGAGAGTAAGAAAGTTTGGGCCACTACTGAGCGAGCGATAAACCCTCCTGTCATTCCTTGCGCCTTCAAAACACCAAAAATATTGATTTTTTGCATGGTCAACACATAAATGAAAATTCCGATTACAATCGCTGCAATCACGATCAAAAAGCCGATCATAAAACCAAAAGTGAGTACTTGCGCACTATAGCCAGGTAATTCATTGATAAATTTAGAAATGCTGATTTTTTCAAGATCATTTGGTAAATCATCTATCTGTCCTCTAACAACCACCGCGTTGATTCGAGCATTCTCACTTGTATCTGTTTTTTCAAAACGAATTTCTTGGTAAGCATCAAGTGTTGTATATAAAACTGGCGATACATTGAACTTCGCATTTTCGGTAAATCCAGTTAATCGAAAGGTTTTGTCACTACCAGAAAGTTTAACTGTATCGCCAATTCCTAGACCATACTCTTCTTTTAAGCTAATATCACCCACTGCTTCATCGTTCCCAACAAAGGCCTTACCTTCAACAATATTAGGCATGATAAATTGATCTGGATCAATACCAAAAAAACTCACATTGATTTTTCCTGCCTCATCGTTGTCTTTACTGGTTACGACCCCTGGTGTTTGTGCTAAGTAAGCCACCTTATCCCCTTTTACTTCTTGCGCTGTCTTTTTCGTGATCATTGACATCCCTAGGTTCGTATTGGCATCTTTTGACAGTACAATATAGTCTGCCTCCCACTTATCGACAGCCGTTCGGTTATCTTGTGCCAGTCCATACGCTAAACCGGTTAAAAAAAAGACCAAATATGCAATTAAAAACATCACCCCAGCAACCAACGCATAGCGTAATTTTGAATGTATGATTTCATTTAATGCTAAAAACATCTAACTCCTCCTTTAAAAGTTTATCAAACAATAATACAAGTTTATCACTTGATAAATTTTTAGAGGAATAATCTGCTCACAAAAAAACGGTAAGGCTAAATAAGTTTGCCTTACCGTTTGATTATCGCTATAAAACTGGTTAATATCTTGTTGAAATTTTCTTTCCTAAAACAAGCACGATCATTCAAAAATGCTATCCAAAGTCACTATCTGTTCAAGCTATTTTGCTACTTAATCCCTATTGATAAACCGATTTTTTGTCTTAACACATGAAACGATTTTCTCTCAATTTTGCGTTTTTGATGTCTTCAACAGTTTGAGTTCCAGCTAATTGCATGACCATTTCAAGTTCTGTTTTGAAAAAATCAAATACTTGTTTGATTCCTGTACTTCCTCCTAAAGAAAGTCCATAAATGGCTGGTCTACCAATGGCAACTAAATCAGCTCCTGAAGCAATCGCTTTAAAGATATGTTGCCCTCGTCTAACACCGCTATCAAATACGATCGGTACACGTTTATCCACAGCTTCAGCTACATAGCGTAATGAATCAAAAGAAGCTGGACCACCATCTAACTGTCTACCACCATGATTGGAGACCCAAATCCCTTGTGCACCAGCATCAAGAGAACGATACACATCATCTTCTAATTGTACCCCTTTGACATAAACTGGCAACTCTGAATGGGTCGTAATAAATTTGATATCTTTTGGACTTAATTTTTGTTTAGACGATTTATAGACTGCATCCATCGTTTGACCGACTCCCGATTGGTAAGCTTGAACGATTGGCATGGGCAACGGAAAAGTAAAACCATTTCGCCGATCTGTTTCACGATTTCCGCCAACTGTTGCATCAGCTGTTAAAACAACCGCCTTTGCTCCGTTTCTTTTTGCCATTTCCAAGATATCCAAGTTGATCCCATCGTCCTTACTCATATAAAACTGAAACCACTGAGGAGCTTCAGGACCACCAGCTGCTCTAATTTCTTCCAAGGTACAAGAAGCGTAAGAACTAGCTGTATAGATCGTTCCAAATTCTGATACTCCTTTAGCCGAAGCTTTTTCAGCTTGTTCATGGGCTAATCCATGCGCTGCTACTGGTGCCATAATGATTGGTGCGGCTAATGTTTCATCAGAAAAATAGGTCGTTGTATCAGGTAATTCCACATCTTTCAAAACATGAGGGATAACCAATTGATGATTAAAGGCTTTTTGATTTTCTCGATAAGTAAACAAATCCCCTGCACCACTACTGATATAGCCATATCCACCACTAGGGATTACTTGAGTAGCTGCTAATTCCAGATCTTCCATATTGATGAAATCAATCATCCCTTCATGTGTACCAGCTTGATAAACTTTTTCCATAATAAAGCCTTCTTTCTCTCGAATTAAGAACCATGAATTTTATGATAGCGTTTGCATTATTATCGTACCTCTCAAAAATGATACAGGCAAATAATCTGTTTGAACTCTAGCAGTAAAGTAGTAGTAAAATAATAGAGAGAGTTTCTAGGAAAGCTTCAATATTATGGTTGAAAAGAAGAGACTAAGCCAAAACCTGCCTCAGCCTCTTCTAGTATCTCTAAAAACAGGCTTACTTCTATCCTCTGGAAATTGCCCTAGAAGAAAAAGGTATAGATTGTCAGAGGGAACTCCTGCTTCATTTGCGATGCTTATTTTTCTGGAATATAAGCTTCTCCTTGAGCGAATAGCACTGCTTCTCCACCAATCATGATCCGCTCCCCTCGTAACTCACAATCAAGGTAGCCACCTCTTGGTGAAAGCTGATGGGCAATCATTTTTTTCTTACTTAATTTATTTGCCCAATAAGGAATAAGATTGGAATGAGCAGAACCGCAAACGGGATCTTCATTGATCGTTAATTTCGGGAAAAATGTACGAGAAACAAAATCTTCCTTCTGACCACGTGCGGTTACGATCACGCCAACGCCCAAATCAAAATTTTTAATAGCTGAAAAGTTTGGTTGCAACTGTTTTACGGTTTCTTCATCTGTCAGTTCAAAAAATAAATCTCGCGCTAAATAAGCAGCTTTGATTTTTGCACCGATCGCTTTTTCGTATTCAGGTAAAATTGCTACTTTTTTAGGCATGATACTTGGAAAATCCATATAGTAAGTTTCTTGTTGTTTTGTCACAAGAAGTTCGCCACTTTGACTAGTAAATTTGATTGTTTCTTCCTCTACCCCATAATAATTGAACAAAACAAACGCTGTTGCTAAAGTAGCATGTCCACATAAGTCGATTTCACGATCCGGAGTAAACCAACGTAACTCATAGTGTTCCTCCTTTTTGACAGTAAATGCTGTTTCAGATAAGTTATTCTCAATAGCAATTTTTTGCATCACCGTATCTGGTAACCACTTCTCTAAAACGTAGACTGCTGCTGGATTCCCTTTAAACACTTCTTGTGTGAATGCATCAACAACATAATAACTTAACTTCATTTTATTCAGACTCCTTAACTTTTTGATAAATATATTCTGCACAACATAGATCTTCAATCGCTAAGCCAACGGCATCAAAAATCGTGATTGTTTCTTGTTGGTCTTTTAATAATCTTTTTCCTGAAACCAATTCACTTAACGAGCCTGAGATCGCTGATTCTGATAATTCTCCTTCAGCAATCGGAATCAGTAGATCCCCACTTTCTTTCATTGCAGCTTCATAATCATCGACATAGATGGCACTGCTTTTCATCAACTCATTAGTGATTTCACGTGTATCTGGTGTAAACGTACCAATAGCATTGATATGCGCACCAGGAGTAAGCCATTCTTTTTTCAAAAACGCCTCTTTACTAGGTGTTAGTGTACAAATGATCTCAGCTTGTTGCACTGTTTCTGCGAGTGTTTCTCCACTTGAAAATTCAATTTCCGGGTATGCTGTTTGCATTTCCTCAATAAATTGTTGACTTCTTTCTTTACTCAAGTCATAGACAGATACTTTATTGATTGAACGTATAGCACAGATCGCATTCAAATGCGAGCTTGCTTGTTGTCCAGCCCCGATTAAAGCTAATGATGCCGCTTCTTTTTTCGCCAATATATCAGTGGCTAAAGCGGAAACTGCAGCGGTACGAATCCAAGTGACTGCATTCGCGTTGATTAGCGCTACAGGTACACCGTTTTTAGAATCAAATAATAGAATTTCCCCCAAATGTGAAGATAGTCCTTGTAAATGATTATCAGGAAATGCAGTAATGATTTTTGCACCAAAATAACGATCTTTACCAAGATAAGCAGGCATCATCGCAAAAACATTTTTGTTTTTACCATCTGGCAAAATCTCTACCATACGTGTATTTTGACTAATTTTTCCTTCGCCATAATCGCTAAAACACTGACGCATTACTTCAATTGCCTCTTGAAAATCTAATCGTGATACTGCTTCTTCAAAATCGATTTTTCTCATAAAAATCTCCCCCTCACGTCCATATATTATCATTGAATTATATACATTCAATAGTATAATTGTATGGAATACAATTTTAGAGGTGAATAAAATGCCCATAAATTCTTATGAAGATTATCCGATCACTTGGCGACCTGATAAAACACAATTAACACGCCCCATCTATAAATCTCTGATCCAACAGCTAGAAGAAGATATTCTTACAAGTAAGTTACAAAAAAATACCCAACTTCCTTCTCAGAGAGAATTAGCCGACTATTTAGATATCAATTTTACAACTGTCGGTCAGGCCTATAAATATGGTATTGAGAAAGGTCTCTTGTACACGAATATTGGAAGTGGTACGTTCGTTTCCCCTAATGCTTTTACTTCAATCACGATTTCAACTAATCAAGTAGCTGAGCATGTGATTGATTTTGGATTAGTTAGTTCTTTTGAAGACTGCAACCATCTTGTACTGCCTTTTATCCATTCAGTCAGTCTCAACCCCAATATCGTGGGTTTATTGAATTATCGTGATCCTATGGGAACCAATTTTCAATTAAAGACGGCAGTCGAGTGGTTACAGACTCAAGGGGTTCAAACAACGATTCATCATACCGCAATCGTTTCTGGTGTTCAAAATGGTCTTGCTGTGACACTTGCCGCCTTTTTTTCTCCTGGAGATCGAATCGCTATTGACCGATATACCTATTCCAATTTTATTGAGTTAGCGCATTTGTATCACTTAGAAGTAGTTCCGATCGATTTCGACCAAGAAGGAATGAAACCTGAATTATTGCTACAAGAGTGTCATAAAAAGAAAATAAAAGGGATTTATCTGATGCCTTCTTGTAATAACCCCATCGGTTTTCAACTGTCTCTCCAACGGCGTAATGAATTGAAAGCTATTATTTCCAAAGAAAAGTTATTAGTTATTGAAGACGATATTCATTCTTTTTTAACGACCCATTTTCAACAACAAGTTTTGCCACCGTTTCAACAGCTGCTACCTGACCAAACCATTTACTTGTCAGGAATGACCAAATTCATTTGTTCAGGTCTTCGTGTAGCCTATCTTGTATTCCCAGAACGTTTAAGAGAACGAATTGAACGAGCAATCTTTAATATAAACGTCAAAACATCTGGTTTAGATGCAGAAATCATCACTCAAATCTTGCACTCACCAGAAACAGTCCAGAAAATCTTAACAACAAAATTAAAGCGAACAGCCGAAGCAAATGACTGCTTTGATGCGTATTTTGATTTACCTCGTCCTTCGAATCCTTATCCTTATTATCGAAATATTCCGATCCGAGCCGATATTTCTCCCTTAGATGTAGAACAACATTTTTTGAACAAAGGGATAAGAATCTATCACTCGAATCGCTTCACTAGTCAACAACAAGCTGATCCTTTTATCCGAATCGCCCTATCATCCAATCATTTGGAGATTTTAAAAAAAGGATTACGGATCATTAAAGAAGAAATCGATGCTTATTTATGATTTTTTTTTAGTTTCTATTCTTAGGTATACTCAAAAAATCATTCAATCACTGGCAAACAAGAGAAGATCCATCACTCCTTTGATTTAGAACGTCTTCTCTTGTTATTGCGGTTCATCATTGAATCGATCATTTACTCGTAGTAAAAAAGTTTAGCACAACTTCATGCTCAACTTTTTTACTTCCTTAAGTAAGCCATTCGAATTGATTCGCCGTTCTTTCGATCACTTGGATAGCTGTCTTGACCCATGTTCCTTTAGAAACGTGACTTAAATGATTTGCATAACTTGTAGTCAGCTGTTTCAACGTTTGTTTCTTCTGTTGAAGCGTTAGCTTAGTTAACTTTTTTCTATTTTGCGATGTGGCATGACTTGGTGTTGCAACAATAAGCCGTATGAGTTGTTTCTCCAATGTTCTTTGTAATTCTTCAAACATGTTTTTCTCCCTTTTCGTTTTTATTAGTTGTTAGATTCTTTCTCTAAAGCAGAATACTTCTCTACTAATGGACATTCAATGCGACATTCGATCATTCTTTTCTCTCTGCGAAAAATCCTTTCCGCCTCTTCTTTACTATCATTTAACAGATGATAGAACTGTTTTCTGTGGGGGGAAACATCAAAAAACAAAAAATCATGGAACTGGTCTGCTAAGTGATCTAAGTAATGATCAAATTTACTTTTTTCTTTCTTTAGTTGGTCGAGTTGATTTTCTAATTGTTTTTTTTCTGAATATAACTGTTTTTCCATAGGTTGAGACTGTCCTTCACCTTTTTTCATCCATAACCCCTCCATTTTATGAAAGATATTGGGACAATGTTTTATCTGTCCTCACCTGTTCTTCAATGGTGGTAACTATCTGTTTCAGTAGCGCATCTAATTCATGTTGGACCTTTTGCAATAGGGTTAGTTGTTGTTCATAGGTAGCCACTGGCTGACGGACTAGTGTGTACTCTGTCACCTAATTTTCTGCCAGAATAGCCATTTTTTCGGTATCATTCAAATGTTCACCCCAGCGGTTCGTATCCCGTTTCGTTTGGCTCCAAAGAAGATTAGCCTGTTCAATCTCATTGTTTAGCCACATGACCACTGTGTCTATCTCAGATTGAATCGCTTGTTTGTATCCCAAGGTAATCGTTTTCGCTTGCATCGCATCTAAAAAAATCTCTTGTGAAGAAGAAATTCCTTTACCGCTGTGACTAAATTGATGATGAATCTCAGCGAGCCGATCCAACTCTTTGCTTGTTTGATGTTTTGCTAATGGGATAATCCCTTTAGATTGTGTCACTAGATTCCCATCTTGATCAAATAAATAACCGCCCAACATATGCTGTTTGCCCAACTTCACTTTTTTAGATGTCACTTCAATTACTGTGCCCACTTGTTTTTTTGTCAGTGAATACCCGATTGGTACTAAATCTCTTGTGTCAATAAAATTGAAAATCTTTCCTTCATTCGTTAATTTATCTGCCGCTGCTTGTTGTCTGGGATTTAAAATACTGTAAATGTTGGGGCCTTGGTAGAGATATACTCCCTCTAGCCGATCATGAAAAGCAGTCGGCAAATCTGAAATAGCATATTGTCCATTCATTGAACCTAAAGAATGGCCGTATACTGAAACTTTGGCATTGGGATACATTTGCATGGTTTCTTGTAATGTACGAGCAGCAGACTTTAATTGCGGCATCGCAGTTGCTCCTCCTGCATTGATCACTTGGACAGCCGTAGGAAGATTATTTACTCCCCAATCTCGCCATACATCTCCAGGATTTACCAGTATTTTATTGATCCCTATCGAGCCTTGATAAAGGATAGTTATCTGTTTCACTTCTTTTGGCTTTTGCACTTTTGGATTTCCGTCGGTAATGATAAAACTTTTTTCTCCACTTTTTTTGTTATCTATTATCTTTGATACATAACCATATGTTTGACGATTCACTGAAATTTTTTTGTTCACTTCGAGATTCATATAGCTTTGGCTTATCATTTTTATTCTCTCTTCATCAGTCATACTCATAACTGATCCGCTCTCTCAATCAGCCTATCTAGTTTTTCTGAGAGAACTAATCCATCATTCACTAATTGGTTCCTGCGCTCATTGACTACCAATCCTAATGTTAACTCTTCATCTTGATTAATGATCAATTCAACGTTGATTCCTCCTAAACGATTAGGTTCAATACTTTCGTAATCAATTTCATACGAATGGACGATTCCTTCAGCTGCTAATGCTTTGGGATCTAACCGTTTTAACTCAGATTCGATCAGTTGCGCTACTCGGTCACTCTTAATCATATTGACCATTTCTTCATTAAGCTGCTTTTGTTTCATGTACACAATCCCTCCGATTATGATTACTGCTATCCCTAAAATTTTCATTAAACGATACAACATGTTTTGTTTTTTCATAAATCCTCTTCCTGTTTTCTATCTATTTGACCAACACGTTCGTCATTCTCTTTTCATAATAGAGATACGCAAGTACTTGAAGATTTTTGTCAGATAAACCCAATTTTTTTGTTGATCTGGTTTCTTTTACGATTCATGCTTTTGGTTTGATGAATTAGCCGAGTACACTCGTGACTTTCATCATGGGTAGTTCCTGCTCAATTAGAAGAATGTAAACAAAAAAACATAGATTTGGAACAAACGTTGTTCCAGATCTATGTTTTTCTTATCGATTAAAGTAAGGAAAAAATTATTGTCTTCGTTCCTTAAGAAAATAGTTGCATCAAAAATCCTGAAATGATCAAGACGATTGCACCGCCTAAACGATTTCCCATTTGCGCAAAAGCAATTAGTTCCATTCGATTAGCCGCAGATAATACTGCTACGTTCCCTGTACCACCCATTGAATTGTTACACAATCCAGCTGTAATGGTTGATTCAACTGGGTACAAACCGAACAAACGTCCCACGAATCCTGAAGTGAGCGAGATTGCTACAACACTTGTCAAACATAAAACAACGAATTGCCAAGTTAACGCTGAAGCTAAGACATTTAGATTCAATAGCGCAATCCCTATTCCTGCAAGGACAGCTGCTGTTAAATTCTTAACGATCAGATTATTGAACATAATTGCTGCATCCTCATAATAATCAGGTAAGAGATTTGTAATTTTACAAATCACGACAATGATGATCATGAACGCATACGCATGGATTTTTGGCACAAAGTAGTTGCCAATTTGTCCTAAAATAAAGAATGTCAATGACACCATTAGACCTACACCTAATTGAGGGATCGATGGTTTCACATTCCGTGGTTTACCGTCACCAAGATCGCCTTTTGCCATAAGTTTGCCTTCACCATTCAATTTAGACATTGATTTTCCTGCACGAGCAACCAAAGCTGCTCCAATGATGGCTAAGACATTAGTCATTGCTGTAGCTGGGAGTAATTGAGAAATAATAGAGGAAGCATTTGTTCCTAAGACGTTCGCATAAATCGTAGATAATGGAACTGCGCCAGCTCCAACTCCTCCAGCCATTGCTGGTAAAGAGATATACAGTACGGAACGTCCAAACCCATTACCAATTAACATTCCAACTAGACCAACAGCAAAAAACGAGACAATCATTGAAATAAGTGCTACTGGAATGAAACGTACCGATGCTTTCATTAGTAAATTACGATTCATCCCTAAAATACTCCCAGTGATTAAAGCTGCGATATAAAAATCTAAGAAACCCATGTTACTTACAAAATTTTCAGTAGCTTTCACCACGTATTCTGGTAATATACCAAAAGTCGCAATTGCAGCTGAGGCAAAGATCGCAAATACGGAACCTCCACCTAGATAACTTCTAACGATTGGGATTTTTGTACCAATAAAATGAAATAAATTCCCGAATATCACTAGAACAGCGATCGGACCAATCATATTCGTTGGTAATTTTCCAAGTGCCATTGCAACGATCAGGACTAATACCATAACAAAATAGATAGGAAGACTTACTCCAGTAATCTTAGTTGTCCAAAATGCTTCTTTTGTTTTTTCTTCAACTTTTGTAGTTGATTCTTCTCTTTGTGTCATTCATACAGATCCTTTCTGAATAAAAAAGCACGGTGAAAGGCTGAGGTACGTTGAAAAATAGTTCAATATCTGATTTTTATAGCTTCTTCATCAGGTGATTCCCATTTTTCACCTCGTTGCACCTAATCAGCTGCTTTCCTTTCACCGATTAACGTACTCTGTGTATGATTGTGCTCAACTAATCCTTCATTCACTTTGTTTTAGAAATTTGGTCAAGCTTATTTGTCTAACTCTTGGTATTCTGGTACCCATTTAGCAGATTCCACTGCTGCTTTGATATCAGTGATTTCTTCACGATTCAATTTTTGAGAAACAACAGATTTCGCTACTGTTTCTGCAATTGTTTGAGAAAATTCAGTGATCTTCGCAACTGGAGGTAAAATTGCTGCGCCTGGTTGTGTAACATCAACGATTCCACCTAATGCACGACTTGCTTGAGAAATGATCTCAGCATTCACACTTGTAGCCGTTGAAGCAATCAAACCAAGTCCTAACCCTGGATACATCAACGCATTGTTTGCTTGTCCGATTTGATAAGTTACTCCTTGGTATTCCACGTCTGCTGCCGGAATCCCAGTTCCTACTAATGCTTTCCCATCAGTCCATTCAATTAAATCTTTGGCTTTCGCTTCCGCTAATTTCGTTGGATTAGACAATGGCATGATGATTGGACGTGGTGTATGGCTTGCCATTTCCTTAACGATTTCTTCCGTAAACGCACCTGGTTGAGTCGATGTCCCAATCATGATTGTTGGATGAATTTCTTTTACGACCGCTTCTAAAGTTGTTAGTTCAGCAGAATTAGTAAATTCAGATCGTTTTCGAGCAAAAGGAATTTGTCCTGGAGTCAAACCTTCTGTATCTTCAAATAATAACCCTTGTTTGTCTACTTGATAAAAGTGTTTTCGAGCTTCTTCTTCTGATACACCTTGACGAATCATTTCGTCTAATAGAATATTGGCAATACCTACGCCCGCAGTACCGGCTCCAAAAGTCAAAATCGTTTGATCTTTCAATGATTCTCCAGAAATATTCAGTCCACCTAGTACACCAGCAAGAACAACAATCCCTGTTCCTTGGATATCATCATTGAAAGTAGTGATTTTATCTTCATATTTTTCTAAGATCGTTGCAGCATTTCCTCGTCCAAAATCTTCCCAATGTAGTAATAGTTCTGGGAAAAGATCCGTTGCTGCATCAACGAATTGATCGATAAATTCATAATATTTTTGTCCTGTCACACGACGATGGCGATTTCCTAAATACAATGGATTATTTAGTAATTCTTCATTATTTGTTCCTGCATCAATCGATACAGGTAATACTTGGGCAGGGTTGATTCCAGCAGCTGCTGTATAAACCATCAATTTACCGATCGCAATATCTACACCATTGACTCCCCAGTCACCCATGCCTAAGATTCCTTCTGCATCAGTCACCACGATCAAGCGAATGTCTCGACCGTCCGCAGCATTTTGTAAACTTGCTTTGATATTTTCTGGTTCATCAATTGAAAGAAACGCAGCATCTTGCGGTTTTAAGAAAATTTCATTGTATTGTTCGATTGAATCCGCAACGACTGGATCATAAACAACTGGCATAAACTCAACTAAATGTTGTCCCATTAATTTATAGAAGAGTGTCCGGTTTGTATTGAATAAATTCATTAAGAAGATTCGTTTTTCAAGATCACTTTGTTTACTCAAATATTGTCCGTATGCTTGAATCGATTGTTCCTCTAACGTTTGGACTGTGCTTGGCAACATACCTGTAATCCCATATTTCGCACGTTCTTCTTTCGTAAAAGCTGTTCCTTTATTTAAAAATGGATTATTTAATAAGTTTAATCCTGTCAACATAGCTAATTCCTCCTAGGTTTTAGTAACAAGGGAAGTATAGGCGTGAGAAAAGAATATAGTCAAAACTAATACCTACCATAAATTTTATTTATATGTCACTTTTCCTTATAAACTATATTTTTATGAGCATTGCATTTGTATGACACTCTCGTTGAATACAATGACTCGCTTTCTGGCTCCATGACCAAATGAAGGAACGACCAACTACCGCGATTCACTTTCTTATTGTGTTGGTTAAAAAAATAAGATAAGATGAGAAAAATCTTTTGATTGGGGAAAATAAATGAAAGTATTTATCACAAGACAGCTACAACCTGATACCAAGCAAACGATCCGTGAATTGAAAGAACAGATCGAACAGCAGCGTCACTGCCAGTTTAAACTAGCTCCTGATTTTGCTGAACAAACGAACGACCAGATCCGCCATGTCCTTTGTTTTAAAGAAGAGACACTTATTGCCTATGCTTTTTTAAGTTTTTATGATGAGAGTGAACTAGAAGTGACAATGATCGTGCATGAAAATTTGGCTTGTTTACAACAACTACTTGACGAAATGATGGGATTTGCTCAAACCATCGGCCGAACAACGATTCTTTACATCACTGATCCACATGACCTTTTTTTGAAAAATTACATTGAGTCGAAAAAAGAATTGAACAAACAGTTTACTGAGTATCGGTTGATTCTTCAGCCAAACAAATTTAAACAGCTAGATTCTCCTTATCGACCACAAAAAGCTACTCTAAAGGAATCTTCCCTAATTGCCCAACTCCAATTAGGAGAAATTGGGGCAACGGTTCCTTCATTGTCATCTGAAGATTTAGAGAAAACAGTTGTTTTTCATAAAGAAAATCAACTGATTGCTTGTGCCCGAATCGAAGAGGATCTATCTTCCTATGGTATCTACGGCTTAGTCGTAGCACCGGCTTTTCGTGGTCAAGGGTTAGGTAAACTTTGCTTGAACCGTTTGATCCAAGAATTATTAATCAAAGAAGAAAAAGAAATTTATTTAGAAGTCGATGCAACCAATCAAATTGCATATGATTTATATGTAAACATGGGCTTTGAAAAGAAAAGTACATTTGATTACTATGTTTGCCAACTGACTAAATATTGAAAGCTGTCACTCCAAAGTATCACTAGAAATAAAACAGTTTTTCAGTTAAGAAATGCTCTATATAGAATGGCTTTATACGTTTTGATGTTGGTGAAGTTCACCAACATTTTTTATAGGCTCTCCCTCAATAATATCTGACAAGGAACCAAGATTCACCAACTCTTCTGCTAATCGTATTACCCTTTCCTTGTGTTCTTTATTTGACCAACTATACGAAATATACACCTTTTTTGTTTTAATATTTTCCAATAGTATTTTCCCTTATGAATATGTAATTAATACTATATATGTAGCACAACTTACTCTTTCTATACCTAATGTAGATTATCTATAGTTGTCCCCCGAATCATCTATAAAATAAAACGTCTATTTAAAGCGTGCCCTAAATAGACACTATATAATCATTGAAAAATCTAGTTGTAACTTTTCTTTATACATGGCAAAAATTTTTCTTAGTATTTGTCACACCAAATTTTGAATAAAATTTTGTAGCGCAATGTTATATAGAGAAATGATTCCCATAGAGCCACGTGTCAACATTACAAATGTGGCACCCACTAAAAAGGAAAGACAAAAAGGGACAAAAATTCAAGATTTTTGCCCCCGTCTGCTGATCCTATTTTATCAGTCAGCATGTTTTATAAATTAAGGTAAGTACTTATCTATATCATGAAAGTACGATTATCAAGAGTAACACGATCACTGTTACTACTAAATCGATAGTGTTTTCCATCCATAAGGGAAGTAATAGTCCTTTTTGATGAGACATAAAAGAATTTTTACTTTTTTTGGAAACAGCAAAATGTAATGTTTTACAGCTAAAAATAGACTTAATATTAAGAGCAGAAATTCACAGGTTTTTATAAGCACTCTAGTTTTCATAACTGGTCTCCTTGAATTTGTATTTAAAATAATTGGGGATTTTCTTAGCTCTTATTTTAAAACGAACTCATTCAATTTCCTTGTTTAGGATAGCTTACTATTTTTCTGGTACAATGTATGGAACAATCGGTACTGTTACACCAACAGAACTGCCTCTAACAAAGGGTTTGTCTTTTAGTTCTGCTAAATTCTTTGCTTGTCCTGTAATCATTACTCCTAAGACTTCTAGGTCATCTACTTTCTTATTTTCGTTTTCCTTTAGAAAATTTACCATTGCTTTATTATTCACAGAAGAAACGTGTGATTCAAATGAGCTGAAAAAATAATCTTTATCTGCTTCTGCATCAATCAGCTGATTCTTTTCATCAAAACTTAGCTGAAAACCATACGTTGGCATACCCGAACGTCCTTTGCTTTCGTCTCTCTCTTCAGAAAACAAATACAACCAGACAACATTGACATTTTCCGGAAACATTTTTTTCACTTCACTATAGCGATAGGGCCGATCAAAGGAAATAGCTACTTCTGCAAGTAAATCATCCGTGTTTTTTAAATCCGCTAATTCATTTTTCACCCCACCATAATAGTTTTCAATCGTCGGATTGTAGAATGTGGCGACTTTTTGTTTGGTTTGACGATTATATTCATATGAATTTTTAAGGGAATGATACCAAGATGTCATCCGTTCATTATTGTCCACTTCGTTGCCAAAAACATTGTACTTACTATGTAAACTACTCCAGGGTACAATGTAGCCATCAATGTTTTTCGATTGGTTAGTTACGACCTCCCCGCCCAAAATTGAGCTGTTAGCAATCACTTGTGAGTCAATTTGTGTATTTGGTGAGGCAATTGTTTGGTAAGCAAATAACGACTGATCTAGCTCATGATAATTTTTCGTAGCGACTTTATCTAATATAAAAACCAAGATACCCGACATCGTAAGAAAAATTATGATTGAAACACAACTGACCATTATTATCTGCTTTCTTTTGGCTTTTTTGATACTCCTATTCAAATCCATCACTCATCCTCCCAGTTTGCCTTTAATTTTTTTCGTGCTCTGTATAATTGTTTTTTCACGGTTTCTACTTTTTGATTTAATATACTCGCGATGTCCTCATACGATAGTCGATAATAATACTTAAAAATCAGTAATTCTTGTTCTTGCCTTTTTAGCGAGTCGATAATCATCCATAAATTTTCTGATTCATTAGTTCCATTCGACTGAGAGTCAACATAGCGAAAAATAAGCTCTTTTTCACGCTTCTTTTTCCTGAATAAATCAATATAGTTATTGAAAGAAACTCTAAAAAACCAAGGACGTAAATTATCCTGTGTCATATAGATAAGAGAAGAAAATATAGTATCATAGGTTTTAGAAACAGCATCTTCTGCGTCTTCCAACGTACTCCCCTTTTCTATTAGCACTCTGATTACTTCTTGCCCTAATAAAAGTAATACTTCTTCAAATGTTCCCTCCTGTTTCATTTCATTTTCTCCTTTCATCTATACAACGCTTGAACATCTGAAAAAGTGGACAAGAATATTCACTTTATCTGTCATTTCATTCTTAGAAACAATGACAAGTCACATACTTCATCACAAAGAACCTCTTATTATTATATCGTACCCTACGAAGGGTTTTATATTCCTATCTAGAAATCAGATATTTTCTGCATACTTTATTCTTGATCATTCCTTAAAACAAAATACACTTAACTATTTTGACTCTATTATTTATGTGGCTGATGAAACCGAGTTGATTGTTCAGACTCAGATTTGATTTTACTCCACTCATCAGTCCTTCTTGACAAAGAGCCGATTTTTAATAACCTTGGTCAAAGCAAAACAAAAAAAAACTGAACCCTTATCCATCAAGGGTTCAGCCGTCATTTTAAGACTATTCTTCTTCTTCAGCCATGAACGTGTTGAATACTTCTTCAATCATGTCCCATTCTGCATCAGTTTCGATTTGTTCTAGTTCGCCTTCTGTGCCGTCTTCATTTTCGACATAAGCATAGGCTTGTAACTCAACATCTTCATCTTCTGGTACACCAGCTGGATAAAGCAATACGTAGTTACGGCCAAATTCTTCTTGTCCATCAACTGTTAATAAAATTTCATATAACGTTTCGTTTCCTTGATCATCTACTAAGGTGATATGCTCGTGCCCTTCGTGATCGTGGTCATGTGTGTGGTTATGTTCTGTCATAAGTCTCCCTCTTTTCATTGAAATTAAAATAATTTTTTTCCTGAACCGTCTAAATAATTTTGTAAAATCATGACAGCAGCTAATTTATCAATCACTTTTTTTCTTTTAGCTCTTGATGTATTGGCTTGCTCAACTAACATTCGTTCAGCTTGAACTGTGGTTAGTCGTTCATCTTGATATTCAACTGGTAACGAGAATAATTCTTTAATTTTTTCTCCATAAGCCATTGAGCTTTCTGCTCTTGGTCCAATTGTATTATTCATATTTTTAGGTAAGCCTACGACAAATCGGTCTACTTCGTATTGATCGACTAGTTCTTTCAAACGGTCAAAGCCAAACTCTTCCGCCTCTTCATCAATACGAATGATCTCTACTCCTTGAGCGGTCCAACCAAATGGATCGCTAACAGCAATACCAACTGTTTTTGAGCCCACATCTAAGCCCATTACTCTCATATACTTACCCCATGGTTTGTTAGATAATCTTTAACAATTACTTCCATGATTTCATCGCGTTCGTGACGACGTATCAAGTTTCTTGCATCACGATAACGAGGAATGTAGGCCGGGTCTCCAGAAAGCAAGTAGCCAACAATCTGATTAATTGGATTGTAGCCTTTTTCTTCTAAAGCCCGATAAACGATCGCTAATGTCTCACTTACTTCTTTTTTACGACTATCGTCAAAACCAAAACGTACGGTTTCATCTGTAAAACCCATGATTCTACACCTCTTTCCCGCAAGGTATTCATTTACCTTCTACACTTTTATTTTACTCGAATTACCTTAAAACTACAAATAAATCTTAAAAAACTTCCGGTTAAATTAATAAACAGACTTCTAATTACTTTAACATATTTGTGATCAAATGTTCAGTTACTTGATCGTATCTTAACCAAAGTATACGCTATATTTAAATAAATATAAGCTTTTTCGATAATTCTTCAAAAAGTTCATACTTTTTTCGTATACTATCGAATGTCATTAGCTATTTTTTTCTCGCCTGTCCGGTATCATAGTTGATTTCATAACCCTCTTGAACGTTATAAATAAACACATTAAATTTTATTTTTTTATCTTCAATACTTTCTGCTTCTAATTGCACTCCTCTGGCAACTAATTCATTCCCCTTAAAATGTGGAGTGACACGATAACGAACGTGATGATTGGTTTCTTTGATATAAGCGGCAATATCATTTTCATGGACTAGCATATACGGCGCATTTAATGAACGAGTACCTGTCATCAAATTTTTGATGTTGTTGTTTTGTCCAGTCAATTGATAACCAATCAAATGGCTACGATTATAAAGCCATTGGCCATCGCTTAATTTTTTTTGTTTCCAACCAGTTGGATCAATATACAACGGCTCGCGTTTTTCTTTGGGAAAAAGGTCTTTTCCCAATAACGCATTGGCCGCACCTACACGGTTCAATCGATCAATATTTGAATAGCTTTGCCATGTTCCTTTAGCTAAGCTCAAATCTTCTTCAGTGAAATCCGGGCGATTCTGATTGATCTCAATTTCTTGATGCTTCCCATCATATTCTGGTACGTCTGCTACTTTTGACGCTTGTGGGGTTGAGTCAAATAACCCAGTAATTTGTTGAACGATATCTGAATTTTTTTGTGTTGATAGTCCTAGTGCCCCTGCTAAAACAGCAACAACCACACCCATAATGGCTTTTGTTGATTTTTTCTGCATTTCTTTACTCCTTTTCTAAACAACTATTCTAAACTTTAACATACGTTCCCCTTTTTTAAAATATTTAAACTTATTTTATTCCATTTATTTCTACCTTTAATTCTCTATACTAATTAAAAATTGATCTCTTCTTAAAAAGAATACATCATAAAAAATCATTGATCTTAAAACAGTATGTTTTCACTTAATCAAGCAAAAAATACCTTGTGACTCAAAAACAAAAAACAGTATTGATCAAACAACATGTGATCAATACTGTTTCTCTTCATTCTTATCGTTCGTTTAAGCGGGTGACGGGAATCGAACCCGCGACATCAGCTTGGGAAGCTGGGATTTTACCACTAAACTACACCCGCATCTTACAAAAATCAGTATACGCCTCTTTCTTTTCATACTCAAGTATTTATTTATTTCTCTTTTATTTAGTCATTTGTAGTAAAATAAAAGCAACAAATGAACTATTGGAGAAAATATTATGACAGAAAAAGAGTTGGATTTATTACTTGATACTTGTTTATTAGCTGGCAAAATCATGATGGAAAGCAACGCTGAGATGTACCGAGTAGAAGACACAATGAGCCGAATCGCTCTTGCTTCTGGCAATTATCGACTGGTCAGCTATGTTACTCAAACGGGTTTGTTTATTGGTCTTGACCGTACGTCAACCATTAGAATGGAACAAATCACCAATCGCTCCATTAATCTGGAAAAAGTTGTCAATGTCAATAATCTTTCTAGAAAATATGTTGCTGGTGAGTTAACTTTGAATGATCTCTACGTTGCCTTACAAGCCATTGAAAAAGACCGATCATTTTTCCCAGTATGGCTTCAAATTTTAAGTGCTGCGGTGATTAGCGGAACGATCATGGTATTATTTGGTGGAGAAATGAGTGATCTACCAATCACTTTGATGATCGGCGGTATCGGCTATGCGATTTACTTATATAGTTTAAAATTTTTTCGGATCAAATTTTTGTCAGAGTTCTTATCTTCCTTGTTAATTGGTCTTACAGCTATTCTCAGCATTCGTGTCGGATTAGGTGCCAATCAGGATTTGATCATCATCGGTTGTGTCATGCCCCTTGTTCCTGGAGTACAGATTACAAATGCTATTCGGGATTTACTAGCTGGACACTATGTTTCTGGAGTTTCTCGTGGTACAGAGGCCATGATGACTGCCACAATGATCGGATTTGCGATTGCCTTTATCTTCCAACTTTTTTATTGAGAAAGGAACATGATGATGTGGAATCTATTTATTCAATTTTCTTTTAGCTTTTTAGCCACAGCAGCTTTTGCGATCATCACCAACGTTCCTAGACGTGCCTTGATTTGTTGTGGGCTCTCTGGTGCCTTTGGCTGGATGATCTATTGGGTATGTGTGGACTTAGGTGGTACGCCGGCTTTTGGTTCGTTACTGGGTTCTTTAGGTGTTGCATTTATCAGTGATCTTTTTTCTAAACGATTAAAAATGCCTGTAACCATCTTTAATATCCCTGGCATGGTACCACTAGTTCCTGGAGGTCTGGCTTATCAAGCAGTGAGAAATCTAGTAACTGGCTCGTATCAGGCAGCTGCAAGTTATACAGTTCAAGCGATCATGATTGCTGGTGCTATTGCTTTAGGACTCGTTTTATCAGAGGTCTTCAACCACAATATCCGAAACTTCAAATTAAAACGAGAAGCCATTTTTTTGAAACGAAAAAAAAGAACAACTAAAAACGTTCATAAATGAAAAAGTAACGGCAAAAATAATCATGCCATGAATAAAAAACCAAAGTATCTAGAAAATAGGCAAGCTACAAGCTATTTTCAAGTACTTTGGTTTTTTATTGTCACATCAGTTGTTTTTGTCACTAATAATTTTAGTCTTTGCTTTAAAATGACCGATACACATATTGATTTTTGGGCGCCTCGATTTTGGTTAGAGTATTGACCTCTACAACTGGAATGTCCCGTTTGAAGGGTTCATAATAGTCAGATTGGATGGTGCCTTCTACTTTATACCACTCATCGTTTTTGACATTCGTTCCTTCCGGCATATGTGTCAATAGACCGAATACACCTGAGTCAGCAACGCAATGGATGATTCCAAAACGGAATAAGAAATTATCTTCTTTTTCCCCATCTGGCGTTTTATACACAAAGCCTTCATAAGAGATTTTTTTCCCAATAAATTCACTTGGGTAATTATAAATCAATTCCATGACTTCCAAGTAATTCTCATCAGTGATCTTAATAAGCTGTTTGTCATCATATTTTTCTTTTAATTTTTTCATCTGATCCAAATAGTCAGACTTGTTAAAATAAATGCTCGTATCAGGCTTTAAATATTGTGTCTGCATTTCAGGGTCTCCAACCGACTCCTTACTTATTGGAAAATTGAATCCTTTTGCTTCCACAATCGTCGTATCTAAACTGACTGTTGGAAATAAAGTACCGACAATAACAGGTAAAGCCAACAGAACATAAGCGATCACTCGTTGTGAGGGTTTGGTTAACCCGTGATCGTGATCATGATCGTGGTGATGGTGTACTTCTTCATCTACCTGTTTTTTCCCTTTTACTGAATCACTCTTGACCCAAATATACAATTGGACCAATGCAAGTAAAGCAGATAAAATCATCGATAAAATAGCCAAATAACGATAATGAACATTGATGTACTGATCTAATTTCCCAGATACTTGTAAATACATCATTAGCTCAAAATAACCAGATAATATCAAAAATCGTATCATACTGCTCCTCCTAGATAAATAATGTAAAACCAATCACACTAACGGCTATCAAACCAATGAGCATCAAAATAAAGCGACCATTAAAATAGCGTTTCATCATCAAAAGGTTTTTGATATCCACCATTGGTCCAAATACTAAGAATGCCACCACAGGAGCTGTACCAAAAAGGCTGAGTAAGGAGGACCCGATGAACGCATCTGCTTCCGAGCATAGGGACATCGTAAAAGCTAGAAGAAGCATAATAATAATTGCTAGTAGTTTGGTTGAGCCCAGTGTCAACATGACACGAGTTGGCAAGTAAGTTTGCATACTAGCGGCAATCAGACCACCGACAATCAGATACCGACCCGTATCAAAAAATTCATCGATCGAATGTGTGAGGACATGACCTGTTTGCTGACTAAGTTGCTTGATTCTCCCAATTTTGACCTCCTCGTGTTTATTGGTACCATGGGTGTGGTCATGATGATGGTTGTGATGATGGTTATGATCGATTGTTTGTTGGATCTTCGTTTTCAATACACTTTCTTTTTGAAAATAAGCGAGCCAGATACCAATGATCAACGCTACCACAAAGCTTCCAACCATTCGCCAACCGGCCATTTCCCAAGAGTTCCCAAATGCAATAAAAGTAGAAAAAATGACGATTGGATTGATAATAGGTGCTGTTAACATAAATGCAAAAGCGGTATGCACAGGAACTCCTTTTTTGACAAACTGATGAACGATCGGTACGATCCCACATTCACAGGATGGAAAGAAAAATCCTAAAACAGAACCAGTCAAAATGGATAAAAAGCGATTGTCTGGTAACCAGCGTTTGACTCGCTCAGGTGTTAAAAAGACTTGTAGTGCCCCAGAGATGAGACAGCCTAATAGAACAAATGGTAAAGCTTCAATAACGATTGATAGAAAAATCGTACTCATCTGCAATACCGAATTTGGTATAAAAGAAAACATTTTTTCGCTCCTTACTATAAACATCATTTGCCAGAATAATATACGCTTTTCGCTAAAAAAAAACAAGATTACTTCTATTTCTTACCTAACTCTTATCTTTTATTTGATAAAAATAAGACAAGTTAATTGACTTTTTTTCTTATTGTGATTAAATGGGTTCACGAAATCTTTCACAACGTTTATTGTGAAAGGCTGTTTTGATTAGGAAGGACGTTTTTTATATGAAAAAAACCACGAATCTATCAGAAGTACATCAGTCATTAGCACAAGATGAAACGGTAGTTCTTTACTTATCTATGCCAAATTGCAGCGTATGTCATGCTGTTCTTCCTCGTTTGAAGAAATTATTGGATCAGTATGATTTTCCTAGTTTTCATTTAGATGCTGTGGAAACACCTGAAGTAGCTAGCGCCTTTCAAATATTGACTGCTCCTGTTATTTTGATCTACCATAAAAATAAAGAAGTCGAACGACAAGCACGCTTTATCAATTTTGCGAAACTAGAAACGTTGCTGGATCAGTTAAATAACTCTGATGAAACGATCAGCTATGAAGAATTGTTTCAGTAATCGTTGTCTTAACCTATACTATAGCCATATGAAGATAATTAATGCGCGCTAACCTTTAGATAGGATAAAATACCTCTTAGGTTTACTTAGATTTGCTTAAGTTCCCTTCATCTTACTATGGGCGAAATTTTGGAAATTCGTTCTAGTATTTTTTTCACTATGGTTTATTTAGCTATGTAGTTGACATTACGTAAAAACACCATAGAGGTTGAACTTCATTCAATCTCCATGGTGTTTTAATATTTGAAATCTGCGGGTAACATTGCACCGCACTAATTTCATAGTACTTCTCGCACTCGCTCTAGATTTTGAGATTTCGTGTATATTGATCTGGATTTCTCACTTGCAAACTCTCAACAACTAGCTGATTACGTCGATTCAAGTGTCCTGTAACAGCAATGTTATATTTTCTTTCTTCCATCATCATCAACTTATCCGCAATCTCGACATTTGCAACAATACAATTAAGTGGCTGATGAATGGTTTCCAATGTAAACCGAACAAGCAATGGTTGCGTCTTTATCACTCTGATCTTATCAAGTAAACCTACATGTGTTTTCACATTGATCACCTCGATAATCGTTAGAAAAAGTCTCAAATCAGTTCAATTTTTCATTGAAATCAAATGGTCATTACCAATAAAGAAACGTTCTTTCCTATGCAATTCGGACATAACTTTCCTTCAAAAAATATCTTTTTCGATACAACTAGTCCAAGTCGTGAAATTGTCGATATACTTCTTGCTTTTTGAGTCCGTTTTTTACAGCAACAGCTTTAATAGCTGCATTTGTTTTTTCCCCAAGAGCAATCAACTGTTCGACTTGTTCTTTCAATGATCCTTCAATTTGTGTTTGTGGCTCTTCACTTCCAGTATTTCCTTCAACCAATAAACAGCATTCTCCCTTTACAGGGTGTTCTTCAATGTAGTCTAATAACTCTTCAATACTTCCACGTAAATATTCTTCATGGATTTTTGTTAATTCTCGACACAAAACAACTTGACGGTTACCAAAAACAGTCAACATATTCGTTAAAGTTGCACTGATCCGATAAGGAGATTCGTAAAAAATCAATGTAGCTGTGTATTCTTTCAATGTTTCTAACGTTGTTTGTTGTTCTTTTTTCTTTCTTCCTAAAAAACCATAAAATAAAAATGGCTGAGGTAACAAGCCTGAAGCAATCAACGCAGTCATCCCAGCAGTTGGTCCTGGAATAGCGACTACTGGAATCCCCGCTTGGATGCAAGCAAGTACCAGCTCATGTCCTGGATCGCTAATAGAAGGCATCCCAGCATCACTTACCTGTGCAATCGAGCGACCAGACATCAACTCAGCGATCAATTGCGGAATTCGTTCCTTATAGTTGTGTTCATGTAAACTTTTTTGCGGTGTCTGAATCTCAAAATGATTCAGTAATTTTTGGGTATTTCGTGTATCCTCACTGGCAATCAAGTCTACTTCTTGTAATATCCGTACACTACGATAAGTCATATCTTCTAAATTACCAATCGGAGTCGGTACTAAATAAAACGAGCCAGTTTCATGATGTCCTTTAAAACTTTTTTGATTAAGCATGATTTATTCTCCTGTGTAAGAGGTCGTGAAAACATCGGGTAGCTCCGATGACAATAAGAAAGAATTTTTTGAAACAGCTTCTCATGTTTTGAAAAATTCAGGCTTATTTCAAGGAGCTGATGTTTGAACGCCGTGTAAAGGTCGTGAAAAGCATGGGCTGCTTCAAGAATTAAGAACGAAAAATTGAAAATAGCTTTTCATATTTTTAATTTTTTGAGCTTAATTCCGCAGAAGCAATGCTTTGAACGCCATATAAGAGGTCGTGAACAACACGGCCTCCTTTAAGAATTAAGGGCGAAACATTGAAAAATAGCATTTCTTATTTTTTATTTTCGGACTTAATTCCGTAGAAGTGATACTGTGAGTGCCGTTTATTGATCGCTAAAAATAAGCAATATCAGGCTTGTTTCAAATCTCTTTGTTTACCGTCCGCTTTCTCGATAGATGACTTCTAAACAAAAGGCACAAGGTTCGTCATTCTCACGTCTTGAGCCATAGAGATCATAACAAACATGAAAGCCTTCTTCATAAATCTTTTCTAAGTTCATACGAGATTTTGAAAGTTCTTGTTTCACATTATCTGCTGGTGTTTGTACTTGATTTAATTCCCGTAAATGCTCTCTTAAACGTTGATTTTCCATTTCCAACGTTGTATTTTTTTCAACGATCTCATGTAATGCTTGCTTCATTTCCACCAATTCAGTTAATGTATTTCTTAGCTCTGATTCTAATTGGTTCAAGCCATCATATAATGATCTCTTATCCATTTATCTCACCTACCTGGATGAAGTTTTTCAATTCATCCCATTCATATTCGATTGGATTTTCCCGACCTGTTAATCGAACATTTACTAGTCGATTAAGTAAGTTCAAGCCGACAACTTTCCCTTTACCATCAGGAGTGTTAACCACTGTTCCAAAATCTGGAAGTGCTTTTTTTGCTAATTCATATTCTTCATTTTCATATTGCAAGCAACACATCAAACGTCCACACAACCCAGATATCTTAGTCGGGTTTAAGGACAAATTTTGATTTTTTGCCATTTTGATTGAAACTGGGACAAAATCTCCTAAAAAAGAAGCACAGCATAAAGGCCGTCCACATGGGCCAATTCCACCTAGCAATTTTGCTTCATCTCGTACTCCGATTTGTTGAAGTTCAATCCTAGTGCGAAACACGGCAGCTAAGTCTTTGACTAATTCCCGAAAATCAATTCGTCCATCTGCTGTAAATGAAAAAATGAGTTTACTACGATCTAACGTATATTCTACATGAATGATCTTCATTTCTAACCCATGTTTTTTGACTTTTTCTTTCGCAATCAGCCTGGCTTGTTCTGCATCTTCTTTATTTTTTTGTTCTTTTTCGAGTTCTGCTTGTGTCGCTTTATGCAAAATTGAACTGATTTGCTCAGGCAATTCTTCCGGATCAAGTTCTGCTTTAGGAATGGCGACAGTTGCAATATGTAAGTTTTTTTGAGTTTCAACGATTACTTTCTCGTTGTATTCATACGTTAATTGACCAGGTTTAAAATAATAGATAGGACCTGCTTCTTTATAACGGACACCTACTACTTCGACCATTTCCATCCCCCTTGACCCTCATTTTTCCTGCTGTCTCAGCCAGTAATTGTTTGTAAAACAAACTGTTCCGCTACTGCTTGGAAGCTGACATTGCTTCTTAATTTCTGTTCCGCTAATAAAATACGCTCAATCGTCTGATTAATACGTGTTACTTTTCTAAGATTTTCTGCTATTAAAGCTTGTTGTAAAGCTTCTTGATAATAAAACATTAAGATCGATAAACCAGTAAATTGTTGCGATTTTTCTTTAAAAGTCTTTATTAACTTTTTTTGAACATAAATGAATGCTTGTGTATCATTTTTTTGCAAATACACAAACCACTGTTGAATCGAATCCTTAGCATCATTAAACCATTCATTTTGCGATATTTCAACTGCTTTTGTGAAACTGTTCGTCAAGAAAGTCAAAAGTTTCGCTTTTTCTAAAGGAATCTGTGCTTGTTGTAATTTATAAATCAACGCATCTTTAGCCAGCTCCTGAAAATGCAAGATTTGGCAGCGTGATTGAATCGTTGGTAGGATTCGCCCAATCGAATCTGTTTCTAAGATCGCTAGAAAATCGCCTGGTGGTTCTTCTAAAAACTTAAGCAAACTATTTGCTGCACTTGCATTCATCTTTTCTGCTTCTTGAATAAGGAAAACTTTCTTCCGAGATTCATAACCACTACGACTAAATTCGGTTTGTAAACGTCTAATTTGATCGACTTTGATCGTTTGCCCTTCTGGTACGATCGTTAAAACGTCTGGATGTTCTTGGTTTTGGATTCGTTGACAATTATTGCATACTCCACAAGGAAGTTGTTCCTGCAGATTCGTACAAAACAGGTGTTGTGCTAACCAAATCCCCATTTCGTGTTTTCCCGTTCCTTTTTCGCCTTCAAAAAGATAAGCATGAGCGAGGCGCCCATGCTCAAAACTTCGTTGAAGCTGTTGATACACGATAGGTTGCATTTGATCCAGCGTAAATTCTTGATCCATGGCGCCTCCTAAAATTGATGAAATCCTTCAACTGGTAACACAAAGACGGTTGCTCCACCGACTTCAACTTCTACTGGATAAGGAACTCCACCGTCCATAGAGATATCCAACGTGACAGGTGTTGAAACAAATTGTTTTCTTGATTCACAAGTTTTTTTGATGATTTCTAATGCTTCTTCTACACGTTCGTCTTCAATCCCAACAATAAATGTACTGTTGCCAGCTTTCAAAAAGCCACCAGTTGAAGATAATTTTGTTGCACGGATATTGGCATCAATCAATTCATTGGATAAACGATTACTGTCTTTGTCTTGAATAATTGCTAAAATAATTTTCATATACAGTCACCTTCCTAGTTTTCAAAAAATTGTGGATATTGTTCAACAATGGCTCTGTAACTTGTTTGAAGTACCTCTTCAAAGCTCTTTCTTGCATCAATTTTATAAATACGTTCAGGATTCTCTTCAGCTATTTTTAAATACGCATGACGTACTCGTTGATGAAATTCCAATCCTTCTGAATCTAATCGATCGATTTGACCTCTTCGGTTCTCTTTAATGCGATGCAATCCAGTATCTGAATCAATATCGAGATAAAGGGTAAAGTCAGGTGTCGTACCTTCTGTAGCAAATTCATTCAAGCGGGCAATCTCAGAAACACCGATTCTACGTCCCGCCCCTTGATAAGCCAATGAGCTGTCTACAAATCGATCACATAAAACAATGCTTCCTTCTGATAAAGCAGGTAGGACTTTCTCGACCAAATGCTGTCTTCTAGCCGCAGCATATAGCAAAGCTTCTGTCCGTTCATCCATCCGATCATTTTTAGGATCAAGGATAACTGCCCGAATCTCTTCGGCAATCGGGATCCCACCTGGTTCTCTTGTTTGAATGATCTTTGTTTTTGCTACTTTTTTCAAAAGAGGTAATAACTCATTTAGAATACTGGTTTTCCCAGCTCCATCTGGTCCCTCGATCGTAATAAATAGTCCGTTCACATTTTTGCCCCCATCTCTTGCGTTACTTCTTTATTGTAGCCGAAATTCTTTTTTATAGAAAATTTATAACTCGCGTCTGCCTTCTACCGCTTTTAACAGGGTCACTTCATCAGCATATTCGATATCCGAACCAACGGATAAGCCGTGGGCCAATCGAGTGACTTTGATACCAGCCGGTTTGATCAATCGTGAAAGATACATGGCAGTAGCTTCTCCTTCAGTGGTTGCATTTGTTGCAATGATCACTTCTTTCACTTGATCATCATGTAGGCGTTCAAGTAACGAAGAAATGTTGATATCTTCAGGTCCAGTCCCTTCCATTGGAGAAAGAACCCCATGTAGAACATGATAAAGCCCACGATATTCCCGCATTTTTTCTAACGCCATCACGTCTTTTGGTTCTTCGACGACTAAGATAACCCCCCGGTCTCTTGAAGGATCTTTACAAATCTCACATGGGTCTTCTTCTGTGATGTTGCCGCAAACACTACAAAAATGAAGATCTCGTTTGACACTTAACAACGATTTAGCAAATTCATTCACGATTTCATCTTTCATATCGATCGTGTAGAAAGCTAATCTTGTGGCTGTTTTCTGACCGATCCCTGGCAGTCTCATGTAACTATCGATCAATTTAGCAATTGGTTCTGGATATTGCATTTTCATTACCCCTTTAGGAAAAATTAGAAGGGTAACCCCTTAGTATATTTTCCCATTGTTTTTTCAGATTCTGCATCGATTTTTGTCAAAGCATCATTGACAGCCATCATCAACAGGTCTTGCAACATTTCTGTATCTTCAGGATCCACGACACCTTCACTGATTTGGATGTCTTTCATCCGACGATCACCTGTAAAAATAACTTTCACTAACTCATTGGTTGCTACACCAGTAAATTCTGTTTCGTTCAATTGTTCTTGTGCTTGAACCATCTCTTTTTGCATTTTTTGGACTTGTTTCATCATCCCTTGCATGTTTCCCATTCCGCGCATCATAATTGATCATTCTCCTTTTTTTATTTAATCATCAATGATTGTCACAACATCTGTGCCAAAGATTTCTTCGGCTTTCGTGACGATCGTTTCTTCACTTGGTGCTTGTTGAGGGATCAGTTCGATCTCTTCATCTGAATCTTCCGGAGCAAAAGAATCATCATTACTCCCGTCTTTTGCTTGGACTAAATAGTCTTTGCGGATCGTTGGCCAGCTTTCTCTCGTGATATAGACTGAATCTGGTGCATAGTCTTTGATCATTCGACTTAAATTATTATGGATCGCCAACTGTAATTCTTCGTCGTTAGCAGCTCGTTGACAAACGATCTCGTAATCAAACGCAATGACTAACCCATTAGGACTAGCCGCAACTGGTTCACTTGCTTTAAGCATCGCTCGTTGTGTCACAGACAAACTCATCAACAAATCGTCCCAGACTTCTTTGACTTCATTCAAATGCTTTCTGGTCGCTTCTCTTAGAACCTGATACACTCGTTCAGTTGGTATCCGATACGTACTTGCTTGTTTCTTTTGAACAGGAGCTTGTGTTTGCTTGGCAGTAGTTGAAGGGGTTCCCCCATTCGTTTTGATCTCATTGATCGCTTTTTTCAGCTCTTTGATCTCTGCTTGTAGCTGATTAATTAACTGACTGTCTACTTCACTTGCTTGGTTACTACTTGAAGGAGCAGCTGAACCAGAAGCTTGAGCTAGCTTGACGGTTGCTACTTCCAGATAGATCGTAGCACTATTAGTAAAACGAATCTCATTTTGTGTTTCACTCAAAATATGGATCATCTGAAAAAGTCGAGGTGCAGGTACTTCTTTTGCTAGTTCGACAAATGGTTCTCGAAGTGAAGTTGTTCGTTCTGCTACGAGGTTTGGTGCTTGTTGGTACATCAGTAAGTCACGACAATACTGTAAAAGATCTTCTAAAAAGCGCCGTGCTTCCTTACCAGCAGCTAAGATATCTGTTAATGATTCTAACGCTTTGGGCACTTCATTATTCACACAAGCGCCTAAAAATTCATCCATCATCTCGTTGGTTAGACTACCGGTAACTTGCATCGCATCATCCACAGTTACGATCCCATTACTAAAAGAAATCGCTTGGTCCATGATACTTAGCGCATCACGCATCCCGCCTTCTGCTGCTCGAGCAATAACCCCTAGTGCTGGTTCTTCATATTGTACGTCTGATTGCTTTAAAATGTATGCCAAATGCTCAACGATATCTGCTGCATTGATTCGTTTGAAATCAAAGCGTTGTGTTCTGGAAATGATCGTTGCTGGTATCTTATGTGGCTCGGTTGTTGCTAAAATAAAAATAACATTTTCTTTAGGTTCTTCTAAAGTTTTCAACAATGCATTGAACGCTCCGGTAGAAAGCATATGCACTTCATCTATGATATAGATTTTATAAGTTGCTTTTGTCGGTGCGTAGTTCGCTCGATCTCGAATAAAACGTATTTCTTCGACTCCGTTATTACTTGCTGCGTCGATTTCAATCACGTCTTCTTGTGTTCCCGCTGTAATCGACTGACACATTTCACAATGATTACAAGGTTCTCCATCTTGACTATTCGGACAGTTGATAGCTTTTGCAAAAATTTTAGCTGCACTCGTTTTACCAGTTCCTCGTGGTCCTGTAAATAGATAAGCATGAGAAGTTTTATGGGAAACGATAGCATTTTTCAACGTCTGTGTCACCGCTTTTTGCCCGACGATGTCTTCGAAACGCTGTGAACGCCAGACACGATAGAGTGCTTGATATGCCATGAAGATCCCCCTTTTTTGAAAAATTCACTATCTTTTATTATACGTGATTTTGCTAAAAAAAACTACTATAGTTATGAGAAGAATCATGATTTGTCGTTTGTAGTTACTTGTGTATTCCCCGATTCTTTCAAATAAATACTCACAAACAGCTTTCTCGATCTTCCTTGTTTTTTTCAACTGAAAGAAAATCAGCTAAACAGCTAATATCCATCTTCCGTCTGAGAGTTTTTTATTGCTCCTATGGTATAATAGAGTCATTCATTTAACAATCAACATTCATAAAGGGAGGAATTTTTTATGGGTCTTATCAAAGCAGCAACAAGCATGATCGGCGGTGGATTAGCAGATCAATGGATCGAAGTAATCGAACCAGCGGATATGAGCGATACAACAGTTATGACAAAAGGTGTGAAAGTACGTAAAGATGATAAACGTGGCTCCAATCGTAAAGGAACAGAGGATGTTCTAACTGACGGAACCGTTGTCCATGTCTATCCGAATATGATGATGCTCCTTGTAGATGGTGGTAAAATCATTGATTATACTGCTGAAGAAGGCTACTACACGATCAAAAATGACTCTGCTCCTTCCATGTTCAATGGTTCATTGAAAGGTGCGATCGCAGAAACTTTTGAACGTTTTAAATTCGGTGGCGTGACACCTCAAAAGCAACAAGTCTTTTATATCAATCTTCAAGAAATCAAAGGAATCAAGTTTGGTACCAGTGCGCCGCTGAACTATTTTGACAATTTTTACAATGCTGAATTGTTCTTACGAGCTCATGGTACTTATTCGATCCATATTACTGATCCAATTTTGTTTTATACCAACGCTATTCCTAAAAACAAAACGCAAGTAGAAATCTCAGATATTAATGAGCAGTATCTGGCAGAATTTTTAACAGCTCTTCAAGCTGCAATCAACCAAATGTCTGCTGATGGTCAGCGCATTTCTTATGTTCCATCAAAAAGCTTAGAATTAAGTAAATACATGGGCAATGTTTTAGATGAATCTTGGAATGAATTACGTGGTATGGAAATCGTTTCTGTCGCAGTAGCAAGTATTTCTTACACAGATGATTCAGTGAAATTGATCAATATGCGTAATGAAGGTGCGATGTTGGGAGATCCAAGTGTCCGTGAAGGCTATGTTCAAGGTTCGATTGCTCGTGGGATGGAAGCAGCTGGTAAAAATGATGCCGGGGCGATGACTGGCTTTATGGGCATGGGAATGGGAATGAATGCTAATGGTTCTTACCTTTCACAAGCAGCACAAAATAACCAGGAACAAATCAAACAACAAGCTGAAAAACAAAACCAACAAACCGCTCAAGGGAGCAATGATACTTGGACATGTCCAGTCTGCGGAACTGAAAATACGGGAAAATTCTGTTCTAACTGTGGGGCAGCCAAGCCAGTTGCAAATGTCCAACCAAAGTTACAAATGAAATGTAGTGAATGTAACGAAGTGGTCGATCTTTCAAATGGTATCCCTAAGTTTTGTCCAAATTGTGGAAAACCATTCAAAGGAATCCCACTCGACTAAGTTTTAGAAAGGTGTGGATAGAATGGACGTTCTTACACATAAATGCCCAAACTGTGGGGGTCCTCTCACGTTTGATCCAAAAGATCAAAAATTCCACTGTGACTATTGTTTAAATGTTTACACTGAGGAAGAAGTCAGTCAGTACGAACAAGAACAAAAAGCAGCCCGAGGGATTCACTCAGAAGATCAACCGCCTTCCCAACAAGATTCTGAAAAAGATTTTACTTTTACTGCAGATGAACAGTTGGAGCAGATGGATGAAGCAGAACGAAAAGCGTTTGAAGAAGCTGGTGGTTTTTCTGATCCTAGCGATCAAGCAACACCAGCTGAATCAGTGGAAGAAGAAACAGAAGCAACGATGGAACTATTTCTTTGCCCAAGCTGTGGAGCAGAGATCGTGACCGATGCAACAACGGCTGCTACTTACTGCTACTATTGTCACAATCCAGTTGTTTTATCCGGACGGTTAAGTGGAAAATTACTGCCAAATAAAGTCTTACCGTTTGCAGTCGAAAAAGAAGAGGCGGTCGAAAAATTCTTAGCTTGGACAAAGAAAAAATGGTTTGTACCCAAAGAATTTTTCAACAAAGACCAAATCGACAAACTAACTGGCGTTTATTTTCCTTATTGGACAACGGATGCAACCGTTGACGGCTCTATGCAAGCGACCGGAACAGTGATTCGTATTTGGCGAGTGGGTGACATCGAGTATACAGAAACCAAACAGTTTGCTGTTCATCGAGAAGGCTCACTTTCCTTTAAAGAACTAGTAAAAAATGCATTGTCCAAGAATACCCAACAAAAAATGGTGGAAGCAGTCCAACCGTTTCCTTTGAACAAGGCAATTGACTTCAAAAGTCAGTATCTGGCAGGGTTTCAAGCAGAAAAACGAGATATCGAATATGAAGCAATCAAATCACAAGTGCAAGATGAACTGCAAGATTACTCCGAGAAATTGTTACGTGACACCGCAAATGGTTATACCACATTGACCAATGTTCGGACTTCGACAGATATCACTAGTGAGAATAATGAATATGTTCTTTTACCGGTATGGTTAGTCACTTATCGCAGTAGTGATGCCAATAAGAAAGTCTATTATTACGCCATGAATGGTCAAACAGGTAAAGTCAGCGGTGTTTTACCCATCAGTCATAAAAAACTGGGCTTGACGGCTTTTGGAATCTTTGCTGTATTGGCGATCCTCTTTATGATTGGAGGATACTTGATATGAAAAAAAGAATTTTGCTTTTCTTTCTAGTCCTATTCGGTTTCTTTTGGAGTTCTTCCGTTGACGCTGCTACGCCCGCAGTGAACGATGAAGCTGGTTTGTTCACGCAAGAGCAGATCCAATCTTTAGAGCAACAAATCCAGCCTATCAATGAGAAGATCAAAGGACAAATCTTTATCGTAACGACGACTTCCAACTCAGAAGAACCTCGAACGTTTGCAGATGATTACTTAAGAAATGCGATCGGTAATGATCATAATGGGGCTGTTCTGTTGTTAGATATGGGACAACGTGAGATTTACATTTCAACTTCTGGTAATATGATCGATTATCTTGATGATGCTCGGATCAATGACACGTTAGATGATGTCTACGACCAAATGACGAATTCGGCTTATTTTGCAGCAGCTCAAGCCTATTTGACTAAAACTTCAGAATATGTAGAAGCTGGAGTTCCTGGAGGACATTATCAAATTGATGAAGAGACTGGTAAGATCACGCGGTATAAAGTGTTGACGACGACTGAAATAGTGATTTCTATCATCTTAGCCCTGGCATTGAGCCTCGTATTCTACTTTGTAACAGTTTCGAGGTATCAGTTGAAATCAGGAACTTATAAATACCCATTTAGAGAAAAATCAAACGTAAAATTAACGGATAAAACAGATCGCTTAACCAACTCCTTTGTCACTACACGCAGGATTCCAAAAAGTCCACCTCCTGGTAGCGGTGGTGGCGGAAGTACGACACATTCCAGCGGTGGCGGGACTTTCGGTGGCGGAGGCCGAAGCTTTTAAAGCACTAAAATAGAAACGTTCATCCGTAAATTAAGATGCTTCCTTCATGCATTGTCGTCAGCTAAAGCTGATACAACTACATGAAGGAAGCATCTTATGTTTTCCACTGATCCTGTTTAAAAGATAATATTGTCTTCTAATAAATCCATATTGGTGATAATGATCCGATGATCTTTAACGGTGATTATCCCATTTTCCTTCAGTTGTTTTAAGATCCTACTCACACTACTAGCGGTAGAGATTCCGCAAAACTTGGCGATTTCTTCATTAGTGATCACAAAATCGATCATCATGCCTTCTTCGGTCCGAACCCCAAATAAATCATATAACTCGTAAAGTTGCGTACATACAGCACCTAATTTCCCATTTAAAAGCATTTGTTGCATTTTTTTCATGGAATACAGTAAACGATAACGATAATACTCTTTTACATAATGTTGCATCTTTGGATCTTCATTGATATGTTCCCAAAATTTCACTCGATTGATTCGATAAAATTCTGCATATTCAGATTCAATCCGAATATTGTACGGCGAATCAATAAACTGCGAATATTCATCTTTTAAAAGTGAAACAATCTCTAGATCTTTAATATACCTCAAGTTGAACTCACGACCATCATTTGAGATGACACTTGCTTTGACCGTGCCTTCTTTTAAAATATACGTGTAACAATCCTCCACTCCTTCAAAAGTTAGATACTTATGATATCTTTTTCGTACAATTGGAAATTGATTTTTCTCTAAATATTCCTTTAGCACTCTGCTGTCCAATCATGCTCCCCCATCCAAACATTTATCTAAAAAAATAATACAAGATTTCTAAGTATTTTAAAGCCCAAAGGTATTTTACTAATGATATTAACATTTGTTAAGTACCATTTTAAATTATGTCTGTGATTTTTTTCTTCTTTTCGTTTCGTTATACTGCGAATGTAAAAAAAAATGAAAGAATTGAGGAAAAAAATATGAACTACTGGATGAAAACAATTATTAATCGACTTGAAACAGCTTATCAAACAAGATTTGACATGAAAGCTTCTTTGGTTTTCTTAAATGATGCTTACCAAAATTCGATTGAATTGATCAAAGCAGTCGATGAAAAACCATCGAATGAATTAGAAGAATTTTTAGAATTATTTATGACGACTCGAGACTTGTTCATTCGTCAATTGGTCGATCGCTATCCATCAAATTACCACGATGTTGAAGTACAAATCCAAAAATTAAAAGCTTATTCAGATTAAGGGGTAAACACAAAGCAAATGGAAAAAAAATTATTCAATAAACATTTTATCGGAATCACTCTTATTAATTTCATTGTCTATTTAATTTATTATTTACTGATGGTCATTATTGCCGTTATTGCTCAAGATGATTTACATGCTAGTATGAGCCAAGCAGGTTTTGCTTCTGGTATCTACATCATAGGTACACTTTTGGCTCGTTTATTTATGGGTAAACAACTTGAATTATTTGGGCGCAAGTTTACTTTGCGTGGTGGAGCGATTTTTTATTTACTCTCTACTTTAGCCTATCTTTTCACCCCAACGATCGGCGTATTATATCTGGTACGTTTTTTAAATGGGTTTGGCTACGGGACCGTTTCGACAGCAACCAATGCGATCGTCACTGCCTATATTCCTGAATCAAAAAAAGGAGAAGGAATCAATTATTATGGTTTAAGTACTAGTTTAGCTGCTGCTATCGGACCCTTTTTAGGAATGATCTTGCTTAATCTGACTGATTTTCATTTTATTATTTGGTTTTCTATCGTTTTAGTTTTTCTTGTAACGATTGCTTGTCTGATGTTCCCAGTCAAAAACATTGATTTATCTGATACTCAAAGAAAATCACTACAATCTTGGAGTATCCATGGATTCATTGAGAAAAAAGCATTGTTCATTACAGGAATCGCCTTTTTAATGGGTCTTTCTTATTCAAGTGTTTTGTCCTTCTTGTCTTCTTATACGAAAGTCATTCATTTAGTCGCTGCAGGCTCCTTTTTCTTTGTGGTCTATGCGTTAGTTATCACCTTCACTCGCCCATTGACGGGACGTATTTTTGATGCTAAAGGCGAACAGTATGTCATGTATCCTAGCTATTTGTTCTTGACTGCTGGCTTGTTTCTACTAAGTGCGACAACGAACAGCATCACCTTACTTATTTCAGGCGCACTCGTTGGTTTAGGTTACGGGACTTTCATGTCAAACGGACAAGCAGTTTGTTTGAAAATCGTCAAAGAACACCGTATCAGTATCGCTCTTTCAACTTACTTCATCGGATTAGATCTAGGTCTAGGTGTTGGCCCCTACTTGATGGGAATATTGAAATCTTATACGTCATTTAGAGGATTATACATTGTTTCTGGTATCATTCCTTTGATCTGTACAGTTCTCTATATCGTTTATAATAAAAAAAAGAGCCACTCAGCAAAACTTGAATGGAATTAGTGATGAACTGAAACTGATTCAAGAAACGAATAAAAGGTGTTGAAGTATTCACCTCTAGCAAAACATTGGCCGAAGAATCCAAAGATAGAAGAAACTATTTTTGGATTCTTCGGCTTATTTTCATGATTAGATACTTCTGTCAAAACTCCTTTTTGTTCAGAAACAATCACTCAACTTTTATTCTGCTAACCCATAAACTTCTAGTTCATAAAGACGGACAGCTGTATCTGCGCCTTGAGTTGGTTGATCGATGATGACTCTCACAAATCGGGCAGTCGTTGCTGCAAAGGTATTTAGCGTTGAACCTTGCGTATTATTAGTTGTTCGCGAAACTTCTTGGAAATTTTCTCCGTCTGCACTCACTTCTATAGTATAAGCTTTGGTATTCATGCCTACACTTTCTCCTCCTGCAGAAGCGTGGGCCATGCGCACTTCACTGATCAATTTAGCTGTTCCTAAATCAACCGTGATGGTATGTGGCGCACTCCCTACAGCACACCATTTTGTTCCAAGATCACCATCGACAGCAAACTTTGGTGCCTCTGATTCATTCACATATGAAGAGGCTTCTGCTTTGGCACCTTTAGATAATAAACTCAGACCAGCTTGGGCATTCTTGGTAACCGTAACGATCCCTTTCATTTCAGTTGTCGTTTCTCCTGCTTCATTGATCGCTGTCAATTCTACATCGTAGCTTCCTTCTTTTGAATAAGTGACACGAGGCTGTTCTTCCGTACTTGACTCTACATCAGCACCTTTGAATGTCCACTTTAAACTTTGGGTATTTCGTGAAGAGGTGTTCGTAAAAGTGATCGGTTCTCCTGGCGCTACCAAAGTTTTTGAGACAGTAAAGGAAGCACGTGGTAACTGAACAGGTGGCCAGTCAAAACTGTTTGGTCTGGAAGGTTCACCCTTGTTGCCATAGATATCAACTGGCACAACTTCGATAGCTGTAGCTGTTGCATTTTGACGTTCTAAGCCATTGATAAAATAATTCTCAGCAGGTGTGGCTCCGATAAAGACACGTGTTCCATCGTCTAGAACGCGGTAAATTTCATAGTGTTTGATGCGATCTGCTTGTGGACTAGTCCAAGATAATCTGATCCCGGCAAACATTGCTTCTTCGTCAAATGACAAATCATCGAACGTAACATCATTGACCGCTGTTGGACTCAGCACCTTTTTAGGTGTCGCAGAAATTTGACCTAAGAATAACTCATAATTCTCATTTGCTTTTGCTGAGGCTACCTCATAGGCAATCGACGTTACTTCTTTTCCAGTTGCTTTATTCAAAGGATAAGAAACCGTTGTCCAGTCATTCCCTATTTTTTTATTGCCATTAAACGTTTCAAATGTACCATCAGCAAAACCTAACACTAGTTTCAACGTGGTTCGATCAGATGCTTTGGCTGTCGTCGTAAATGACATGTTTTTTTCGACTTTGACTTTTGTTTGATACAGTTTGATCTTACTTGTTACTTTTTCTGCCATCTTACCTTTAAAAGCCAAAGAACTCCCACCATTAAAAGCAGTAGTATAGTCCACGCTACCAGCTAATTTATTGCCAGCTCCTTCTTCGATAATATAGCGGTAAGTCGGCATGATATCTTGGAGACTTCGATTATTCCATTCATTTGTTGAAACTTGTTGCCCATTGCTAAAATAGCTGTAACCATTTCCAACATTGAAATTGGTGATAAAAGGCCATTGCGTAATAGCGGTTTGTTCAACCGAAAAAGTAGAGATTCCAGGCCAACTTGTGCCGGTTGGTAGTGTACTTTTAGTAGGATCCCCTTGTTCATTGATCCAGAATTTTTCTTCTTTTTGTTGGTAGTCCATTGGGTCATTGGAAGAAGAATAGGTCCAACTTGGGACGTAAAGCCCTAGTGAAGTATAGGGTATTCCCTTCTTATCCGTAAACAAATCCCAGCTGACCGGTGTATCGTACCCTTTTTCTTGGACATCGATTCCCGCAAATAAATCATAGGGATCAATGGCTAAACTTTCTGCTTTTTCTTTTGATTTACGCAATAGATCTTGGCCTGCTAAGCTAGAGGTATTCCACCAAAAATTCAAAAACATGCTATCTGCTACTGGATTCAAATTAGCATCCACTAAATAATCTTGGTTTTGATCAGTTAACGCATTCTGCCAATCCATTTTCCCGTCATTCGTCATGGAATCGTACCACATAACCTCTAACGCTCCAGCTGATTTTTGTTTAAATTCCACAATCAGTTCTTTCATTAAATCAGCGTGTTTTTTCGTTAGATTGGTTTCTGTCTCTTGATTGATGAACCATCCATCAAACCCATATCTTTGTGCGACTTCGATCATCTTGTCCACGATTGGAAAATGACCTTGAGCATCTTTTTCTAAAAAGGTATTCAACCATTCGATTTTTCCGCCATGGGCCCCTTGTGGAAAAAAGATCGTGCCTAAAACAGGCACACCATTTTTATGCGCCGCATCGGTAACATCTGGGCTTGGCGGAACAATGATACCTTCGCCAGCTGAGCCTCCCCAATAAACCAATTGATCAATATATTGCCAATCCGAAAAAACATTTGCATCAAACTGATTGCTCCCTCTTGGTGCATTTCCACTAGTGCTATTATTCATGATCGAAAGTGCGACAACCTTCATCTTTTCGTTTTGGGTAGTATTCGATTTTAATAAGTGTGATTTCTCCACTCGTGTGGCTAAAGGCTCAACACTAACATTGTATTTCGCATCTGTATCCTGATCAAACGTCCATTTAAGCAATTCATCAGGGAACCAGTAAGAGGACTCCGGTTGATTATCCATCGAAACCCTTACCTCGGGATTTGTGGCATCTACTTGTGCATAAACGACCGGTTCTTTCAGAGCAATTCCCATCATCACCGTTACCAACAATCCAGCTAAAGTACCTTCTAACTTCTTCATCGCTACCTCCTATGATTTGTTCTTATCTAATCGCTTGCTGCAACTGTTCACTCGTTACTCCTTTCTCAATTATTATCTTCCAAAATTTATGATAGCGCTTACTAAAAAGGGTGTACATGAACAAACTATAGCTTTCTTGATACAAATTATAGGTGTTATCAATGAATGAATTTTATGAGAACATCCACTTTTATTGGTCTTTCTGATTAATAAAAACACTCTGTGTGGTGTTCATAGATTTTTTTCAATTGTTCGTTCGTTAATTTCTGACTGGTCACTAAATAATCGATTTCATGACTAGCAATTGCTTGATGAATGAAGCGTTGTTCTAATTTATCTTGTGTAGCTAACACCATCAAATGATTGGCTTGTTTACGAAACGCTCTTTTTACTAACGCTTCTCCTTCATGCTTTTCCGTCACGCCTTGATTAAAATCAAATCCTCGACAGCTGATGATTGCAAGGTCAGCAGCATAAGTCAAAATATCATTATACGCTTTTGCTCCGTTGATCGTTGCTCGTTTTTGAACGATTTTACCACCGACGATCGATACTTTTGCTGAAGTAAATTCACTTAACATAGCAGCAGTAATGACCCCATTCGTAATGATTTGCAGCCCCTCAAATCGACCTAAATTTCGAACTAAATGCAAACTAGTTGTACTAGAGTCTAAAAATAAAACCATATCATCTTTGATCAAATTAGCTGCAATATCCGCAATATAACGTTTTTCACTTTCTTCCTCTAAATGGGTGATTTTCATCATATATGGTACATCGATTTTCTGATTATCTACTAACATAGCCCCACCACGGACTCTGCGGATCAGACCACTTTGTTCTAAGACAACAAGATCTCGTTTCACTGTCGCTTCACTGTAATTTACTAAATCGATCAATTCAGTAATCCTGGCAAATTGGTTGATTTTCAAATGATTGACAATCGTTTGTTGTCGCTCTTCTACGTCACTTAACATCTTCCCCACTCCTTTCTCTTTCGCTTTATTTTACCATAAACAAAGATGCCTCCACCTACATCCAAAAACAGAATCGAGTGGTTAGAATGAAAATGCTTCGCTATAGGACATCAGCCGAAACAACTAAAGTTAGCGATTCATTGGCTTATTCCTAGAAATACTGAGCATTTTTTCATGACCACTCGATTTCGATTTCATTGGAGACTGTGTCAAAACTTGTCTCGGTCTCTTCTAGTATCTCTAAAACGAATAAACGGTGAGAAATTCGTCTTATTTATAACACTTGGCTTGATCGATCGTGTTTAAGATCGTCATTTTATGTTTCACTACTTCCTGTACTTTTTGATTCGCATAAGGGTAGATCATATTCGGTTCATACATTTCCGGGTTTTCATTTAAGATTTCTCTTAATGCATCGAAAAAGACACTTTTAAGATCCGAACTAAGGTTGACCTTAGCTACACCATATTTAACTGCTTCGCTTACTTCTTTATCCGGATTTCCTGAACCACCATGTAAAACAAATGGCAAATCGATGGTCTCATTCAATTCTTTCAATAACTCGATATTCAATTTTGGTGTTTTATCTTTAGGATATAAGCCATGTGCTGTTCCAATAGCGATAGCTAATGTATCAATATTCGTTTCTGCAACAAACTGTTTTGCTTGTTCAGGATCTGTGTAACTAATATTAGCTGACCCACCTTCTGCTGACCCATTATTCCCAATCGTACCAATTTCTGCTTCGACTGACACATCTACCTCGTGAGCTAGAGCCACCACTTCTTTAGTTATCTTTATATTATCGTCAAAGGATTGCAAGGAGGCATCAATCATAACCGAGGTATAGCCATTGCGGATAGCCCGTAACACATCACTTACTTTACCGCCATGGTCAAGATGGATCACTACAGGTACTTTACTTTTATGCGCATAAGCTCGAACAGCAGCAACAAATTCATCATTCAAGTAAGCAATCTCATCGGGATGGATCTCTAAAATCACTGGTGCATTTAACCGTTCTACTTCTTCCATGATTGCCTTTAACATATCATAACTACAAATATTAAAAGCAGGAACCGCAAATTGATTGTCTTTAGCTACTTTCAATAGCTCTTTCATTGTATATAACATTACACTTCCACCTCATTTATTATTTTTTCTTGCTTCACTATTTTTTCTTCATTTCCGACTTGTTCTTCGCTTGATTTCTTTAATAATCCAAGTGAAAGAGCCGTAACTACTGTCCCAGCACCAATCGCTAGCAAATACATGGGTAGGTGATTGATCACATTAGGTATCAGCATGACCCAAATCCCACCATGAGGAGCAATGGATGTGACACCGGCAGCCATTGAGATACCCGCTGCAGTAGCAGAGCCAAGAATCAAGCTCGGAATGACTCGAATCGGATCTGAAACTGCGAAGGGAATCGCTCCTTCTGTAATATAAGAAGCACCAAGCACCCAACAGGATTGACCAGAAGTCCGTTCTTCTTTCGTAAATTTTTTCTTGAACAACAGTGTGGCTAAGGCGATCCCCAGCGGTGGGGTCATTCCAGCTGCCATACATGCTGCGATCGGTGCATTGACTCCGGCCGACATCAAACCAATGGAAAAAGTTGAGATCGATTTATTGATCGGCCCTCCCATATCAGCTGCCATCATCACGCCGATGATCAAGCCAAACATTAATCCGGAAGTATTACCTAAACTATTCAACCAATTGGTTAATACTTCTAATAACCACGAAATGGGTTGTTCGATTACAAAAACCATTGCTAAACCAATGATCAAGATAGATATTAACGGAACGACGATCAATTGATACATCGCTAAGATACCTTTTTTTACAGGAATTTTATTTGCCAGAAAATCTGTCACATACCCTGCTAACAGCCCCCCGATCATTCCTCCAAGAAATCCAGAACCACCAGTAGATGCCAGTAGCCCTGCCACGATCCCAGGTGCAAAGCCAGCTTTCCCCGCAATAGAGGTCGCAATCCCTGCCCCTAAAGCTGGCACCATCATGGCAAAAGCGGTGTCTCCACCAATTCTAGAAAATGCGGCAGCTAGGACATTATAGTCAGCTGATTTAGGATCCGCTGCAGTGATCCCAAAAGCAAAACTTAATGCGATAATAATTCCGCCCGCAATCACAAACGGTAACATATAGTTCACACCACTCATAAAATGGTTATAAAGTGTGGCTTTTTGTTTCGTGGCTTTTGTTTGTTCAACTGATTGAGCAATTTCTAACGTATTGATCCCTTTTAATGCTTCATCAATTACCAATTCTGGTTCTTTAATTGCTCGACTCGTTGAAACTTTTTTGATTCTTTTACCCGTAAAACGTTGCATATCAATTTCTTTATCAACTGCTAGAATAATCGCATCTGCTTCAGCAATCTCTTTTGTAGTTAACCTATTTTCCGTTTTGATTCCTTGCGTTTCAAACTTTGCATCATGGCCTAGTTTTTTAGCAGTCCCTTCTAATTTCTCAGCGGACATATACGTATGCGCAATTCCCGTAGGACATGCGGTTACACCAATTATTTTCATCGTTATTCTCCCCTATCTGCTTATTCAATAACGGTCTCAGTTGATGCGTGTGACATTATTCGATGATTCATTTAACGGATTGCTTTTTCTTCATTTTTTAAAACGGTCATAATTTCTGAGGCTGAATTTGCTTCTTTGATTTGTTTTCTAAAGTTTGGATCAATTAATCGCCTTGACAACGCACTGAGAATCTCAAGATGACTGTCAGCAGCGTTTGCAGGAACCACGATTGCAAAAGTATATGCAATTGGCTCCCCATCTAAGCCAAGATATTCTGTAATCTGGCTGCTACGAACAAAACAAATGGTTGGTGTAATGACAGCCTTGCTTTTAGCATGTGGGATACCAAATCCAGCTTCAATCCCTGTAGGCACTTCCTCTTCTCTTTTGAATAATGCTTTGATTATTTTTTTTGCACTTTTTACTCTATGTGTGGTTTCAAGTGTAGTACCGATATATTCAAATAATGATTTTTTTGATCGAATTGAGTCATCGAAAAGAATCAATTCTTCTGAAATCAGTTGACTAATCTCCACTCCATATAGCCTCCTTTCACTATTTGTTAACGCTTTCTAATAACTGTGGCAAGTATAGCATCCCTAATTCAGCCATTCAATGCTTTGAACGAATAACGAAAAATGGATCAAATTTTTAAAAAATCAGTCAAAAAAATGATCGATAGCGTTCATCAAAATTAGAGATTCATGTGTTTCAGGCGTTCCTTATATAAATAAAACACAACGTATTTTGACCGTTACAATCAAAATACGTTGTGTTTATTGATGATCAATCAATTCTTTCCCAGTCAATCGTTTCTCCAGGAACTTTATCGGTATTCCACCATTTTGCACGATATTTTACACCTTTATACATGACAATATCCCCAGCAACATACACTTTATCTTTATCCCAAGTTTCAATTGAAGGATCTTCCGTGTTGCCATTGTTATTATCATCATCGGTAATATTTCCTACATCACCTTTCATTTCATCACGATATTCCCAGATTTTCTTCGTTAATTTTGGTAGTCTTGCTAATTCTTTTTTAGTATCAGCAGTAACTTCGATAGCCCATTTTTCAAAAAATGGCGTTAGATTTTTGTTACTGATCTTTGAAGCAGATAAGATAAAATGTTGTCGCTTGTCTTGTTCTGTCCATAGCTGTGGACTTTCTTCACGATATAACTGATGTAGTTTAGGATAGAAGTCGCTGCCAAATGCTAATTCCAGCTGCCAAAACATTCCTAGTCGAACAAATTCATCTTGTTTATCAAAATTTTTCGATTGACTTCGATTCAAATAATTGAAAATATCCGTATATACGCGATCTTCTTCTAAACGACTACGCTGCCCTAATGCTTTTTGTACCCGCATCGAAAAGATATTCACGGTCACTTCGGTCATATCCTCCCAACCCATATCATCAATTTGATAGGTATGACCTAATTCATGCCAAATCCCCCACTGTGAGGAACCGTCTGGATCTAACAAGACTCTCATCCCATCTGCATAATTAAAACCAGTATGTTGTTCATACGCGTACATATAATCTTCTCTGGCACTCGTTTCACGCATATGTTGAACTAAGCCAGTTGGTAGACGATGGATTGTAGCGCTATTATCGAGTCCGGCTGTTTGATCGTGAAGATCAATTACTTTTTCTTTCGTTGTTGAAATTTTAGTTGGGTCCTTCACATAATTAATTGTTTTGTCGGATCCTGTAACCAAAACTCGATCACTGACCAATTCATAAGCAGGTGCATTTGGATGATTTCTTACTTCATTCTGCCAATCTTTATTGGTCATTTTTCCTAGAATAAAACGTGGAATTGTAATACCACCACGTATTTCAATTCTCGTTTTTTGTTGCGTGATGTGAGTGGATTCATTTTGGATATGGATCACGCCTTCTTGAGTACCGGAAATGACGTTTCTTCCTCTATTTAGTCGTTTCCCTTTCGTTGCCCCTTCGAGATAATCTTTCAGACTAGCCCTGGTAATCGTATACGTCGGTAGTTGTTGCGCCGTTTCATCTACATAAATTTCGATCGTATCATTTTTACGTTTATAGATCCCTGTAGATTGATTGCTACTAGGACCAAACCAATTCCCGATTTCTTCCCGATAACTCTCAACATCCTCACTTTGATAAGCATTCAAAACCGTTGAAACGTTTTCATTACTTCGCTCTGAAAGAACGACTTCCGTCCCAATAGTCGGTTCATTTACTGTTGCCTCAACATTTAGGTCATTTGATAAAATAACCATACTGAACAGTAAAGACCCCCAAATCATTGCTTTCTTCTTACTCATATTAGCACCTCTTAATGTTATTTTTTATTTATAATATAACATTAACATGCATTATTTTATAAATGTTGTCGTTTTTTTCCAACAGAAGGAAATAATGAAAATCAGACTTTTAAATAATATGGTATGATAAATTTTTAGTGACCATTTTTTGATTATCAGAAACAGAAAACACAAAAAAAACAGACTACCTTTATCAGATAGTCTGCTAAACATCGTATGAACAATGTTTTGATTATTCTGCAGCGTTTGCGTCTTTGAGACCGTATTTTTTGTTGAAACGGTCCACACGTCCGTCTGCTTGTGTGAATTTTTGACGTCCAGTATAGAATGGATGTGAGTCAGAAGTAACTTCGACACGGATGACTGGGTATGTATTACCGTCTTCCCATTCAACTGTTTCTTGTGAAGTTTTTGTTGAACCTGACAAGAATTTAAAGCCAGTTGTTGAATCCAAGAACACTACTGGATGGTAATCTGGATGGATGTTTTCTTTCATGCGTTTTCGCTCCTTTGCCCTGACCCATTTGCTGAACCAGAGTTGATTTGTCGATATACAACAGTAACATCTTAACATGTTTCTAACAACGTTGCAATTATCTTTTTAGATTTCTTGTCTGATTTTTTTTACCGAACGAGACATCTTGGAATTCTTTGAAAAATTGTTGATTGTTTTTGGTTTTTCTTAAAAAACGGATCAATTGTTCGGTGTATTCCAATGAATCGCCGACCATATTCTTTCGTAACTTCCAAATTTCTTCTAATTGATCTTCTGGCATTAGAAGCTCTTCTTTTCTCGTACCAGATTTCTTGATATCAATGGCAGGGAAGATACGACGCTCAGATAGTTCACGAGACAGTTGAAGTTCTAAATTCCCTGTTCCTTTAAACTCTTCATAGATCACATCATCCATTCGGCTACCCGTATCGACTAAGGCAGTTGCTAAGATCGTCAAGCTTCCACCTTCTTCGATATTTCTAGCTGCTCCGAAGAATTTTTTTGGTTTATATAGTGCGGCTGGATCGATTCCTCCGCTCAATGTACGACCACTTGGCGGTACGACTAAATTGTAAGCTCTAGCTAATCGGGTAATACTATCCATCAAGATCACGACATCTCGTTTATCTTCGACTAAACGCATCGCTCTTTCCAGGACCAACTCAGATACCCTTGTATGATTTTGTGGTTGTAAATCGAAAGTAGATGAAACGACATCTCCTTTGACGCTGCGTTCCAAATCTGTGACTTCTTCTGGGCGTTCATCGATCAGAAGAACGATCAGTTCTACTTCTGGATGATTTTCAGTGATTCCATTGGCGATTTCCTTTAACACAGAAGTTTTTCCGGCTTTAGGAGGTGCTACAATCAAGCCACGTTGACCAAAACCTACTGGTGAGAAGATATCGATCATTCTTGTTGCTAGTCTTTGAGAGGTTGTTTCTAACCTAAGCTGTTCTTGAGGATACAGAGGTGTCAATGCTGGAAAATGCGGACGTTCTTTGGCTTCTTCTGGGTCTTTTCCATTTACACTTTCCACGTGCATCAATCCATAATAACGTTCTGACTCTTTAGGTGGGCGAGCCTTTCCTGCTACTTTATCTCCATTTCGCAAACTAAACCGTCTTATTTGTGAAGCAGAGATATAGATATCTTCTACACTTGGCCCATAATTGATTGGTCGTAAAAAACCATACCCATCTTGTCCAACGATATCTAAGATTCCTTCCATATAATAAAACCCTTGTTTTTCTGCTTGCGCCCGAATCACAGCTAAAGATAATTCTTTTTTATTCATTTTGCTATAATAAGGAATCTTAAATTCTTTTGCGTAACTGTAGACCTCTTTTAATGTCTTATTTTCCAGTTCCGCCATCGTTAAATAATCACTCATTCAGCTTCCACTTCCTCCACCATTTGGATTTCAGCACCTAATGCCGTCAATTTTTCAATAATATGATCATAACCACGTAAAATATATTCTACGTTATAAATAGTAGTTGTTCCTTCAGCCATGAGACCTGCAATAACTAAGCAAGCACCTGCTCGAAGGTCAGAAGCGACTACCTCTGTTCCATGAAGTTTATTTGGTCCATTTGTAATGATCAAATTCCCTTCAACTGATATATCAGCACCCATACGTGCTAATTCAGGCACATGATTCACACGTTTAGCATAAATCGTATCTGTGATTTCAGCTGTTCCTTTGGTCATTAATAAGAGGGGAGTCAATGGTTGTTGTAAGTCTGTTGCAAACCCAGGATATGGATAAGTCATCACATTCACCGCTTTTAACACTTTAGACGGAAACACTTCAATCTCATCTTCTCTAATCGTCATGTTTACGCCCATTTCTTGAAGTTTAGCAATAAAACTTTCTAAATGTTCGTAAATCACATTTTTGATCTTAACACCATTTCCTGCTGCTGCAGCAAGCGCTAGATAAGTCCCTGCTTCGATTCGATCAGGGATCATGAAATGGCGACAACCATGGAGTTTGTCTACACCTTCGATTCGGATCACATCTGTCCCTGCTCCTCGCACTTTAGCACCCATATTATTCAACAAAGTAGCAACATCGATGATCTCTGGTTCACGAGCGGCATTTTCGATTACTGTCTGACCTTTCGCTTTAATAGCAGCCAGCATCACATTGATCGTTGCACCGACTGAAACGACATCCATGAAAATCCGATTTCCCTGTAATCCCTGTTGGTCGGTCCGTAAATACATCGCACCATGTTCATTATTGACTGAAGCACCTAATGCTTCGAAACCCTTGACATGTAAATCAATTGGTCGTGGTCCTAGATAGCACCCACCTGGCAAACCAACCACTGCCTCACCAAATTTTCCAAGCAGTGCCCCCATAAAATAATAGGAAGCACGTAGACTATTGATCTTACCACTTGGCATGGGCACAGAGACGATACCGCGGGGATCAATTTCTAAAATATTTTGTGAAAAATGGATTTTTGCTCCCATGATTTCTAAAATTTCGATTAGTGAATGAACATCCTGAATATCAGGTACGCCTTCTAAAATAACCGGAGAATCTGCTAAAATCGCTGCAGGAATCAAAGCCACTGCACTATTTTTAGCCCCACTGATCGTTACTTCACCAGTTAACGGACGATTTCCTTCAATTATGATTTTTTTCATTGATTTCCACCTTGTTATTGTTCAATTTTATTACACATGCTTGTATTTTATCATAGATGAAATAAAGAAACGAGTTCCCATTCTTTTTTATTTCCTCAAAAATCAAAGGTCTATTCTGAAAAAAGATGGACGAATGTTTATTAAAGTGAACGATTATCAATTTACGAAAAAAAAACCGCAAAACAGGTTGAACCTGTTTCACGGCATTCTTAATCGATTAATTAAGCTTTGTTAGCTGAACCGAACCAATCAATGTGTTCTTCTGCATCTTTAATGATTGCAGCTTTACCTGGTGCTAACAATTTACGAGGGTCAAAACCTTTTCCTTCTTTATCTTTGCCAGCTTCGATATATTCACGAGTAGCTTTAGCAAATGATAATTGGAATTCAGTATTTACGTTTACTTTAGAAACACCCATTGAAATTGCTTTTTGGATTTGTTCTTGAGGAATACCTGATCCACCATGTAATACTAAAGGCATATCTGAACCTACAGCATCAGCGATTGCTTGTAAATGATCAAATGCTAAACCATTCCAGTTTTCTGGATATTGACCATGGATGTTACCGATACCACATGCTAGGTAGTCGATTCCTGTAGCAACCATTTGTTTACATTCTTCGATATCTGCTAATTCACCGTTACCGATGATTCCATCTTCTTCTCCGCCGATTGAACCAACTTCACATTCAACAGAAATTCCTTTAGCGTGAGCTTTTTCTACAACTTCTTTCGCTAATTTCAAGTTTTCTTCAAATGGTAAGTGAGAACCGTCAAACATAACTGAAGTATAGCCTACTTCGATACATTCCATAGCTGCATCATAGTCACCATGGTCTAAGTGGATGGCAACAGGAACAGTGATGTTCATTGATTCAACTAAGTCACAAATAATATCTTTAGCAACTTTGTAGCCGCCCATGTATTTAGCCGCACCCATTGAAGTTTGGATAAGTACTGGTGCTTGTTTTGCTTCAGCTGCTTCAAGGATTGCTTGAGTCCATTCTAAGTTATTTGTATTGAATCCGCCGACAGCGTAACCGCCTTTACGAGCAGCTTTTAAAAATTCAGCTCCTGATACTACTGGCATAATAAATTCCTCCTAAGTTTTGTAAAACTAAATTTGTTAAGACTATCCTTAACCAACGAACCTATTTTACCAAACATTTTCAGAGTTTTCTACTAAAATCAATGAAAATGAAAATTTTCAAGAACTTTTTTGCAAAAAATAAGGTTTTCAGTTGGCTGATTTAGTCAAAAATGGCTAGTTTATCGTTTTTTATTGTTCAAACAATAACAATTTATTTATAACTGTTTTCTCTAAATTCATCTGAAACATTAAAAGCGTATTTGTCCCGCTTATTTTCCTTCACGTTCAGACAAAGCAGCTCCGACAAATCCTTTGATCAATTTTTGTGGGCGATTTGGTCTTGAGATCAATTCTGGATGGAATTGACAACCAACAAAGAATTTTTTCTCTGTTAATTCCACGATTTCCACTAAACGATTATCAGGAGAAACACCTGAGAATACTAATCCTTTTTCTTCAAATAATTGACGGTATTTATTGTTGAATTCATAACGATGACGGTGACGTTCTTGTACTACATCGGCTCCGTCATAAGCTTCCGCTGTTTTCGTTCCTTTTTTAATTTTACATGGGTAAAGACCTAGACGTAACGTTCCACCTAAGTTTTCGATATTTTCTTGGTCTGCCATCAAATCAATGATATTGTTCGTTGTTTCTGGTGTAGTTTCTGCTGAAGCAGCATCTTCCAAACCAACCACATTACGAGCAAACTCAACACACGCCATTTGCATGCCTAAACAAATCCCTAAGAAAGGCACATCATTTTCACGAGCGTAACGGATCGCTTCAATTTTTCCTTCGACCCCACGATCGCCAAAGCCACCAGGTACTAAGATACCATCTGCATCTTTCAAATATTCTGCAACATTTTCTTTGGTTAGATCTTGAGCCTTGATCCAGTCAAGTTCGATGTCCGCATCAAAAGCAAAGCCTGAATGCTTCAACGCTTCAACAACTGAGATATAAGCATCTGGTAATTCTACATATTTACCTACTAAAGCAATTCGGACTTTTTTCTTCAGATTCAATACTTTTTCTTCTAATTGTTTCCATTCTTCCATATCAGCTTCTGGCGTTTCTAGTTTCAAATGTTCACAAACGATGCGATCCATTCCTTGTTTTTGTAAAAGTAACGGAATAGAGTAAAGTGTATCCACATCTGGTGACTCAATCACTGCTTCGGGTTCTACGTCACAAAATTGTGCTAATTTATTTTTCACATTTTGTGAAACAGGTTGCTCTGTTCGAACCACCAAGATATTAGGTTGGATGCCTAAACCACGTAATTCTTTCACGCTATGTTGAGTTGGTTTAGTTTTCATTTCTCCAGCAGCTTTTAGGTAAGGAATCAATGTGGTGTGGATATACATCACGTTATCAGCACCAACATCCGCCTTCATTTGGCGTAGTGCTTCTAGAAATGGTAAAGATTCGATATCGCCGACTGTTCCGCCAACTTCAGTGATGATCACGTCTGAATCAGTCATTTTTGCCGCACGCATGATTTTCTCTTTGATTTCATTAGTGATATGAGGGATGACTTGAACAGTTGCTCCTAAGTATTCCCCTTTTCGTTCTTTACGAAGTACTTCTGAATAAATTTTCCCTGTAGTAACATTGGAGTATTTGTTCAAATTGATATCGATAAAACGTTCATAATGGCCTAGATCCAAATCAGTTTCTGCTCCGTCGTCTGTTACAAAAACTTCTCCGTGTTGGTACGGACTCATTGTTCCCGGGTCTACATTGATGTAGGGATCAAATTTTTGGATGGTTACTTTTAAGCCACGATTTTTCAACAAACGACCTAAAGAAGCTGCAACGATTCCTTTACCAATCGATGAAACTACGCCGCCCGTTACAAAAATGTATTTTGTCATAAGTTCAAAAACTCCTTCTTCTTTTATCTGCAGGAAAAGTCCCAGAAAATGAACAAAGCTCCCTATTCTAGTTAGAATAGGGAGCAAAATTTCTGTGAACTTCTGACCCTTTAAAAGGGTGCCCAATGAGTATACTACAAGCAAATTTGAAGAAAGTCAAGCCTCTAATTTAACGTTGCAGATGTCGTTAGTCATAAGAATAATCCAACGTCATTGATAAATGAAAACAGGTAGTTCACTCTCTAATAAAAAAACTGCACGAAAAATAGTACACTCATTCTTTTAGTAAGAACGATTAGCCATACGACTTCTTTACTCATTCACTAGACTATCTTTGATGATCTCTAGAAGATTTTTGTCCTTGTTTTTCAGATGTATTTGTACTTCTCGTTCTTGCAGCATTGAATTTTTCTGTCCTATTTTTTAACGGTAACAATTTTTCTACATCTAATTGTTTCCAGTTTTCTTGTCTTCTTTTCTTCAAATCCTCCACTTTTTTCATTACCTGTTCCTGTTGTTCGGAGGTCAAATTAGAAAATTCAGCTTGAAAACCTAATTTATCTTCAGCTTTAGTTCCCACCTTGCCTACACTTTCTTTAACCAACCCTCTAAATTCTCTTTTATATAATTCAAGGTTTGAAAGTTCCTGTGGATTGCCATGCACAAGATCTGTTTGTGGATACTGTAGCATATTGAATTCAGCATAGTTAGTCAGCAGTTCTACAGCATGGCGGTTAAACTGCCAACGTTCATTTACGTTTTCCACGCTCAAACCAAGATTATGTATAATTTCCCTATATTCATTCTGCCTAAGAGGCAAAACACGTCTTGAAGTACCTTCTATTGTTGTACTATGTGGTATATCTAAATTCTCTTCTAATATAGATACAACCTCGTGTTGTGCAAGTGGAATAACTGGGTCATTCATTTGCTCACGAAGTACTGAAGTGATATCCTGTATCAGGGTAAAAGGACGGCGCATTCTCAACCTTTCTATTTTTATTGAAAGTTCAGTATCCCTTATTGCCTTCATCTCCTCAATTCTTTTCTTTTGTGATTCTTTAATTTTATTACGAGTATCAGGACTGAGGTCAAACAAGTCCACGAAAGAACCAATATCATTAGGTTTCATCTTAAAATTTTCTATTACAAATTCTATATCCTCACTTAAATCAGCCTCATTAACTTTGTAAGGTAACTCTGAATACATTTTTTTAAGACTATCTGCAACCTCTGTGAACGTCCTTGATGTCATCGACTGTTGCACCATTTCGTTAATTTTTTGTATTCGTTCTTCTTTTAAAAACTTGATTTTACGTCGAGGTTCTTCTTCAATCTCCCTTTTTCTAATTGTTTCACGAAGATTTTCTTTATTTGCTAGTTCTAGCTTATCAATAGTAGAATTTATTTCATCTGGTGTAAAATAGGTTTTTTCAAAGAAGACGTCTAATGCCTCACTTATATCAATATCGTCTATTGGTTGAATAACATTAATTTCCGGATCATGAATCAATTGATTGATAGATGCAACAACTGTATCTATCATCTTTGAGCGATCAGAGAATGAATTGACTTCCTCACTTTGTTTGTTTAAATTTTTATGAACAGCTCTAAGTTTTTCGTCTCTTAATAAATTTTTTTTTCGCACTTGATGTTTTTTCATTGAATTAATTTGTGATGTTCTAACCTGTTCACGAGTATGATCATCCAGATTAAGACGATCTACTACGTAATTGATTTCATCTTTAGAATAAGTACGTAGGTTTAATAAAAATATTTCTTCTTCATCTTCCTCTAATCCTTCATTCATATCTTTGATTATTTGATCTAATTCAACTTTATTCATAAATTTATGCCTCCTTTATAATATAATAATAAGGCAATAACTTTAATTTGAGCATACCTAATTTTCCCCCCAGAAGAAATAGGTATGCTCAAATTAAAAAAATTCAATTATTTATCATCATATACAATCTTCAATGAACTCATTTTTTACTTGTGCGTATCAACCAGGAGTGCAATAATCACTGTAAAACAAGAATATTCTTAGAAAAATTCTACACAAAAAAAATGAAAAAAATTTTTTTATACTATAGAATAGGTGTGTTATTCATATTTTGCAAATAATTTTCTTTCCATTAAAATTTTAAAAAAAATTTCAATCAGAAATAGCTGTATACTACTCGTAGAGAATGATTTCATTACACAATCCAACCAGTTATTTGTGATTCAGAATAACTTAACATCATCCGTTTCTCATTCTCGTACTCCTGAAGAGTATTCTTCAGGAGTTTTTTGTTGTCCCACCACATAAGTTACTCACCAAACAATGCGCGAACAAAATAAGCCAAAATTTCCTAAAATAAGTCTTCAGCGACTAAGAAATCAGTTAAAACAAACTGTCTTTCTTTTCAGTCGTACTCATTTTTCGTAAAATTTTGGCTTATTGTCCTGTTTATCAAGCATAAGAAGGTTGTGAAAAGAGCGGTTTGCCCTGAGTATTAAGGATGAAAATCTCGAAACAGCTTTTCATGTTTTGAAAAATTCAGGCTTATTTCAAGGAGCTGATGCTAAAAACCCATTTACTCGTTTTTAGAATGAAGTGAGATTGATCTCTCCAACTCCAGTTATTCATATTCTAATGGGGTAGCGATAATCAATACAATTCCAAATATTGTTCTCTTTCCCATTCTGAAACAGTTTGTCTAAACGCCGCCCATTCTAAGCGTTTTGCTTCGACAAAGTTTGAAAAGATATGTTGTCCCAAAGCATCGATCATCACTTTGTCTTTTCTTAATTCTTTGATTGCATTATGGATCGTTGAAGGAAGATCTTGAATGTGTGCTTCTTCTCGTTCTTCTTCGTTCATCACATAAATATTTCGATCTACAGCTGCTGGTGGCGTGATTTCATTACGAACGCCATCCAATCCAGCTTGTAATAAAACAGCCATTGCTAGATATGGATTAGCAGATGGATCAACTGAACGCAATTCCAAACGTGTGGATAAGCCACGAGATTCTGGAACACGGACTAATGGTGAACGATTGCGACCGCTCCATGCCACATATACTGGTGCTTCATAGCCTGGAACTAAACGTTTATATGAGTTGACGGTCGGATTGCAAACCGCTGTATAGGCACGAGCATGTTTCAATAGCCCACCTAGGAAATGATACGCTGTTTGGCTAAGTTCTAAATCGCCATCTTTGTCATAAAAGACATTTCCTTCATCATTGAACAAGGACATATTACAGTGCATCCCCGAACCATTGATCCCGAATAATGGTTTAGGCATGAACGTTGCGTGTAACCCATGTTTACGAGCAATTGTTTTAACGACTAGTTTGAATGTTTGAATATTGTCACAAGCATCCACAACGTCTGCATATTTAAAATCAATCTCATGTTGCCCAGGAGCTACTTCGTGGTGAGAAGCTTCTACTTCAAACCCAAGGCTTTCTAATTCTAAAACAATATCACGACGACAGTTCTCACCTAAATCTGTTGGTGCAAAATCAAAATATCCACCTTTATCGTTTAACGTGGTCGTGATTCCACCATCTTCATCTAACTTAAATAAGAAGAATTCTGGTTCTGGACCTAAGTTGAAAGAGGTAAATCCAAGGTTGCGCATATCTTTTAATGCACGTTTCAAATTCCCGCGTGGATCACCTGCAAAAGGTGTGCCATCTGGGTTATAGATATCACAAATCAAACGAGCTACTTTGCCATGATCACTTTCCCAAGGGAAGATCATCCATGTTGAAAGATCAGGATACAAATACATATCGCTTTCTTCAATACGAACAAAACCTTCGATCGAAGAACCATCAAACATCATTTTGTTTTCAAGTACTTTATCGATTTGACTAACGGGTACTTCGACATTTTTGATCGTTCCTAAGATATCTGTGAACATTAATCTTAAAAATCGAACGTTCTCTTCTTCAATGATTCGTTTAATTTCATCACCAGTTATTTGTTTCTTTACCATGGTATCCCTCTTTCTTTTTCTTTATATTATTCAGTCAAAGAATTGTCGTTGCATTCCTTGCGACTGATAATGCCCAGTTTTACTTAGCCCACCTTGCGCCAATATCTCATCACGAAAAATTTGTCGAACGTCATGATCAGTTAGCGGTTTTTTGCTCTTTTCTTCCTGTTTTTTGGCTTGAGCCATTTCGTAAACTCGTTTGATACCAGCCATATTTAATCCATCAGAAAGATAATCTTTGATCTCTAACAACAAGTCAATATCGTTTAATGAATACATTCGACGATTTCCTTCGCTTCTTTCAGGATGAACAAAATCTTGTTCTTCATAATAACGAATTTGTCGTGCAGTTAAATCTGTCAATTTCATTACTGTACCAATTGGAAATACAGACATTGAACGGCGCAATTCCTTTTCTCCCATCAGACGTCCCCTTTCGTTTAACAAGTTGGGTAAAGTATACCAATCAAAAAAACAGCTGTCAACCGCATATGTTAGGTTTTCTAACATTAGAGAAAATTTTTTATAAAAAAACTTGAGCAACGATTGATTGCTCAAGTTTTCTAACTTTTTTAAAAAGATAAAATGCGAAGGTCACTGATAAGAAAGAGGCAATGACCGTTTAACTGTTCAGCCATTTTGAAGTGGACTTTGCAAAGCCCTTTACTTCATATCCATTTTTTTCTTCTACAAAATGCTCTTTCAAAACGAGGGTTTGTCTTCGTAAAGCACTTAACGTTTGCCCATCCTGACTGGGTACAAAGAGCGTGTATGGCACCATTAATTCCAACAACTGCTGTTTGATCGCTTGCACGAGCTTTTCTTTCCCATCGGCACTTTGCGCCGATATCAATACATTGGGAAAGAGTGAAGGCGTAAATAAAGCTGGTTCAATTTGATCCGCTTTGTTATAGACTGTTAATACAGGCATCTCTTCCATCTTTAGTTCCGCCATCAACTGTAATACAGTCTGCTCCTGCAAAATACGATCTGGCGAACTTGCATCAACTACATGTAACAATAGATCCATGGATTGACTTTCTTCCAATGTTGAATGGAACGCATCAATTAATTGTGTCGGAAGATCTTGAATAAATCCAACCGTATCAGTAACCGTAATCTCAAATCCTTCTGCAAATCGCCATTTCTTTGTTAAGGGATCCAAAGTAGCAAATAACTGATCTTTAGAATACGTATCCGCTTGCGTAAGCAAATTAAGAATGGTTGACTTCCCCGCATTGGTATACCCAATCAAACCAATTTGAAAGATTTCACTAGACTGTCTTTTTTGGCGGTTTCTCGCTCGATGCGCTTCTACAGCCTTCAACTCACGTTTTACCCCTAATATTTTATTACGGATATGACGTCGATCCGTTTCCAATTTGGTTTCCCCAGGTCCTCTCGTTCCAATTCCACCACCTAATCGAGACAATGACTTTCCTTGTCCAGCTAAGCGTGGTAAAAGGTATTCTAATTGAGCTAGCTCTACTTGCAACTTTCCTTCTTTCGAACGGGCTCTCATGGCAAAAATATCTAAAATCAACTGGACTCGGTCAATGATGGGGATTCCTACTGCTTCTGAGACTAGCTGACTCTGCCGAGGGGTCATTTCATGGTTAAAGATAATCAGATCCGCTTCATGAGCATCCGCTTGTTGGATCAATTCTTGTAATTTACCTTTACCGATAATGGTTTGACGATCGACTTGCGGTCGTTTTTGCGTCAATGTAAATACAACTTCCCCAGAAGCTGTATTGGTCAGCTTGCTTAATTCTGCCATCGACTCTGTGAAGTATCGTTGATTCTGTTCTGTCTCAACGCCTACGATGATCACTTTTTCTTTTTTATTTGTCATCTTTTTCCTCCAACCACGTTCTGATCAATTGATCAATTTGCTCCATACTACTGGACTCTGCTAATAAGTCAAACCAATGTGCATCAAGACGATTACGAAACCATGTTAATTGTCGCTTTGCATACCGTCTCGAGTTCATCTTCAACTGCTCCACAACGTTTTCTAAAGATTCTTCTCCCTTAAAATACGGATAAAATTCTTTGTATCCAATACCTTGACTCGCTTGGACTTCACCAAGTTCATACACAAAACGTGCTTCTTCTAATAAGCCTTCCTCTAACATACTATCTACACGTTGATTGATGCGCTGGTATAACAAGGCTCTCTCGGTATTAAGACCAATCATACAATAATCATAAAGACGTGCGGGTTCCTCTTGCGGTGTTGTGATACTGTAGCCAGTCACTTCAAATACTTCTAAAGCTCGAATCACTTTTCGTTGGTTATTCCAATGAATTTTTTCCGCTGCTAGCGGATCTTTTGTTTTCAAATACTCCCAAAGTTCTTTTTTACTGAGTGTTTCAGCTAATTCTTCATATTTTTTTCGTACTGCTGTGACGCTTTCCTCTTTTGCACCCAATTGAAAATCATAAAGTAAAGATTGAATATACAACCCTGTTCCGCCAACGATCATCGGCAAACGACCACGTTCTGTGATTTCTGTGATCAATTTTCGTCCAGCTTTTTGAAAATCTGCTACGGAATAAGTTTCATTCGGTTCGATGACATCAATCAAATGATGAGGGATACCTTCCATTTCTGACGTTTTTATTTTAGCCGTCCCGATATCTAATTTTTTGTACACTTGCAGTGAATCCCCACTAATAATTTCACCGTGAAATTTTTTAGCCAATTCCACGCTAAGCGCTGTTTTCCCTACCGCTGTAGGTCCAACGATTACTAATACTTTTTCCATTATCATCCTACTTTTTCATTGTTTGTTTTATCCAAAATGCTTTTTGGGGAAAGTCTGTGATTATTGCATCTAGTTGTTGATCGAAACATCGTGCCATCTGCTGGTCGTCGTTGATGGTCCAGCATCTGATCGATTTGGGGAATGTCTCCATGGATGGCAAATGCTCCAAGTACCAGTCACCTCTAGGATGAATCCCTTCTATCCAAGGAGTATCTTCAGCTAACTGTACTTTCTTTTGTGACGTACTTAAAAGAAGATCCAGCTGTGCCTGAGGATCAATTTTTACTACTCGTTCCAATGTATGAAAGTTAAAACTGCAGTACGCATGTCGAAAAGGCCATTCCACTGCTTTTAATTGTTGAACTACTTTTTCTTCGATGCCAGCATACTCATATTTATCTGTTTTAATCTCGATCATTACCGTTCCACGATAATTCATTTCCCAAAAAAGATGCAGGACCTCTTTCAAAGTTGGCACTTTTGTTGCCTGAAACTCTGTATTGAACCACTTTCCTGCATTCAACTTTTTTATCTCTGCTAATGTTTTTTCCCGTACCAATCCTTTGCCATCCGTCGTCCGATCCACTTCCTCATCATGAATCACCACTATCTGCTCATCTTTCGTCAAATGAATATCTAGTTCAATCCCATCTGCACCTATTCGAACCGCTTCGGCAAACGCAGGCAATGTATTCTCTGGATGGGTACCACTACTTCCACGATGCGCAAAAATCTGAACCATTTCATCACCACTTTCAGTCTCTTTGATTGTACCATAGGAAAAAGGCTGTGAAAAAGTCGTAATACTTCGAATGTCTAAGAATGAGGTTGACTTGTCATTCTAAAAAATGAGTAAACGGTATTCAATAAAGAACTCCTCAGCAATAAGCGATGATTTTCTAAAATATGAAAAGCTATAAAAAAGTCCTCTCTCATTCATAGTGTTCCCTCTATCGAAAATAAGCCGAAAAAACCAAAAATATAAGGAACTACTTTTGGATTCTTCGGCTTATTTCTAAAAGCTAGACAATTCTGTCACAACCTTGCCTTTACAAATTATAAAAGTTTTTTGATCCTCTTCGATCTCAACTCAAAAAACAATTAGCTCCACACATTATCATTTGAGAAAAAGCCAATGGGTTGTCGCGTGACACTTTTTAATTGCGCTTTTTTTTCATTGATCATTTCCGTCAGATTATCCGTGAAGTTTTCTAAGATCACACGTCCACCTTTATAAGCATAACCGCCTATTTTCATCGTTTCGTCAGGAGAAAGAACGACTTTACGGTGCGCAATGTTTTTAAACAACTCCTCTAAGATGTAATTTGGAAGATAAAAATTATTTTGTGCAGCAAATGACTGTAAATAAGCAAAATCATCAATAGTGATATAACAATCATCAAATGCATCAAAGCTGACATATTCATCTAACAGTGTTGCTCTTTTTTGCAAGATTTCATTGATTTTTTTATTTAGTTGATTCAAAGTCTCAATCTCTTTGACTTTTAATTCTAACTCCCGTCTTCGTTGCTCTTTGTTTTCAAGATGGCGCATCTGAACAACCATCCCGATATATACTAAAATAGCTCCTAATAAAACGCCAATTAAGCCTACGATGCCAACTACCAATTAGTGTTCCTCCTTGCTGTATTCTTCTATTTCATCATAACATAAACGTGCAAGCACAGACTATTTTCTAAAATTTTTTTATTTGACCTTTATTGACCAAGAATGTATACTACTTTTTAGGTAGAAGAAATGAATTTGTGTTACACTATTTGTAAAGAACTTAAGGAGGAACCAAATTATGAATTTAATCCCTACAGTTATTGAGCAATCCTCTCGTGGCGAACGAGCTTATGATATTTATTCACGCTTATTAAAAGACCGCATTATCATGTTAAGTGGTCAAGTGACTGATGATCTTGCAAACTCGATCATTGCTCAATTGCTTTTCCTAGATGCACAAGATTCTGAAAAAGACATTTATCTTTATATCAACTCTCCTGGCGGTTCTGTTACTGCTGGAATGGCGATTTATGATACGATGAATTTTGTTAAAGCAGATGTCCAAACCATTGTGATGGGTATGGCTGCTTCTATGGGTAGTTTCTTACTGACAGCAGGTAAAAAAGGCAAACGTTTTGCTTTACCAAATGCTGAAATCATGATCCATCAACCACTTGGTGGCGCACAAGGTCAAGCGACAGAAATCGAAATCGCTGCTCGTCACATTTTACAAACACGAGAACGCTTGAACAAAATTTTAGCAGAACGTACTGGTCAACCTCTTGAAGTGATCGAAAAAGATACCGACCGTGATAATTACATGACTGCTGAACAAGCGAAAGCATACGGTTTGATTGATGAAGTGATGGAAAACAGTGCTGGATTAAACTAATATCATTTGTAAACTAAAAGGACGATGGGACTGCTCGATTGAGCGGCTCATCGTCCTTTTTTCAGTTGGAACGAAAGCACGGTTTTTCAATGCTGTTCTTTAAACTTTCCTTCGTTATATTGTTCTCCAAGTTCAACGTAATGTTGAATATTTTGGCGATTCTTTTCAATCTCTTCTTCCGTTAAAGGACGAATGACTTTAGCTGGCCGACCAAACGCTAATACGTTGGGCGGAATGACCTTGCCTTCGGTCACTAAAGAACCAGCACCAATCAAACTATTTTCACCGATCACTGCATGGTTCAAAATAGTTGATCCCATACCAATCAACGCGCCCTTTTCGATGGTGCAACCATGAAGCATACATTGATGTCCTACCGTTACATTTTCAGCAATTTCAACTGGTGCATCATGGTCCACATGAATAACAGTACCATCTTGAATATTCGTTCTTGCTCCAACTTTAACCGTATTGCTATCCCCACGAATCACCGCTTGATACCAAACTGTGACCGATTCTGCGAGCTCTACATCGCCAACAACAGTTGCATTCGGTGCAATAAATTTTTGACTCATTTTTACACATCTCCTTTTTTGGCTTATTTCCAATTATAGCAGAAGATGGATTTCTCCTTCAAAAAGACTGGCAGCTATTATTTCATAGTCCCTTAAAGCACGCCTACTCTCTAGGGACTGAGACAAAAGTTGTCTCAGTCTAGTATCTCTAAAAACGAATAAACGGCGTTCAAGAAGCAACTCCTCAACAATAAGCGATGATTTTCTAAAATATGAGGAGCTATTTAAAAAAATCATCGCTTATTCGTTCGGAGCTGAACGCTTCTTTCACAGCCTCTTGCTAAACGGTGTTCAAAGAGCTGACCTTCGGCGATAAGTCAAAAAATCTCAAAACATGAGGAGCTGTTTCGAGATTTTCATCCTTAGCGCTCAGGTCAAGACACTCTTTTCACGACCTCTTATTCACGGTGAGACAAAAGTAGCATCTTCGGAAAATTTGCCGAAATTCACCAAAAATTTGAGAAGCACCAAGTAGGTAACAATCAACATCAAAAACGAGTTTTTGTGTTTCTTGTCAATTTTCGAAAATTCCTTCTTATTTCTTGATGCTGAACACTTTTGTCTCAACCTCTCGTTTTTACACAACTAAAGAGCTCAGAACAATCTTTCGTGTTCCAAGCTCTTTCCTTTTATCTATATGCTATCTAAACTGGTAGCTAAATTTTATCCATTTACTTTAGAAATATTGATTGAGCCGATATAGCCAGCTTTATAGTTTTCTACATTGATTAGTGGGCTTGTTTCTCCTTTATTTACTTTAAAAGTAGTTGTAAGTCGATAGTATCCTTTTTCTTCTAAAACCCCATCTCTCATCAATGTGGTGTTAAGGAGTTCACGACTATCTTTAGACGAAGTATCTTCCTTCAATGCCACTTTTACATAATGGTCACTCAACATATCGACCACTGGTTTCACATAAACAGTTACTCGATAAGTAGCATTTTCTTCTAAAGCTTCACTACCTTTAAAGATTTTATATACACTAGCATGCTGATCAGCAAAGAAAGTATAGTCACCAACTAAAGCATTCACAGGGTCTTTCACTAGTTCAATGTCATCTCCTGAGAACATTTTCCATCCAGCAGTTTGTCCGTCAGGCCAAGTATCATTGATTTTCACCGTTACATTAATCGTTTTTCTAGCCACTTCATTTACACTATTTTTCACTTCATAAGTGACTTGGTATTTTCCAGGAATAGAGGAATCAACGTTGTTTTCTACCACTTTGATTTTGTCTGTGATGTCTCCGTCAACACGATCATAAGCACTTAGATTGATTCGTTTGTCAAATGGATCAAATAACTCATCGTGCAAAATTTCAATATCATTTGCATGTAACTCTGGTTTTTCAAAAACTGCTGCAAATTGATTGATTCTGACAGTATGCGTATTGAAATGTTCTCCTGTTGCAGCTCCAATCGTAAAAGTATATTTCTTTGATTTATCGATGTTTGGATTTTTCAATTCCCAATGTTGCCCATCATAATCTGCAGTAATAAGTTGTTGCTTGCTATTCCATTTTAACGTTAATTTTTTAAAAGTATTTGGCGTGAATTTAATTTGTTGCATAGGAGCTAAAGCGGTTAAAAATCCGCTGTTGGCATCTGTTGAAACAAAGCCTCCATGAGCACCAACCATTTGAGCATGGTTGAAAGAAGTATCCGCATCATCTCTATCTGGCGCTTTAGAATAGATATCCAATTCAAATCCAATTCCCTTTTTCAGGCCTCTGATACCTAGACCTCCACCATTAGCTCCAATGTCGCCAATTGCTCCTTGGTAGAAAGCCACACCTACCCCATCAGCACCATTTACATTATCACCTAAATTGACATCCATATCCAACAAGAAATCATAGTTCATATCAAGGGAGACGATTCCAGATATTGTTCCTTTTTGAAATTGTTTCGATTGAGTAAGACGAGCTGTATGGGAATCAAGTTGGACGGCATTTCCATTAAATGCGACGATGTCTTTCAAATCAAAATTATTTTGATCCACATTTTGGGAGATAGCAATATTTTTATTGACTAAAACATTACTAGTTTCTGCATTTACTGACAATCCAACAACACTTACCCCAATTAATCCAATAGTTCCTGCACATACTTTTTTATAAAAGGTCTTTTTGTTCATAATAAATAACACTCCCATTCATATAGTTATTTTTTATACACTATCCTTTTCCGTTCTATCTGCATTTCACCATCTCTTTTCATTCTTTTAGTAAACAATTACGCGTAAAATTCATTTACTAGCAAGCATCCAGTAGTAGAAGCATTTTTGAATGCTATTTCGCCTCCCTTGATCTTTTTTCTACTACAAAATTATCGTAACGCTCAGATCTTATTATTTTTATTTTGTATAGTAGTCCAACAAATAAAAAAAGAGGTGAGACAAAAATGTTTCGCATCAAGAAATAAGAAGGGATTTCCGAAAATTGACAAGAAGCATAAACACTCGTTTTTTGCTGTTGATTGTTACCTACTTGGTGCTTCTTATTTCTTGATGCTACTTTTGTCTCACTGTTTATTCGATTTTTAGAGATACTAAAAGAAACTGAGGAAAGTTTTTCCTCAGTCTCTCTATTCTAAAATTCTTTCTTATTTGCTCGGAGCTGATCGCTTCTTTCACGACCTCTTGGTTTAAACGGTGTTCAAGAAGCAACTCCTTGAAATAAGCCTGAATTTTTCAAAACATGAGAAGCTGTTTCAAAAAATTCTTTCTTATTGTCATCGGAGCTGTTCGCTTCTTTCACAACCTCGTGTTTTAATCGGTATCAAGCATCAGCAACATCTTCAGCAAATTGGCTATTGTACAGTTTTTCATAGAATCCGCCTTGAGCTAACAGCCCTTCATGCGTTCCTTTTTCGATAATTTGTCCTTGATCCATCACTAAGATCAAATCCGCATCACGAATCGTTGAAAGGCGATGAGCAATAACAAAACTTGTTCGTCCTTCCATTACACGATCCATTGCTTTTTGGATCAATGCTTCTAAACGAGTATCGACAGAACTAGTAGCTTCATCAAGTATCAAGATTTTAGGATCAGAAACCACGGCTCTGGCAATAGTCAATAATTGCTTTTGTCCTAACGAAACATTGTCACCTTCAGCGTTGATTTCCATTTCGTACCCATCAGGCATTGTCCGAATAAAATGATCAACGTTAGCTGTTTTTGCTGCGTCAACGACTTCATAATCCGTCGCATCTAATTTACCAAAACGAATATTATCAGCGATTGTCCCTTCATAGAGCCAAGCATCTTGAAGAACCATCCCAAATAATGAGCGGACATCACTACGTCTCATCGTTTTAGTATCAATACCATCGATTTTTATTGCCCCATGACTCACATCATAAAAACGCATCAATAAATTAATCAGAGTGGTTTTCCCTGCACCGGTTGGTCCGACTACCGCAACTGTTTGACCAGCTTTTACTTCAAAGTTCAAATCTTGAATCAACGGTTTTTTAGGGTCATAAGCAAAATCAACATGTTCAAATGAAACATTTCCTGCTACTGTTTCTGGTAAAGTGACATCCACTTTATTTTCTTTTTCTTCTGGTTCATCTAAAATCTCAAAGACACGTCTGGTAGCCGCAGATGCACTTTGCAATACAGAAGATAACTGTGTGATATTCCCCATTGGCTGGCTGATTTGCCAAATATATTGGATAAATGCTTGTAATTGCCCCACAACGATGACACCCGTAATGACGTAAAAACTTCCCAATACAGCCATACCGATATAAGTAGCATATGCGGTCAACTGAACTAAGGGCATCATCAATCCAGATATAAAGGCTGCTCTAAATCCATAATGTTTCAATCGATGATTGACTTGTTTGAATCCTTCAAACGTTTTTTGCTCACGTCCATAAACTTTTAACACACTAAAACCAGTCATATTTTCTTGGACATAACCATTTAAATCCCCTAACGAATTTTGCATTTCTTGGAAATATTTTTGCGAAGCATTGATCACACGTTTTGAAATCCAGATAGATGCAGGAATCATGATCATCGAGATCAACGCCATCAATGGCTGGATATAAAACATCATCGCTGCTGCCAGTGTGATCCCTAAAATAGCATTCACCACACCGATAAACGCTTGCTGTAACGCTCCACTGACTGCGTCTACGTCATTCGTCACCCGAGATAAGATATTTCCTTGTTGATTTTTATCAAAATAAGAAACAGGCAATCGATTGATTTTTTCTTCAATATCTCTTCGCAAATCTTGCATTGCACTTTGCACGACATTCGTCATCAAAACACCTGAAAGTAATTGCGAAACACAATAACCAACGCCCACGATCGTGATCCAAATCAAACAATTGAAAATATAAGAAAAATTAATCGCTTCGTTGTTTGCAATATTGTGACTGATCTCAGTAGTTGGCAATCCGACAACGTAGGGTAAAGCAACGTTGAAAATCACCGTCAAAACAGTAAACAACAGCACAAAGAAAAATGCTAACTGATAAGGTTTGATGTATCGAGCTAATCGTTTTAAGGAAGATAATGTTTGTTTCATGCTAATTCCTCCTTCGATAATTGCGAAGCTGCGATATCATAATAGATTGGACAGTTTTCTAATAATTCACGATGTGTCCCGATACCTACGACTTCTCCCTCATTCAAGACGATGATTTTATCAGCATGCATGATCGTACCCACTCGCTGCGCCACGATTAACACCGTTGATTCGGTCGTTTCTTTTTTCAAGCGAGCTCGAAGTTTTGCATCCGTTTGATAATCAAGTGCCGAGAAGCTGTCATCAAAAATATAGATTTCCGGACGTCGAATAATAGCTCTGGCAATCGCTAAACGCTGCTTTTGTCCTCCAGAGAAATTAGCTCCACCTTCGGAAAGAAGTTCATCATACCCATCCGTTTTCTTCGAAATGAAGTCCGTTGCTTGTGCGATTTCAGCTGCTCGCTCCATCTCCTCTTGCGTAGCATCTTCTTTTCCATATCTTAAATTATCTGCGATCGTTCCAGTAAATAACAATGCTTTTTGAGGAATAAAGCCAATTTTATCTCTTAATTTACTCAAGCGATAGTCCCTGACATCTACGCCATCAATAAGGATTTCCCCATCACTTACATCGTAAAATCGAGGAATCAATTGAATCAACGTTGACTTCCCGCTACCTGTACTACCGATGAATGCGACTGTCTCTCCTGGCGAAGCAGTAAAACTCACATTACGGATCACGGGTTCTTGTGAATGTCCAGGGTAAGCAAATGTCACATTCTTAAACTCAATATATCCTTTGGTTTTTGTTTCAGATACACCATTTGGATCTTCTTTGATCGACGGTGAGGCATCTAATGCTTCTTGGATACGCCCTGCTGAAACAGCTGCCCGTGGATACATCATAAAGACACTTGCAAACAGCATGAAGGAGAACAATGCATGGAAAATATATTCAATAAATGCAATCAGATCCCCCACTTGAAGAGAACCAGCATCGATTTGAACCGCTCCGCTCCAAATAATCAAGACCATTACAATGTTAAACAGGAAGTAGAATCCAGGCTGTGCAACAGCCATTAAACGAAACAAGCTTTTCGAGCTTTTTGTATAGTTATCATTAACTTTCGCAAATCGTTTTTCTTCAAATTTTTCATTAACGAATGCCCGGATAACACGTAATCCTGAAAGATTTTCACGTAAAATACTATTAATCTTATCCAAATTTTTCTGTTGTTTTTTTGATAACGGTTCAGAAAATTTCGCAATCGCAACCACTGAAAGTAGTAAAAACGGTAGCGCTCCGATCACATAATAACTCAATGAAACACTGGTCCGCATAACCATATAAAGACTGACAACAAACATCATCGGTGTCATAAATCCGATCCGTAAGATATTTTGTAAGAACAGCATAATTTGATAAGCGTCGTTCGTCGTACGCGTGATCAACGAAGCAACCCCTAATGTTTCATATTCTTGGTGAGAATAACTCTGGATTTTCTTGAATAGATCGTCACGAATATCCGCAACGATGTTCGTCGTGATCCGTGAACCAAAATAGCCTAATAGAATATTCATAATGATCCCAACCACAGTGATTACAACCATCAAGATCCCTTGTTGTTTCACATAACCAAAATCGTTGTTACGAATCCCCACATCAATCATACGAGCTAAAATCGTTGGTAAGCCTAACTCAATTAAAATAAAACCAAATACGCAGATGAAATTTAATAACAAATATTTCTTATAGCGCATGGTATAGTGCCACATCAAATTCAAACTCTCATCTCCTTTTAATTAGAATAAATTTAGCTATTAATAAAAATAATAGCACACTCCTATAGTATATAGAACACCTCTCTCATCAAAAATTTTTTTTATTACATTTAAATGATAAAAAACATTTTTCCTTTCCACCTTGTTGATTTCTATACTTATCCACTTTTTTATGCTAAAATAGCAATTAACTATTGTATGAATTCATACAGAAGGTACGGTTGAAAAAATTTCCGAACAGAGAAGCAAAACGAGGCTTGTCTCTTTGATTAGAATCGCTCATTTTAATCAAAGCATATCAAAAAACAGGTGGCTTGACCCCTCGTTTTGTGTTGTCTAAAAAAAATCAACTAGCTAAATTACTGCGACATGCAGATAAAGGAGACATAAACATGATTTACAAAGTATATTATCAAGAATCAAAAATCCGTAATCCTAAACGGGAAGAAACAAAATCACTTTACATTGAAGCAAATAGTGATGTTGACGCACGTCAACAAGTGGAAGAAAATACCCCATACAACATTGAATTCGTTCAACTTCTAGAAGGCAGTCATCTAGAATACGAAAAAGAAAATGCTAAATTCACATTAGTGGAGTTTTAAAATGAAACTTTCCATCAAAAATAATGAGACAGGCGTCTTTGCTATTGGTGGATTAGGTGAAATCGGGAAAAACACGTATGGGGTACAATTCCAAGATGAGATTATTATCATTGATGCTGGAATCAAGTTTCCAGAAGATGATCTACTTGGGATTGACTACGTAATTCCTGACTACAACTATATCGTTCAAAATATACACAAAGTGAAAGCACTGGTGATCACGCATGGACACGAAGACCATATCGGTGGCATTCCTTATTTGTTGAAACAAGCGAATATCCCTATTTATGCTGGGCCATTAGCGCTTGCACTGATTACCAATAAGTTGGATGAACACGGATTGCTTAGAGATGCACAATTGCATGAAATCAATGAAGATACCGTGATTCGTTTCAGAAAAACATCGGTCAGTTTTTTTAGAACAACCCATAGTATCCCTGATGCGTTGGGTGTCGTTGTAAAAACACCTTCTGGTAATATCGTTGCAACAGGTGACTTTAAATTTGATTTCACCCCAGTCGGTGAACCTGCTAACCTGCACAAAATGGCACGGATCGGTGAAGAAGGCGTACTCTGCTTGCTATCAGACAGTACAAATGCTGAGATCCCAACATTTACAAAATCAGAAAAAACGATTGGTCTTTCGATCCTAAAGATTTTTGAGAAAATCGAAGGTCGGATCATTTTTGCCAGCTTCGCTTCAAACATCTTCCGTCTACAACAAGCAGCAGATGCAGCGGTTGCTACCGGCAGAAAAATTGCTGTTTTTGGACGCAGTATGGAAAATGCGATCGTTAACGGCCAACGTTTAGGCTATATCAAAGTCCCAGAAGGAACCTTCGTTGATGCACATGAAATCAATCGATTACCTGCGAATGAAACGATGATCTTATGTACTGGTTCTCAAGGTGAACCGATGGCTGCTTTAAGTCGTATTGCTAATGGTACCCATCGCCAAATCCAGATCCAACCAGATGATACCGTCATTTTCTCAAGCTCACCAATTCCTGGGAATACTACCAGCGTCAACCATTTGATCAATTTATTATCTGAAGCTGGTGCAGAAGTCATTCATGGGAAAATCAACAATATCCATACTTCTGGACACGGTGGTCAAGAAGAACAAAAGCTGATGCTTCGTTTGATGAAGCCTAAATACTTTGTTCCAGTCCACGGAGAATTCAGAATGTTGAAGATCCATGCTTCCCTTGCTCAAGATACCGGTGTACCTGCTGAAAATTGCTTTATTATGGAAAATGGAGATGTGTTGGCTTTGACTAGCGAAACCGCTCGTCCAGCCGGACATTTTATTGCCGGTGACGTCTATATCGACGGTAGCGGGATCGGTGACATTGGAAATGTTGTTTTGAGAGACCGTCATTTGTTATCTGAAGAAGGACTAGTTCTGGCAGTTGCTACTGTCGACATCAAAAAGAAAGAAATTTTAGCGGGACCTGATATTTTATCACGTGGCTTTGTTTATATGCGTGAATCAGGTGAGATGATCAATGAGGCGCAACGCATCCTTTTTCATGCATTGCGTGAAGTGTTAAATGCTCCTGATTGCTCTGAACATAAACTGAAAGAAGCCATGACAGGCGCTTTACAACCTTTCTTATTTGAACGAACAGAAAGACATCCAATGATCCTTCCAATGGTGATGACACCTGATGAAGAAAAATAAATGAAAAACTTATGATGGCTGCATGCGCCGACTACCTACATAGATGGGTAAAGTTCGGCGCAGTTGTCCATTATAAGTTTTTTTGTAACAAAAAAGAGCGTAATCACTTACGCTCTTAACATGTTTAAATAGGTGAACAACACTTATTTAGTTTACTCGCTCTACTTAAGCTTTTTCAACATTAGCAGCTTGTGGGCCACGATCTGATTCTTCAACATCAAAAGTCACTGCTTGACCTTCTTCTAAAGTTTTGAATCCGTCACCTTGGATAGCTGAAAAGTGAACAAAAACATCGCTTCCGTCTTCACGTGAAATAAAACCAAATCCTTTTTCAGCGTTGAACCATTTAACTGTTCCGTTTTCCATTAATAATACCCTCCTCGTGCCTAAGCACTTAATTGATTGTAACATTGCTCGCGTACGATAGAGGTGCAACAGATGTTTCAACTTCTATTCCCAAACAAAATTACAATATAATTGTACACTTGGTTCTTTTTTTTTGCAAGAAAGCTACTTCCACTTATTCAATTTATTCCTCTTCCATCAATCCCTCCTCTCTCAGACTAAAATACTGTTTGCATTCAATGATCAAATGATCTAAGACATCGATTCCCATCATCTCCCCATATTTTTGAACTCTTTTAGTAAAAAGCAAGTCTTGTTTAGATGGAAGAACATTCCCCGATGGATGATTATGAACTAAAATAATTCTCGCTGCAGAATATCGAACAGCATAATGGAACACTTCTCTTGGATGTGCGATCGTTTGATCCAGGGAACCAATAAATAGCGTTTTTTTCAACAATACTTGATTCTTAGTATCCAAATAAATACAAATCAAATGTTCTTGTTTGTGATCCTTTAATTCTATGATTAATTGATGCGCTAATTCATAGCTGGCATGGATCGTGGGTTGTACCGCTACATGCTGTGTTTGGATTCTTTTTCCTAGCTCGATCAGTGCTTTGATTTCAAGAGCCTTAACCTGACCAATTCCTCGTATTTTTTCCAGCTCAGACAGCGTTGCCTGTCTTAACAGTGCAAGTCCACCAAATGTTTTCAACAAATTACCTGCTAGTTCCAAGACATTATAGGGATGCTGTCCCGTGCGTAATAAAATAGCAAGTAATTCTTGATCAGAGAGTGCTTTCTCTCCGTAAAGCAACATTCGCTCCCTTGGAAGTGAGGTTGCTGGCACAGCATCCAGCAAATTTTTTTCCATAAAATCCCCCCTTTCTTCTTCTCACTAATAAGATACGAAAAAAGGGGGGAGCTATTTTTATTTTTTTAGATATCCTGGTACTTCGTGTAGAGAAGATAAAACTGCTAACGTTTTTTGTTGCAAGTCTTCTGAAGGAGCCAACAAATCTGGGATCATGATCACTGGGATCTCCGCACTTGCTGCTGCAAGTATCCCGTTTTTAGAATCTTCCAGAACCAATGTTTCTTGTTTTTTCGTTCCTAGATATTCATGGGCAAGCAAAAAGATTTCTGGATCAGGTTTAGCACGTTTGACATTTTCTGCTGAAACAATCGTTTCAAAATAGTTTGTCAGTTGGTTCTTTTCCAATAATAGCTCAATAATATGACGTTGGTTACTAGAAGCGACAACTTTAGGTATTCGGTGTTCTTCTAAAAAGTCCAGTAATTCGATTACTCCTGGTTTTAATTGCACTGCACCTAAGGAAAACCGTCTGATCGTTTCTTCATAAGCATCATTAATGAATTTTTGAACATTGTTTTTCCCAAAACTTGCAAAGATCTGATGATAATTTGCCCAAACCTCTTCATCTGATACACCTAGATATTTTAAATACAATTCTTTGTCGTAAGGAAAGCCCATTTGATCAGCAACCATTTGCGAGGCTTCATAGTAGACGATTTCTGTGTCAAAGAGTAACCCATCCATGTCAAAAATGACAGCTTTATAATTCATTTTTTCCTCCTAACTGTAACAATAGTGTTCGTACTTCAGAAATAAAGTAAAGGGAACCTGTAACCACTAAGACATCTTCATTGGTCATTTTTTCTAATATTTCAGCTAAACCAAATTGCCATAATGAAACAATTGAAACTGTTTCATCTACAAGATCAGCCACGGTACTTAAATCCAATGCTTTCGGGTGTTCAAACGTCGTCAAATACAAATGCGCATTAGGAACTGCTTTTAATTGGGTTAGCATTGCTTCTACATCTTTTGTACTTAGTGCAGAAAATAAAATATTGATCCGATAATCTTTGAACTCTTTCTTCAAATTTTGAACCAAACGGCTGACTGCATGTGTATTATGAGCGCCATCTAAAATAACAAAAGGTTCTTCACTTAATTTTTCCATTCGTCCAGGCCAGTGCGCTTTTTTCAGCCCTTTGCGAATTTCTTTTTCACTAAATGGTATTCCTGTCATCTTGCAGTAAACTTGGTATAGTTCAATTGCCATACCAGCATTTTCTGTCTGATGTTGTCCAATCATGCCAATCGTAAGCGAGGTCATTTTTCCATGCTCATTATGAAATGAAAATACTTCTCCCCATTGCTCAGCTGGATGTTGATAAGTAACTTGATAGTTTTCGCCAAAAATATGAAGGGGGGCATTTCTTAGTCTAGCCTGTTTTTTGATTACTTCTAAAGCTCTTTCTTCGATATTTCCCGTAACGACAGGCACCCCTTGCTTGATTATTCCTGCTTTTTGGGCAGCAATTTCTTCAATTGTTTCTCCTAAAATATCCGTATGATCCAAGCCAATCGTGGTGATTCCTGTAAGTAATGGTACGGCAACATTCGTTGAGTCTAGTAAACCGCCTAACCCAACTTCAATAATAGCAACGTCGACTTTTTGACACAAAAAATAATCAAATGCCATTGCTGTCAGCGTTTCAAACTCAGTGATTCCGGCAACTGCTTCAAATCGATCCAAATGTTCAACAAGTGGTCGGTATTTTTGTACAAGCTTGATTAAGTCTTGATCTGGAATTTCTTGTCCATTGATCGAGATTCGTTCATTAAAAGATTCAATATACGGCGAAGTAAATGTCCCCACTGTCAGACCTGCTTCTTCTAGTAGACATCTCAGATACGTAACCGTCGAACCTTTTCCGTTGGTTCCTGCGATATGGATCGTTTTCACCTGTTTTTCAGGATGCCCGACTATCTCTAATAATGCCTCCACTCGATCTAGTCCCGGACGAGAGCCAAATGGCAAGCGGCTATGGATCCAGGCGATTGCTTCTTCTATTTTCATCAACGTTTCCCCCATTCCATATTTATTATAGCAAAAAGCAACCGGAAACACAGGAAAAGACGTAGTGTATGTAAAAGAAGAAGAAATACTGAATAGCCAATTCTGATTCTACTTATTTTTGCTGACGTCTTGCTTTTTACTTAAAAAGAGAGCGGAAATGTTTTTCAACTACTTTCCGCTCTCTTTTGCATTTGTACGATTGTTCGAATGTCAGATTACTGGATGGTTCTTAAGCTGCGGATTCTTTCTGTAACTGCTGCTTGTTTGTCCAAATAATCTTTTTCTTTTGCCCGCTCTGCTTCAACCACTTCTTCTGGCGCGTTGGCAACAAAGCGTTCATTGCCTAATTTTCCTTGTACTCGTTTCACTTCATCTGTCCATTTCGCTAGTTCTTTTTCTAACCGTTTGATTTCTTCTTCGATATTGATCAAACCTGCTAATGGTAAGAAAATTTCTGCCCCTGTCAATACAGCTGACATTGCTAGATCAGGCGCAACGATTTCACTTGAGATCGTTAGCTCTTCTGGATTACAGAAACGCTCGATGTAGCTGGTATTTTCTGTTAAGAATTGACCGATTTTCGGATCATTGATCTTAATCATTAATGTAATTGGTTTGGATAATGGTGTATTCACTTCAGAACGAATATTACGTACGGAACGAATTAGTTCTTTGAGTACTTCCATCCCTTTTGAAGCTGTTTCATCATTAAATTCCGGATGAACCACCGGATAATCAGCAACTACTAAAGAAGTACCTTGATGTGGGATGTGTTGCCAAATTTCTTCAGTAACAAATGGCATAATTGGATGCAATAGACGTAAAATTTGATCTAACGTATGCACCAAAATACTTTGTGTTGTTTGTTTTGAGACAGCATCATCACCATACAAGACTTCTTTACTCATCTCGATATACCAGTCACAAAAATCATCCCAAATAAAGTTATACAACTGACGCCCAGCTTCCCCAAATTCAAAATGATCAAAGAGTTCAGTAACCTTAGCGATCGTTTCATTTAGACGTGTCAAGATCCAGCGGTCTGCCACAGTTTTCTCGCCAGTTAGCGTAATATCTTCAACTGTCATGCCTTCACTGTTCATAATAACAAAACGTGAAGCATTCCAAATTTTATTAATGAAATTCCAAGCTGCATCCATTTTTTCATAGCTGAAACGGACATCTTGACCAGGTGCTGAACCGTTTGATAAGAACCAACGTAAGGCATCAGCGCCATATTTTTCAATCACTTCCATTGGATCAATGCCGTTTCCAAGAGATTTACTCATCTTACGTCCTTGTTCGTCCCGAATCAACCCATGAATCAAAACATTTTCAAACGGACGACGATCTGTAAATTCTAAGCTTTGGAAAATCATTCGACTAACCCAGAAGAAGATAATGTCGTAGCCAGTTACTAATGTGCTTGTTGGGAAATAGCGTTGATAATCAGCACTATTTTCATCTGGCCATCCCATCGTTGAAAAAGGCCATAATGCTGAACTAAACCAAGTATCTAATACATCTGGATCTTGTACCCACTCTTCACTATTTTCTGGAGCTTCCATCCCTACATACATTTCACCCGTTTCTTTATGGTACCAAGCCGGGATTTGGTGTCCCCACCACAATTGACGAGAGATAACCCAATCGTGAACATTTTCCATCCAACGTAAAAATGTTTGATTAAAACGTGGTGGGAAAAATTCAACTGCATCATCAGTCTCTTGATTTTTCATTGCTTTCTCAGCTAATGGAGCCATTTTAACAAACCATTGTGTGGACAAGCGTGGTTCAATGACTACTCCCGTACGTTCTGAATGCCCAACATTATGGATCATTTTTTCAATTTTGATCAATCGTCCGATTTCCTTCAAATCAGAGACAATCGCTTTACGTGCTTCGAAACGATCCATACCTGCATATTTTCCAGCTAAGTCATTCATCGTTCCATTTTCGTTCATCACATTTACACGTGGCAGATCATGACGGTTACCTACCTCAAAGTCATTTGGATCATGCGCAGGTGTAATTTTCACTACGCCTGTTCCAAATTCCATATCAACATACGTATCTGCAATAATCGGAATTTCTTTATTTACTAATGGTAAAATTACTTTTTTGCCGATCAACGCTTGATAACGCTCGTCTTCTGGGTGTACAGCAATCGCTGTGTCACCTAGCATAGTTTCTGGACGAGTCGTTGCAATTTCCACTACACCCGAACCATCAGCCAGTTCATAGCTCATGTGGTAGAAAGCACCTTCAATCTCTTTGTGGATCACTTCGATATCCGATAAAGCAGTGCGTGCTTGTGGGTCCCAGTTAATAATGTATTCACCACGGTAAATCAAGCCTTTTTCATAAAGTGTCACGAATACTTTACGAACAGCTTCTGACAAGCCATCATCTAGTGTAAAACGTTCACGACTATAATCGAGAGATAAGCCCATTTTTGCCCATTGTTCACGGATATGGCTTGCATACTCTTCTTTCCATTCCCATACTTGATCCACAAATTTTTCACGTCCTAAGTCATAACGCGAAATCCCTTGTTGACGAAGCTTTTCTTCTACTTTTGCCTGTGTAGCGATCCCTGCATGGTCCATCCCAGGTAACCACAAGGTATCAAAGCCTTGCATCCGTTTTTGACGAATCAGCATGTCTTGTAAAGTCGTATCCCAGGCATGTCCTAAGTGAAGTTTTCCTGTAACATTTGGTGGGGGGATTACGATTGAATAGGGTTTTGCTTTCTGATCGCCACTTGGTTTGAACAAATCTTGTTCCAACCATTTTTCATAACGGCCAGCTTCAACTTCTTGCGGATTGTATTTTGTTGATAGATTTTTTTCTTCCGTCATACTGATGTCCTCCTTAAAAATAAAAAAAGTCCTAAAATACTTTCGTATTTTAGGACGTATTGATTTACGCGGTACCACCTAATTTGTAGCAGTTTCCTACTACCTCTCATGTGAGTTAACGATCACGACTCGTTTATCTCTAGGTTTTATCGGTTTGCTGTACACGATAAAGGGTTCAAGATAAAAACTCCCAAGCTACCTTCACTAGTCTCTCCTAAGAACGTCTCACCATCTCGTTCTCTCTCTAAAAGGCTGTAACTAGTTACTCCTCTTGATCAACGTCATGCCTCATTTTACAATGGTTCAATTTTAAAGTCAATAAAAGACGGTAAGAATCGTATTTCCCTAAATAGTACCTCTTCAGGCTTATGATTCGCCTATTATAAATAATTGACTAAACAATAAGCAGTAGTGACAATGTTTGCTTATTCAGAACGTGACTGTTCAAATTAATTTTTTAACTCTCTTACAGAAGACTGATTTTTTCCTGCTTCCTTCATCTCATTTAGATTATTAGCCTTATTTGTAGACTGATTCATTCGCTCCTCTAGTGTTTGAATTTTTATTACAGGGTGACTATTGGGCGTTTGAGGTGATTTATTTGTTAGAGATTGATCCCTGATTTCCTTGGGAATTGGTATTGATTGAATACCAGCGGACTTCTCCTGATTTAGACTATCAGCCACATTTGTAGACTGATTCATTTGCTCCTCGAATGTTTGATTTTTTATTACAAGGGGCGTTTTGGTTTGTTTATCTGTTAGAGGGTGATTACTGATTCCGAGAGGTGTTAATGTTGGTTCAATACCTGCAGACTTTTCTTTAGGTTGCTCCTTTTTTCTCTCTGGTTCCTTTACTGAATTACTTATTAGAGACTGATTACTTGTTCCCTGAGGCATTGGAGTTGGTTCAACATCTATATTCAGTTCTTTAAGTTGCTTCATTTCCTGTCTATGTGAGTGTAATTTCTCGAAACTCTCAACTAGTCTTTTAATTTTCCCTCGATTCTGTTGGTGTTCTGAGTCTTTATTAAGATACCCTGCCGTGTATTTAGGATTTATATTTTTAAATACACCAGATGAATATACCAAGAAAGACAAAACAACCTGGGAACAACAATGCTCATCCTTGATTAGTAATTCTTCAATCTGTCGATTCACATCAGACACTAATAGGTTATTCGGACTTACGTAAGTATTTATAAACTGCTTAATCTTATCGCTTTCCTGTTGCCACCACTCCCTTTCGAATGGAGTCAGCACCTGATTAAGATTCTTAAAATATTTATTATTGTTACCCTCAACTTCATTAATCGTTACCTTCTTAAGATCAACAGAAACTAAAGGAATTTGTTTGCTACACTCGTCAATGACACTTTTTAATTTGGGATATGTATATATAAAATGTTGTATCTTTTCTTTTTGATTAAGGATATTTGAAAATTGCTCCTCTATACTAAGTCGATCATCTCTAAATTCGTACACCTCAATCACACTATATTTCATTTGTTTTTTAATTTCTTCTTTTTTATTATTTAAATCTTTTTGAAACGTCTCAATTACTTTATTGACTCTGACTTGTTTTGTATTTTTTTTATTTTTTATCTTCAATAAACTATTTTTAATCTTATTTATTACAACTTGGGATTCACTTTGCCGCTTTTTTTCATCCATTGATAAACATTTTTCCGTCCAATTGATGACATCCGATTCAGTAAAATTAATATTTTGTGAACGAAGTGCTTCTTTAATTGATTGAAGAAGAGACTCAGCTTGTGAAAGGTCCTTGGTTTCCTTTAATAGTCCTTCTCCGTCATCCCCAAACCTTTTTTTTAAATCAGTTACATCACTTGAATTTCCCCATTCTCTACTCATTACAGAATAAATGACTGTTGATAAAGTCTCTCCCTCCTTTTTTTGCTGGAGTGCTTCTTCGATTTTTGGAAGTATTTCTTTTTTTGTCTGATAATCTTGTAATAGATTTAATACTTTTTCCCTATCCGAACGATTCGAACAATCAATTCCTTCTTCACTTAGTGTATGATTAATCGTTTCCAGTATTATAGGAAAAAGGTAATCTACTTTTTGTTTTTTTAAATCTTTTCTTACTTCGCCCACTATATCAAGAGCTTTTATTTTATCAGTAGGGGCAAGTATTATAGTTTGTGCTTTTTCTCCCATTTCCATGCTTATTGCGGATATTCTTAAGATCACTTCTTTTTCATTCAAAATTTTGTTTGAATCTTATCCTCTTCATTTAAATAAGTGCTTAATTGATTATTGACTTGTTCAAAGTTTTTTTCCGTCCAGTTTGGGTAATTAACTTTTAACTGAAGCATAATCGTTGCGATCTGCTCGGGTTTTAATTGCTTGAGATAGTCATTGTTCGCCAGTTTATTATCAATTGATAGAAGTCCATTCATGTATCGCTGATTTTCGATTTCACTCAGATCTTTTTTCATCATTTCCGATAAGGAACTATTTTTTTTTGCTTCTGTCTCCTTTAATTCTTCTTTAAATGCCTGAACTGTTTCAAATTTGTGCCATTGATTTTCACCAAAAACAAGTCTCCCTAAATAGGATAACTGTTTTTTTGACTCTGGGGAATTCAATAATCTATAGAATCTATCAAATCGGTCTATTTTTGCCCCACTATTCAATAAATCTTCTAATTGATCCCCTAAATCTAATCGATTTTCTTTTTTTAGTTTTTCGATGATACTTTTTTTATAAAATTCTAAACGGTCCGTTTCTTTGAAGGAAGTATTGACATGTTGCCTAACAGACTCTTTTACTAATGTGGACTGAGACTCAACATAAATTTGTGTCATCACCTCAACTGTTCCTTGTTCTTCTCCTCTTAATATTTCATCATACTTTACAGCCAACTCTGGGGTTACTTCTTTAGCAATCAAATAAACGAGCTCTTGATCAAGGATTCTTTTTTTTGTGATTATGGTACTTTCTTTTATATTTATTTTTTTAAAATATGGAATGCTATTACCAATAAACGGCGAATCACTATGATTTGTAGCTATAGAAATATATGTTTTTTTTTCAGCTTCTGATAAATTCTTTCTTTGGAGAAGTTTAGAAATTATTTTATCATCTCTCAAAAAGTCAAAAAACCATTTATACTTATCATCAGGGTCAGGCATCATTCCAAAAAATCCATCAATTACGATTTCTCTACATCCTTCTTCATAATCTAGCTCCATATTGACTAATTGTTGGTATTTTACACTGCCCTCGTTTAATAGTTCAAATGTACGAGCTAAAATATCCTCTTTGACTTTAGCTGAGTCCATGCCATATTGTAATTCTATACATATCTCTTTAATTTTTTTCTCGATTTCATCTGTCGATAATTTTATTTTATTAATACTAAACAAAACATTCTCATGAAAAAATTTATCACCATCCACAGATAAACTATTAGTTAAAGATGTTAATAAGTTGAGCTGTTCTGTCAGATTTCTAGTTGGAACCATTAGAAGATCAAAAAGATGAATCTGATTTATTACATTATCAGAATTTTGTTGAAAATAGAGACAAGATTCCACGATCTCTCTCGTTATTACTCTCTCTTGTTTCAGCATCATTATCAGCTCATCAAGAGTTTCAAATCTGTTAATTGCCGTCCCCCCTCTTAATGTATCCAGTAATTGCTGATAGTCTGCAGTTATTTTGTAAGGGAATTTATTCAACACTGCTTTCATTTGGTGGTATCCTTCACTTGTTTTGTCCGAAAACCGTTCCATTTCCATAAGAATTGTATTTTTTACCTTCTCTTGATTCATTTTTACCATCCTTTACATTTTTTTGTTATAGCATCCGTGGCTTGTCTGTTTTGCTAGACATTCATATCTAGCCTGAATCATAAGAATTAAGGATTGTTCCTTTTATGTACATTCAATCAAATCTTAAACTTCATTAGTATTTTTTACTCCAACTTGTTTCATAACCGCCTCCTTCAGATTAACTTTTTTCTTACAACAGTGATTCTATCCATTGCATTCATCTTTATTACTGTCATTCACTCCTAAAAAAAGGTTTCTCCTTTCAAAAAACCAGTTATTTTATAATCCCTGCACACGATGATACAATGAACTGAAAGCTATTATATCAGTATTATGATTGTAAACAAACAAAAATAGATATAAACATGCGTTATAAAAAAACGCTTAGAAACATTGGCTCTAAGCGCTAAAACTATGGATTGTCATAAAAAAACTTCTGAATATTTCTCGTTAAAAAATATAAGCGTTTGCAATTCTGTCGTCAAATCAATGTATTGAATATTCACATGCTTGGGTACGATCACTCGGTCAGGAGCAAAGTTTAAGATCGCTGATACGCCACCTTTCACAATTTCATCGATTGCTGACTGGGAGTGTTTACTTGGAACCGTTGAAATCGCAACTGTTACTTTTTCTTTTTTGACGATTTCGCCAAACTATTCGATTGGATAAATAAATTGACCATCGATTTCTTGGTTGACGATTTTAGGGTCATTGTCAAATACACAGACGATATTCAAATTTTCATTTCTTCTAAAATTATTGTGCTTTAAAGCTTTCCCTAGATTCCCATACCCAACTAAGGCAATTCGTTTTTCCTCTTCCGTCTTTAAGATCCGATCAAATACTTCGATCAGATAAGGCACTTCATAACCATAGCCACTGCGCCCCAATTCACCTAAATATGAAAAATCTCTACGGATCGACGCAGAAGGTACTTGGGTGATTTGACTAAATTCATTTGATTTAATCCGCTTCACACCTGAATCATTGAGCATTTTTAAATAACGTAAATATAAAGGTAGTCTTTTAGCTGTTGCTTTTGGTAAAACCGCTATTTTTTCTCCCATCTTCAAACTCCTTTGTTAATTTCTTCACATAGTCAGTTTATCATTTATCCTCTCTTAGAGCAACAAGACTGGGACAAAAATTGTCTCAGTCTCTACTAGTATCTCTAAAAACGAATAAACGGTGAGACAAAAGTAGCATCTTCGGAAATAAGCCGAAATTGACCAAAAATTTGAGAATCAATTTTCGGAAATTCCTTCTTATTTCTTGATGCTGAACACTTTTGTCTCAACCTCAAATAAGTGTAAGAACAAATAAAAAGTAATGTTTTTAAAGTATGTTTTATTAAACATAAAAAAACGGTTCAATCTACTTTCTTATTCTTGTCAAAGCTCCACGATAATTTCAAGACTCTTATAACAAATCAGCAAATTCTTCTACTTGTTCAGCTTCGGTAGCTGTATGGATCGTTTCCATTTTTAAACCAGAAAGAGCTCGTTCGATCATTTCTTCGATTGGTAAACGTTCTTCGTATTGATGAACTTTATCAAGGCGTGGTCGAGTCTTTGGTTGAGGTGGGGCAAAAATCGTACAGCAATCTTCAAATGGTTGGACTGAAAGCTCAAAGGTATCGATTTGTTCAGCTACTTCAATGATTTCTAATTTATCCATCGTAGCAACTGGACGAATGATAGGCGTATTCGTTACTTCATTGATAGCAACCATGCTTTGTAAGGTCTGCGAAGCTACTTGTCCTAAAGACTCCCCATTAAGGATAATCAAACCATGGCGTAATCGGCGGATCTCATCCGTTAATCGCAGCATCATCCGTCGAGTAATCGTCATCCAGTACCCTTGTGGAATGTTTTTCTTGATTTCTTCTTGGATCTCAGTAAACGGTACCTCGATAAACTCGATTTTACCGACATAAGGAGTCAATTTTGCTGTTAAATCTTTTGCTTTTTGTAATGCTTGCTCACTCGTGTAAGGTGGACTAGCAAAGTGGACCGCTTCAATTTCGACACCACGCTTCATGGCAAAATAACCAGCCACAGGTGAATCGATTCCACCAGACAACATCAACATGCCTTTACCGCTTGTTCCCACTGGCAACCCGCCTGCTCCTTTAATCGTTTCATAGGATAGATAAGCAGCATCTCGACGGATTTCTACCCGTAGTGGAATATCTGGTTTACGCATTTGTGCTTCTATATCAGGGAAGATATCTACCACCGCATTTCCTAACGTTTGATTTAATTCATTACTTGTTAATTCAAAGTCGTGGTCACTACGTTTCGCAATAATTTTAAAGGTTTCTTTTCCTGTATAGACTTCTTTCATGATAGCTTGAACTGCATCTTTTAACTTTTGAACATCTTTTTCGATTCGAATACTTGGTGAGAAATTTTGGATACCGAAAATTTTAGCCAATTTAGGTATAACTAACGCACTATCAGCACCATTTAATAGTAGGTGCATCCGGTCACGATCAGCATGGATCTTGATTTCGGGAAAATCACTCAATGCTTGACGAACATTTTGAGCAAGTTGCATAATAAAACTTTTACGGTTTTTTCCTTTTGTTGACAGTTCACCATAGCGGACCATGATTTCACTATATTTCACAAAAACACTCCTTATTGATTAATTGATGGTTGAAAATTTCTTATATAATTGTTTAAAAATGATCATAAATTGTTCTACTTCTGCCATAGAATTACTTTCATCTAAACTAATGCGAACAGCTGACGTAGCTAAATCATCAGGCACATGCATGGCATGCAACGTGCTACTTGCAAGGTGTTTACGAGAAGAACAAGCACTAGTTGTAGAAATAAATATTTGTTTTTCTTCTAACGCATGAACAAGGACTTCTCCTCGAATCCCTTTGAGTGAAAAACATAAGATATGTGGTGCATAATCTTCTCCCTCTGAAAAAATAGTCACTTTTTCATAGGCTTTCAAAGCGTTGATCAATGCCTCTTTTAAATGTTTGGTGTGATCTGGCTTTTGAAGTTTTCGATCCAGTACAATTCGTAAGGCTTTCGCCATTGCGACAATCGCAGGAACATTTTCTGTTCCACTTCGCTGATTTTTTTCTTGGCCACCGCCATTAAGAAGCGGTGCTAAACGTCGTCCCTTCTTCCAATAAATAAAACCTATACCCCGTGGTCCATGAAATTTATGAGCTGAAAACGTCGCAAAATCAACTCTTTCGGTCAGCCATTCAGATAAAGAAACTTTTCCGATTGCTTGCACAGCATCCACATGAAAATGGATTTTAGGGTATTCTTTTAGCAACTCACTGATTTCTAAAATTGGTTGGATTGATCCAATTTCGTTATTGACTGCCATGATTGAAACCAACACCGTGTCTTTACGAATTAGTTTCTTCAATTCATCAACAATGACAAATCCTTGATTATTTACTGGCGCTATACTAACTTCTACCCCTAGAGATTTAAGTTGTTCAGCTGTTTCACTTACAGCAGGATGTTCTATCCCAGAGATGATCATGTGGTTTCCATATTCACGTTTTTCAATCATCGTCCCTTTAAGTACCCAATTATCGCCTTCTGTCCCACCAGAAGTAAAATAAATTTCATCTGGAGTAACAGTGATCAGCTCAGCAATTTGTTTTCTAGCTTGTTGTAACAAACGGTTTGCTTGATTGCCTAAATCATGCAAACTTGACGGATTCCCAATAATCCGCTGACTTGTCTTTATATAGGCATCTAAACTTTGCGGAAAGATTGGGGTTGTCGCACTATTATCAAAATATATCATAAGAAACCCCTCTTTTTTGAAATTCTTTACTATTATAACGGTTGTCCCAATTGCTTTCAAGAGGAGGTTGTTTTTTCAGAAAGTTTCGTGTAATTGAACACGAAAAAAGACAACACTTGGTGGATTAACCAGTGTTGCCTTTTTAGTTAGTTTTATTAAACTAAATCAGGATTCTTAAAATAAAAATCTTCAATTCTCTTGAAAGCACCAGGTTCAACACGTTCGAGTGCTGTACCGATCTCGTCCAAAGCTTCTTGATAATGATGTTCCTTATTGAATAAGTAATAACTTTTATCAATTGCTTCTCTGATTTCTTCATGTGTGTGGCGATAACGATTTGCATACTGTAGCATTTGTTCTGTCAGTGCTGCAGCATCCACTAAATCATGCGTTTTCTTATCAAGTAAGTCTAAATCTTCTTCACATAACGTAACTAAGCGATTGACTTCTTCCATATTGACTCTGATTTTATTTAGCACGATACTTAGCTCTTCAATCCGATCAGTTGCCACAAAGAAAAATTCTAAATAATCATTTGGTAGACCAGGCAAACGTTGTTGTTCCACAAAACGTTTTAAATTACGCAATTTAAATTCGAAAGTATCGATTTTTTCTTGCGCTTCTTTTTCACCTTTTCTTAACTCGTGTAGTGAGTCATCGATTTCAACTTGTTGGTTTTCGATATCTTCTAAAACTTTGAATACTTTTTTATAGAAAGTCCGTACTTCAGAATATGGTAGCAAGTGTTGCTGGATTTGTGGTTTCATCTGTTCGTTTTGACGTTCGATTTCTTCCACTTCTGTTTGGAATCCGCGTACTCGACCAATTTCATTATGATTCAACGCATAACTTTGAGCAGTATGATCTAACTCAATCAATAATTGACGATTGTTTTTTGTGGCATGTTTGATGTATTGTTCAATGGTTGCTTGATTGGTTGTGACATAATTTTGGGCTTCCATTTCCCGCTCTAGAATGTCGTAGAGCGAATCAATCATACTAGCAGTTTCACGATTCTCGAATTCAACCGTTTCAACTTCTGTTTTTTCAAGATTTGCTAATGAACTTTCAATACGATGGCTTACTTTTTCAATCTCACCAACAAGATCTTCTTCTGGGAAAACATATTGTTCCTGCATCAATTTTTCATAAGTTTGCTGGATTTCTTCCAGTTGTTCTGGGAAAGTAGTGTTCAAATCTTCAAATAGCGGCGGAACTTTTTTCATCAAAGCTTCAACTTCATACGTATGTTTTTCTGCTTTATCCAAAACTTCTCGAGCTTCAACAGGATCACCTGAAGTATTCAATGCAACAAATTGCGTGAATTCATTTTCGATCATCTTGACTTGCTTTTGTAATTCAGGAAACGCAGGACCGTATTCTTGCTCATCTTCTCTGATTGTTTCTTTCAGTTCTTCATAGACATCCAAAGCTTGCTGAACCGCTAGTGAATTACGTTCTTCTGTTTCACGTAACTCTTTTAGTCCATCACGAATCTCAGAAACTTTCTTTTCCATTTGGTCCATGGTTTTTTCTGCTTCGATCACAGCTTTTTTACCTTTTAAAAATCGGAAACTCTCATTAAGATTTTCTACTTCAAAAATTTGACTTTCTAACTCAGCAAACGAGGAAGTGGATATGTCATTCCATTTTTGACTCCATTCACGAAAGGTATTTTGGCTTTGCCCCACCAGATGCATTTTTTTAACATCATCGACTTCTTCAATCACAGGCAAGTCGAATAATTCTTCCTTGCGCTTTTCCAAGGCGTCCAATCGATCTTGGTTTTTTTTCTTCATATAGTAACTAACCAAAAAGACGACTAGGGCGACTATAATGATTGCTATGACGATTCCGATGATAACATTATTTCCCATTTAAGGTACCTCCGTTTTCAATATGCATCTATTTTTTATGCTTAGTTAAATAATTTGTGTGCATAAAACAATAAATACGTCTTCCGTGCAAAAGACATCTATTGTAAATTATAACACACAATTTTTAAGCATTCACTAACTTCATCGAAAATCTTTTATTCCTACCTAGAAAATAGCATAACCAGTATGAAACGCCGGTTTATTTTGGTTTGTTTCGTCTATTCAAGACTGTTTCTTTCGAGTCGCTTGAGCGATTTGCCGTTGAATTTCTTTGGCGATCTTAGGTTCAGGGGCACACTGCTCTTCCCAGTTATCAGGTTTTAATACCTTACTCGTGACCGGATGATAATGTGGTTTACCATCTGGGAATAATTTCCCCATGTTTGCTTGGTGAACGATCTCAAATATCTTCGTAGGATCAACACCCAATAATGAAAAAGAACCATAAGTAAAATATAAAAGATCGGTTAAAGCATCGACTTGCTCGATCAAAGGTGCTTGTCCCCATTCTTTTTTAGTCAACATTTTTTGTTCTGCTTTCTCTAATGCTTCGTGAAGAGCTGTTACTCCTTCGTGTAATTGTTCCTGATCTCCCTGACAATTGGCCGCAATCAATTCGACTAATTCTTCGATTTTAAATTCTGCACGATAAATGGCTGCTTGTTTCGAAAATGCAGTCGGTACATCAGGTGAACGAGGATCAAAAATTTTATGAAACTCTTCTACTTGTTGAAAGGGTGTTTTCTCAGACATCTTTTTCTACCTTCTTTTCTTACTTCTCTTAACATTTTTACTGAAGTCTAGTCTATCAACTGTTTTAGTAAATCAAACCATAATGCTTCAGTCCTTGATAAATTCCGTCTTTTTCATTGGTATCCGTCACATAATCAGCAGCTTGCTTAACTTCTTTTTGAGCATTCCCCATAGCAACCCCGATTCCGACACCTTCCAGCATCTCAATGTCGTTATAATGATCACCAAATGCCATGATCTCGGTCATTTCGATCCCCATGTCTTTGGCAAAGGCTGCAATTCCTGAAAGCTTTGAGCCACCTTTTGGAATGATATCAACGGTATACGCATTGGACCGTTGAAAGCTGCACTCCGGAAACCGCTCTTCTAATTTTTCTTGTTCTGATTCCTGACTCAATAAAATACATTGGTAAATTGGCTCATCAAGAATCTCCAGTGCCTCATATCGCTTTTTCTGTCGATGTGGGCTAAACATTTGCAGTCCTTTTTTCATCAATCGAACGGGAAATTTTTTTGGTAATAAACTAACTAAACGTTTGATTAAAATCGACTGTCCTAATAGCATCGTGGTCGAACCAGCTAGTTGATCTCTTCCACCAAAAATGATCTGGCGATGGTTCTTATCAGCATATTCCACGATCTTACTTAAAACGACTTGATCAAATGGTTGATCTACAATCGTTCGTTCGGCAGTAAATACCAATTGTCCATTATAGACAACATACATATCTAATTCCAATTCATCAATCACTTCTTTGATTTTAACTGGACTCCGCCCAGTTGCTACACCACACAATATCCCATTTTTTCTAGCATAGCTAATCGCACGTTTAGTCGAAGCAAGTGCTTTTGAACGGTCGTTGACTAATGTGCCATCAATATCAAAAAAAATTGCTTTGATCATTCAACGCTCCCTCTCTAAAATAAATCCATTTGTTGTGGGTTTAAGCCTTCCGGTTTTATTTTTAATATTTTTTGTAAAGCTAACGCATTTTCTGCAGCATCTCCACCAGAATTGTTGTTAAAGATAATTCCGATTTCTTTCGTTTTTGAGCTAACAGATTCAATAGCAGTTGCTAGTTCTCTCAGTTCCTGCTCAGAATAGCGATAAAGAGTTCTTTTTTTACGCCAATCTTTATCATTGGCCTGCCAACCTTGAGCATTTCTTCCGTGAAACCTGAAAAGAGCAAAGTCTGGATTCGTGATGAATGGGTCAAAAGGAACTGTTGTGTTTAACAACTGTGGTTCATCAATTACTGCCAAAGAAAATTCTGCTCGAGTCATGAAGCTTCTCGTGCGCTCAACGAATTCCTCGCTGTACCACGAAAAGTCCCGAAGTTCGATTGCTACCGGATAGCCAGCAAACCATTTTCGAAGCTTACGTAGGTATTGTACACTTTCCTTGGTGCATTTAAAGGAAGCTGGAAATTGGACTAAAAAACAAAAAAGCTTGTTCGCATCACTCATTGGTTTCATTACTTCCAGAAATTTAGCAATCATTTCTTCTTCTGTTTGATAATATTTTTCCCAGTCTCTTTGACCACTAATCCCTTGATACGCCTTAACAACAAAACGAAAATCATTTGGAACCTCTTGCACCCATTTTTCTACCGAAGTTCGTCTTGGGATTCCATAGTAAGCTGTATCAAGCTCCACTAATGGCAAATATCTAGCATACTCATAAAGTGTGTTATTCTTTTTTCCAGTCAATTTATCATGTTCTTTAAATGAGGTTAATCCGATTCGTATCATTTCAAGCCACCTTTGCTTTTCCATCCAAAAATCAACTATGTATAGTGAGATTTACTACTCATTGCTCAATGCCACGGATAGCAAAACTCTTTCATATAGTATACAATAAGCGTTAAAGCCTATGCAAAAATATATGTAAGGAAGTCCGAAAAAAAATGAAAAAAATTCTAATTTTACACACTGGCGGAACGATTGCCATGAGAGAAAATCTTTTAACTGGTGGAGTGAGTCCTGATGTTGTGAATCCTTTGCTAGATGCTGAAATTGAAATTCCAGAAGATGTTGATTTAGTAATAGAAGATATCTTTAATCTTCCTTCACCTCATATCATGCCTAAACATATGTTAATTTTAAAAAATCGGATTAATGAAGCCTATCATTTGGGGTTTGACGGTGTTGTAATCACTCATGGAACAGATACGTTAGAAGAAACCGCCTTTTTCTTAGACACGACGATTGGAGATAAACTGCCGATCGTACTAACTGGCGCTATGCGATCCAGCAACGAATTAGGGAGCGATGGGCTGTACAATTTCGAGAGTGCTATTCGAGTCGCTAGTTGTAAGGAAGCAAATGGAAAAGGTGTATTGGTCGTAATGAACGATGAGATCCACTCCGCACGTTACGTGACCAAAACCCACACGACAAATGTTGCCACTTTTCGTACACCCACATTAGGTCCAATTGGTCTAGTAACAAAACATCGGATCTTATTTATGCAAGAATTACTAGAAACTACACGCTTAGATATCACTTCAGTCAATGGTACGATCCCAATCGTTAAGGCTTATGCGGGGATGCAAGGTGATCTATTAGAAGCTATCGCCCATACCAAAGTAGATGGCCTAGTGATCGAAGCTTTAGGAGCTGGCAATTTACCACCACAAGCTGTAACAGCTTTGAAAAAATTATTAGTACAAAAAATCCCAGTGGTCTTAGTTTCCCGGTGTTTTAATGGGATAGCAGAACCTGTTTATGACTACGAGGGTGGCGGAAAAGAATTAGCAAACATGGGGATTATTTTTTGTAATAGCATCAATAGCCAAAAAGCTCGCATCAAACTACTGATTGCCTTGAATCACGGGTTAAAAGATCAATCATTGATTTCGTTTATTACTCAATAAGTTATAGCTAAATCACATACGAAAATTCCTGACATTAAAATTCCGTTCTAAAAAAATCCAGAGTTCGTTTAGCAATTGAACCAATTTTGCGCATTCTTTTTTCAATCATGGAAGGTTATCGATCCTTACCTATTACTGGATATCCAAAAGTCTTATTTCCATGTTAGAATGTCCAAAAGTATGAACACCTAAAGAATTCTTTATTATTCAGCACTTCGGCAATCAATCAAAAAAGCTCAAAACAGTTTTGTTTTGAGCTTTTTCCGCTTGTTGTTCCTGCTTATTTCCCAGAGCTAGACACTTCTGCGACAACTTCTTTCCGATTGGAACATCGTTTGCTATTAGCTGTTTATTTATTTTTCCAAGTGATATTTGCTTCACAATAGAGTTGTTCTTGCATTCTGATTTCATGTCTTCTTTTCATACCATGTTCCATCTCTACTTGTTCATAATGACTTTCAATTTCATTGCCATATTCCACTTCTTTGTCAAAACGGATCAAAACTTTTTCTGGTACATGTGTCGTCAAGAAATCATAGCCTAAGACATCAATAATCCAGTTGAAATACATGGCATTGTTCACATGTTGGTTACTATCGATATCATAGAAACGCACGCGATAAGGTAACATCATGCCCGATTCGATCTTTTCTATTTTTTCTTGCCGTTTGATTTTTTTGATTTTTTCGCTTTCAAACGGCGCAATAATTTCCTCATTGACACTACTCATTTTCCGATTCACAAAATCCATTAATACAAAAACTGATTCTATTTTCACCAGTTCTGTGCCTTCTTCATCATGAATCCAAAAATTACGATAACAAAAGAATTTATTGTACTCCATGGCTTGTGTTGTTATAGAAATCGTCTCTCCTACTTTTGGCAAACGAGTGATTGTCATTGAATAATTGGTAATGACCCAAGTCAGTCCAAAACTATTGACAAATTTACTACCACAATCAAGCGCATCACTTTGATCTTCCGATGTCTTGATCACGATTCCTAACATTGATGGAAATGTCATGGTCTGATTAATGTCACATTCATAATATGAAACTTCATGTTTTTTTGTATATCTCTTTGCCAAAAAAACACCCTCCTCTTATCTTTTCGCTAATAATTGATCCACTTGTGAACCATAACTTTCCCCAAACATATTTAGATGGGCTAACAAATAATATAACTGGTAAATCGGCAATCGCTTTTCCCAATTTTTTTCCAAAGGATAGACCATTTGATAACTTTGTAAAAACTCTGGACGAAACCCACCAAACAGCTGGCTCATAGCTATGTCCTGCTCACGATCACCGTAAGAAACGGCTGGATCAACGAAGACTGGTTCTCCTTGCTGATCAAAGAACACATTACCACTCCACAAGTCGCCATGCAAGAGGCTAGGGACAATCTTTTTATCACTAAAGTTTTCTAACACGTATTGCTTAAAAGAAATAAATGTTTCTTGGCGGTTTTGATTCCAATGGTTGTTTTTTTGTGCCAAAGCAATTTGACTTTCTAGACGATTTTTAAAGAAGAAAAGCCACCAATCTTCTTCCACATGATTGAATTGCGGAACGGTCCCTAAATAGTTATCCTTTCGATACCCAAATTGAGGAGCGGTTACCTTGTGCAATTTCGCCAAAGAAACGGCTAGATCTTTTTGATCTCCTTTGCCAGGTTCGATCCATTCCATCAAAAGATAGGCACCATCTTTTTGTTCACCCAGCATGTAAGTTTCAGGTACTCGAACGTAGGGAGCTAGTTCTTTTAACCCATCCACTTCCGCTTCAAAAAAAGACTTTCCAATATTAGGATGAAGCTTTAAGAAATATGATTTATTTTGCTCTTCAATTCGATACGTTTGATTAACGTCCCCACCAGTGATAGGTATCACTTTGCCTTCTAATTGGATTTCTGCTAACACCGACTGAATATTCATCTCTACTCCTCCTTACATGCTTTTCCAACCTATTTGTTAGCTATCATTATATCACAGAGAATCTAAAACAAAGAAAATGAGTCTAGTAACTCTTTGTTCAACAGTAAAAGTCCATTGCTCATATTTATAGACAAAAAAAGAGAGGCTTCTTTCAAAATTAGCAATCCTACTAATTTCGAAGACTAACCTCTCTTTCTTTCAATCCCTCATTTACTTTCTTTTTCAGTAATCTGAAACACCAATTCGTCTATTTTCTTCATACTTTGAGTAGAATCAGTTTTTTTAAGCCAATGCGCCCATTGGATCCCAAGGAGCTAAAACGATTGGTTCTTCATTGAAGGCTTGGAGTTGCTCTTTCGACAACAAATCTTTGCGAACAACGATTTGATACGTGTATTCGTTCATCCAATCGTCACTCATTACAAAAAATCCTTTATTGCCAACTTTTTCTCCCCAGCTATTTTCGACTTTCCATTTCGTTGATTTCCCATCAACAAGATCGACTCCCGTCAATACCATCGCGTGGGTCATTAAGCTTTCACCATAATCTAAACGTTGTGCTTTAGTCATCGTAAAATCTACATCGAATAAGTCATCCATATCGTAAACATCCAGTGCCATGACCCCACTATCTCTAGTTGAAGATTGTCCGACATCACAACCAAACCAAACAGACTCTCCTTGTTCCAGTTGGGCAATAGCCAACTGTTTAAACGTTGACATATCTACGTTCAAATAACGAACTTCTTTCCCGCCAACCACATTCCCTAACATTTCTACAGTGTAAGAACGATCAAAAGGTTTGTCTTTTGTCGGTGCATTGATGATGCTAACGTAATCATCTAGTTTTACACCAATATATTTATCATAAAAGAGTTGAGGTGTAAGCTGTTGGTCAATATGATAATTGTTTTCTTCGTCACGGTATTCAAAATCAAATTCTTTTGGTGGTGTTCCTAAGGAGATGGCTAAAAATTGATAGATTCCTTCTAGCATTTCCTCTTTTTTTGCTTGAATCGCTTCAGCAGTTTCACCACCGGCAATCATTTCACGTAAGACCGTCGCATCTTTACGCAACAATTTATTCAAGTAATTATTTAAATCTCGTGAATTTGAACTATTTGCACTTTCTGGCATAACAGATTTAGGAACTACACCATATTTCTGGAAGAGGGAAACGATCATATCCCATTGTCCGCCATCTTGTTGTGGGGTTGTTAATAAAAAGGCTACTTTTCGGCTATCTAAGGCATCATTCCCTGTTGCGATAATATTTTCATAAAAATAATTAGCTTTTTCATATTTGTCCCAGAAAAACGTATAGTTTTGTGATAATTCAAATTCTTTCAAATGGAATTGATTGAGCAATTTATGTCGGAAAGTATTTAATGCTGCAAACATCCAGCAACGACCAGATTGTTTCTGATTTGAAACCTTTCCCGTTGATAAATCAATTGAAAAAACCGGTGTATTAGACACATGGGCAGCCACATTTTCAGCAGAAGCGGTGATCCCATTTTTTACTACCGCTCTTTGTAGAGCTTGTTGCTTGTTGTTTTCTTCAAAACCTTTTGCAAATTTTTTCGTTATTTCAGGTGTAATAGCTTTCATCCAATCATCCTTCCAATCAAAAATATATCTTTAATTCTACCCTTAAGTGGTTTGAAATACAACGACTCACTTTTAATCGTTACAACAAATCGACTGAATCCCCCTCACGACAACCCTTTTTTGTTATTCTCAAAAGTTTTTGAGAATAACAAAAAAACCACAGCTTAGAGGCTGTGGTTGAAGTACTCCGGCAGTAGGACTCGAACCTACGACATCATGATTAACAGTCATGCGCTACTACCAACTGAGCTATGCCGGAATCAAGTACATGTATATAATATCAATTTATCTTAAATAACGCAATACTTTTTTTACATATTTTTTTGTTTTTTCACAAAAATCACTGCACAAAATTTGTTATTTATACAATTTAGAATGATCATCCTATGAAACCAAATTTTTTTTGTTTTAGATATTGACAAAATTGATTATTTTCGTTATTCTATTACTTGTATTAAGAAATCATGCCGCTTTAGCTCAGTTGGTAGAGCGTTTCCATGGTAAGGAAGAGGTCGCCGGTTCAAGCCCGGCAAGTGGCTTACTTAGATAACGTAACCTGTTGTTTTAACAATAAGGTTACGTTGTTTTTTTATCTTCATTTTTTTAAATACTATATGATTTTATAGCTAATAAAACTAAGCTGTAATGAATAGATAGTTGTAAATAAACGTAAAGGACTAGAGCCTTAGATATAAATCTTACGTTTACTCTAATAACGAGTAAACAGTGTTCAATCAACCACTCCTTGCAATAAGCCTGAATTTTTCATAATATGAGAAGCTGTTTCAAGATCCCCATCCTTATTGGCCCTGCAATTACTCATCGCAGTTTCTACTTAGTGAGCGCTCAGATCAAAACGCTCTTTTCGCATCCTCTGATCTACGATGTTCCAAGTAGTATCGAAAATAAGCTGGAGAATCCAAAAAATAAGAAGAACTATTTTTGGATTCTCCAGCTTATTTCTCAGTGCTAAACACTGCTGTCACAACTGCATGTCTTTAAGGGCGTAAATCAACTAGAGGGACTTGGTTATCCAAAGTTCCACTAGGGGATTCAAGTTTAAAACTATTTAAACGGGGGTCTAAAGTTAACGTCATCGTTTCATCCATGTACATTTTTGAATAGTCTTTGATATAAATGGCTCCCATATCACTGTCAATCTTCATTGGATAGTCTGTTTTCTCTTGTTTGCTAGCTAATAACAATAGACGGAAGCTCGTATCTAACGAACACACACCCATCTTAGAATACTTACCCACACCATCATCTAGGTCAAGAATGATGGTGGCACCTTCTTGGATATACTTTTCTAATCTTTCCTGCGCTTTTTCAGAGATTTTTAAATACATATTACCTTCCACCTCCAACTCTCATTACCTTACGATGCTAGCACGTTTCTTTCTATGAAGCGAACCATCTGCTCAGTTCCCGCCTAAACTATTCCTTTTGTTAAAAGTTATCTTTTGAAATACCAGACTAATCGCATCCAGTAAGAAAAACCTATTGTTCAATCGCACTGATAAATTAACTAGTCCTATACTGTGCCCAAAATATATAAAGACAAAAAAACACGATAGAAATTCTATCGTGTCTAAAT
>NZ_JBFOFT010000008.1:0-158895 GCF_040887425.1 Enterococcus sp. C53
TGTAAGCTGTTGTTTTTTAACGACTCAGTTATCTTATCATGTGATCTCTCACACGTCAAGAACTTTTTGAAGTTATTTTTTATTTTTGTCAGAAGTTATTTAGTGATAACTTTTGAACAAATAATAATATACCAACTAAACCTTTAACGGTCAACGAATTTTTTGTATTTTTTCAAGTTTTTTTCATTGAACGATCATTTCTGTAATTTTAAAAATAATCATTCGTATTTTAATAGTTTTCCTGCGATATTACTCATCCCTTATTCTTTAATATTCGTTATAAATAAGAAGATAGTTTAATCAATCCACTCAAATACAAGCAAGCAATTCCTTTATCTATGCCTCCACATAATAAATTTTTCGATTATCCTCGCCTTGCATTTTTTTACCATACCTCATTATTTCAAAAAAGAAACTGACAAAAAGTGGTGTAAGTTTTACGCTATCTACTAAAAATAGAGTGATCCTTTGACTTCTCTCTTTTACTAGATTATAAAAAAAGAAGCCAACAGTTCTTGGCTTCTTTTTTATTCATATTCACCATATCTAACGCATCGTTGGGAATAGTAAAACATCACGGATCGACTGTGCATCCGTCAATAACATAACTAAACGGTCAATTCCGATACCTAGACCGCCAGTTGGTGGCATACCATATTCTAAAGCTTCCAAGAAGTCTTCATCGACACCGTGTGCTTCATCGTTTCCTAGCTCACGTTCTTTTTCTTGGGCCTCAAAACGTTCTCTTTGATCAATTGGATCATTTAATTCGGTAAAGGCATTCGCAAATTCCCGACCAACGATAAACAATTCAAAACGATCGGTAAAGCGTGGATCTTCTGGATTCTTTTTCGCCAATGGAGATACTTCTACTGGATGTCCGTAAACAAAAGTTGGTTGTGTCAATGTTTCTTCCACAAAAGTTTCAAAGAACTCATTGATGACATGTCCTACACCCATTGCTTCGGTCACTTCTACGTGATGCTCTTCAGCAAGTGCTAATGCTTCTTCTAATGTCATTTCTTTCCAGAAATCGACACCTGTTTGCTCTTTGATCGCATCTACCATATGGATACGTTTAAAGTCACTTTCCAAATCAACTGCTTGGCCATCATAAGTGATTTCTGCTGTACCAAGAACTTTTTGGGCTGCATTACGAATGATTCCTTCAGTCAAGTTCATGACATCCTGGAAATCTGTATAAGCGGTGTAAGCTTCTAACATCGTAAATTCTGGATTATGAGTTGTATCGATCCCTTCATTACGGAAAACGCGACCGATTTCGTAAACTTTTTCCATTCCACCCACAATTAGGCGTTTTAAATGAAGTTCTAACGCAATACGTAAGTATAAATCAATATCTAGTGCGTTATGGTGTGTAATAAATGGACGAGCTGCAGCACCACCGGCTTCATTGTGTAAGACTGGTGTTTCTACTTCAATATAGCCATTACCATCTAAATAACGACGGATTTCGCTAATAATTTGGCTACGTTTCATGAAGCGATCAAAACTTTCACGGTTACTGATCAAATCAAGATAACGTTGACGATAACGTTGTTCGATATTAGTCAATCCATGGTATTTATCTGGTAGCGGACGTAAAGCTTTTGATAAAATAGTGATTTCTGATGCCTTGATTGAAACTTCGCCAGTGTCAGTCTTCATGATTTCACCTGTTACGCCAAAGAAGTCTCCTAAATCAGCATGTTTGAATACATCATAGGCTTCATCACCTACTTGATCTTTACGTACATAAATTTGGATTTGGCCTTCACGATCTTGTAAGTGAGCAAATCCAGCTTTTCCTTTACCACGACGAGTGATCATTCGACCGGCTACACTTGCAGTTAGCCCCATCTCTGCTAATTCTTCTTTTGTTCTTGGATCAAACAATTCATGTAATTCTTCTGAATTGTGCGTACGTTCAAATCGTTTACCAAAAGGATCAATCCCATTTTCTCTTAATTGCTCCATTTTTTGACGGCGAACAAGCATTTGATCGTTTAAATCTTCTACTTGATGTTGTTGTTCCTGTGTCACAAAAGTTCCTCCATTCTCATGTTATTCTCTTTCCTATAATGCCAATGAAACACAAAAAAAGCAAGCCGAACTTAAAGTTCGACTTGAAAATTCACGAAAAACTTAGAAAATCACTGGATTATTTCACAGATACTTTTTCTGTTTTCTCTAAAAAGCGGTCAAGCAGTTCATTGATTTCTACTTGTTTTTCTGCTTGATTGATTGCAACTTTTACTTTTGCTGCTCGAGAGATTCCTTTTAAATAATAGGAAGCATGCGTCCGAAATTCTCGGCACGCAACAACCTCCCCTTTTAAATCGACTAAACGTTTCAAATGTAATTTAGCGGTCTCGATTTTTTCTCTTGGTGTTGGTTCAGGGATTAACTCGCCGGTTTCTAAGTAATGCTGGGTGCGATGGATCATCCAAGGATTGCCTAACGCTGCACGCCCGATCATCACACCATCCGCTCCTACGTATTCTAACATTCTTTTAGCATCTTCCGGAGTTTTGACATCTCCATTGCCCATAAATGGGATTTTGAGCTGACTTTTAACTTCTTTCAATACTTCCCAGTTTGCTTTACCTTCATACATTTGTACTCTCGTACGTCCGTGCATGGCGATTGCACTGGCACCAGCTGCTTCAGCCGCTAAAGCATTTTGCACAGCAAAGACATGTTGGTCATCCCAACCAATTCTCATTTTCACAGTAACTGGTACATCAACGGCAGAAGAGACAGCTTGCACCATCTCATAAACTTTATCTGGATCCAATAACCATTTAGCGCCTGCTTCTGCTTTGATGATTTTGTTCACTGGGCAACCCATATTGATATCAATGATGTCAGCCGCTGTATTTTCTTGAACGAATTGGGCAGCCTCGACCAAAGTATCTTTGTTTCCACCAAAAATTTGCAAGCTTAGTGGATGTTCTGTTTCTTCGATATGCAGCATCTCTAATGTTTTCTTGTTTCTAAAATGGATTCCTTGGTCACTGATCATCTCACAGACGACTAATCCAGCACCGAACTCTTTGACGGTCACACGAAAAGCTGAATTAGTGATTCCAGCCATCGGTGCGACAACTACTCGATTGGGAATTTCAACATGTCCGATTTTCCATGTATGTTCCACTTATTTTCCTCCCAGCGCTTCTGCTTTTAGCTCGGATAATTCTGCTTCACTGTATTCATACTTGTTGTTGCAGAATGAACAAACGGCTTCTGCTCCGTGATCTTCATCAATCATCGCTTGGATTTCTTCTGCCCCTAAAGCAATAATTGCTTCCCCAAATTTTTCTTTTGAGCAATCACATTTGAATTGTACCGGCATTTTCTCTAAAATATTCAACTCACTAGTTCCTAGTAAACCTTCAAGAATTTTTTCAGGTGTTAATCCTTCGTCTAATAAAGTAGAAATACGTGGTGTCGTTTTTAATTGTTCTTCGATTTTACTGATAGTTTCTTCATCTGCACCAGGCATGATTTGGATCATAAATCCACCAGCTGTTTTGATACTGTCATCCGTGTTAACTAAAACGCTCAATCCAACTGCTGAAGGAATCTGTTCTGAGATTGCAAGATAATAGGTAAAGTCTTCCGCAATTTCTCCAGAAACAATAGGTGTTTGTCCCGAAAATGGTTCTTTCAAACCGAGGTCTTTAGTAACACTGAACATCCCTTGCGTTCCCACAGCACCACGCACATCAATTTTTCCTGCTTCATTCAAAGGTAGGCTCAAATGAGGGTTTTGGATATAGCCTTTGACTTCTCCTTTACCATTTGCATCTACCACAATCCCATTAGCCGGACCATCCCCTTGAATCCGCACAGTTAACTTGTCTTCGCCTTTTAGCGTCGAACCTAGTAAAAGTCCGCCAACAAGCGTACGACCTAATGCAGCCGATGATGTATGCCAAGTGTCGTGTCGTTTTTGGGCTTCTGCAACAGTATTTGTTGCTTGAACTGCATAAGCACGTACATAGCCATCATAGGCCAGTGCCTTGATCAAATAATCTTCCATTTATTTATGTACCTCTTTTCCGATTTTTAAATTCATAGTGAATCATACTAGTTACGCTGATAATTTTCAACTTATGAATGTTATCTTTTCTTTTATTTGCCTATTCTATAATAAAAAATAAAACAACTACTAAAAAAGAGCCACGACTTTTGTCGTAGCTCTCATTTTTTAGCGATTATTTCGGTTGATCATCCGAATCATCTGTTGAAGAAGTTTGATGTTCTTCTTCATTTAATTCTTTTTTCTCTTCTTCAAATTCTTTCTTATCGTGCTCAAAATCTTGCTTTTCTTCCGCTTGTTTTTCTGCGTCTTTTTCTTCCAAAGCACGTTTTGCTTCTTCAAAAGTTTGCGCTTCTTTTTCACTAGGATAGTTAGCAGATTCTGAACCTTCAGGCATAACACCTTTTTCAAATAAAGATTTGATTGCTTTCGCATCGAGTGTTTCAAATTCTAACAGTTTTTCAGCGATCAATTTATGTTGTGCTCGATGTGCTTCGATGATCTCATGCGCTTTTTGATGAGCTTCCATCAAAATCTTACGCACTTCTTGGTCAATTTCAAAAGCCACTTGTTCAGAGTAAGCTTTCGTTTGACCATAGTCACGACCAACGAATACTTGATGATTTCCTTCATATTGAACTGGACCTAAACGATCACTCATTCCATATTCAGTTACCATGCTTCGTGCTAAAGCTGTTGCTTGTTCAAAGTCATTAGAAGCCCCAGTTGATTGAACGTTGAAGATGATTTCTTCTGCTGTTCGACCACCAAGCAAACCAACGATTTGTTCAAACATATCTTCTTTTGTCATCAAGAATTGATCTTCTTTTGGTAAGGCGATCATATAACCACCTGCACGTCCACGTGGAATAATGGTTACTTTATGAACCACACGTGCCCGACTCAAGACTAAACCAACGATCGTATGACCTGCTTCGTGATAAGCCACCATTTCTCGTTCTTTTTTGCTGATTACGCGATCTTTCTTAGCTGGACCTGCAATCACGCGATCTTCTGCTTCATCAATATCTGAAGCATCGATTTTCTTCTTGTTACGACGAGCCGCAACTAAAGCTGCTTCGTTTAAGACATTTTCTAAATCTGCACCAGCAAAACCTGGTGTTTGTTGTGCCACGACTTTCAAATCAACGTCATCTGCCATCGGTTTGTTTCGTGCGTGAACACGTAAGATTGCTTCACGGCCTTTCACATCTGGACGACCAACTAAAATTTGACGGTCAAAACGTCCTGGACGTAAAAGTGCAGGGTCAAGTACATCTGAACGGTTTGTTGCAGCAATGACGATGACACCTTCATTCCCATCAAATCCGTCCATTTCAACTAGCAATTGGTTCAGTGTTTGTTCACGTTCATCATGTCCACCGCCCATGCCTGCGCCACGTTGACGACCAACAGCATCAATTTCATCGATGAAGATGATTGCTGGAGCATTTTTCTTCGCTGTTTCAAATAAGTCACGAACACGACTTGCCCCAACACCCACAAACATTTCTACAAAGTCAGAACCTGAAATAGAGTAAAACGGTACACCCGCTTCTCCAGCTACAGCTTTTGCCAACAATGTTTTACCAGTTCCTGGAGGTCCTTCTAAAAGAACACCAGCTGGGATACGTGCGCCTAACTCAACAAAACGTCGCGGATCTCTTAAGAATTCAACAACTTCAACCAATTCTTGTTTCTCTTCTTCTGCACCAGCGACATCTGAGAAGCGTACACGGTTAGCTTTTTTGTCGGCTTCTTTGGCTTTTGATTTACCAAAGTTCATGACACGGCCACCGCCGCCTCCGCCACCACCTTGTTGCCCCATCATCATATAGAAGAAGAACACAAGGATGATAATTGGTAAGAAGCTTAGCAATAAGGATACCCATACGCCACTGCTTGATTCTTCTTTGACTGTTGTAGCTACGTTATGTTCTTTCGCTAAATCAGTCACTTGGCTAAGTGTGGTATCGTTTGGCAAAATAATCGTTGTAAAGTGTGTCGTTTTTGTATCTGTCGATCCTAAGATAGCAAGTCCACCACTGTTAGAGACGGTTTGCTGTTCTTTATACTCTCCAGAAATTTTATATACACCATTTGCAGGTTGCACTTCAAATTCTTTGATTTTACCTGCTTGTAATTGTTCTGTAAATTTTGTGTACTCGATATCTGACGATCGTTGGCCGTTATTACCAAAGATAAAATATACGACCATAACCATCGCTAAGATTACGAGGACATAATACAAGGCATTTTTCATCATGCCATTGTTTTTTTTGTTCATAGTTGCCCTCCCTATGCGTTATTTTAATTTAGCATTTTTTTTATCAATCCTGACCATTCTATTGTAACACAATTTATAGTAGATACAGCACTAATTTGATTGATAAACGCTAGGCTTCAATACACCGATGTATGGTAAATTACGGTAAGCTTCTGCATAATCTAATCCGTAACCCACTACAAATTCATTAGGAACATTGAATCCAACATAGTCTGCTTCAATATCAACTACTCTACCTTCTGGTTTATCAAGCAATGTGACAATTTTCACTGATTTTGCTTTACGGTATTTAAATAGATCAACCAAATAAGCGAGTGTTCTTCCACTATCGATGATATCTTCAACGATCAGTAAGTCACGACCTTCAACATTGGTATCTAAATCTTTGACGATTTTGACTTCTCCTGATGAAACCGTTGCATTTCCATAACTTGAAACATCCATAAAGTCTATTTCCAAGTGAGCATCAATCGAACGTATGATATCTGCCATGAATGGAACAGCGCCTTTTAGAACACCAACAACGAGTGGATTATTATGCTTATAAGTTTCTGCCAATTCTTTGCCTAGTTCTTCACAACGAACTTGTATTTCTTCTCTTGTAATCAAAACTTTTTCAATATCCTTTTCTAACATCAGGTTCTCCTTCCAATTGCTTCTTTGTGATATTTGTAAAGAAGTATGTAGTGTATTTTATCAGTTTCTACACCAATACTCAAATAGGAATAGGTAAATGGGACCAAACTATAAATATTTTCATTTTGATCCCTCACGACCCATGCCTCTTTTCTTTGTGAATCAGGTACTTTGTTATCAATCAAATATCTGGATATTTTCTTTTTTAGTTTGCTATTTAGCTGGATACGCTCTCCTGCTTGTCTCTTTCCTACAAACAGTTCTTGATGTGAAGATAGCCAAAGATCATGAGAAAACTCGTCCCAATCATCTGCTTTTCTAGCTTCTTCGGCTGCTTCAGGTGTAAACAAGCCGATCCAGCAGCTTTCATCTAACCTGATGCGTTGATTCAACTCTAACTTATGTGCCTCTGTTCGTTCTTGTATTGTTTTTGAGGGATCAGCTTTCTCTTGGATAAGATAGATTTTTTCATAGCTACGTTGCAGAACCCACCCTCGTTCAAGAGTAATTTTCCATTGGCCTTTTTTCTGTTGACACTGTTGTAAAATCAGTTGGATTTGTTTTTCTTTGATCACGATCGCTGTTTTTTCAAAAAAATGATCAAAGAATGCGTATAAGAAATAATAGTTTTCTTCTTCTGGCATCTCCGCTAATAGTTTCCAAGGAAAATGCACCCGTTCGTTTTCTTCTACGACATTTTCCATCAAGACTTTCTTCATGTGTGTTTGAATCAATCGATCTGCCCATTGGATCTGCTGCGAAAAACGTTGAAAATGAACCATTGCTTGTGGATTTTCTTGTTTTAGTTGAGGCAGAACCAAATGACGAAGGCGATTACGTTGAACATCCAACTCTTGATTCGTATGGTCTTCAAAATAAACCAGCTCTCGCTCTGAAGCATATTGATATAATTGCGCCTTACTAAATCCTAGTAACGGACGAATCAATCGACCATTGGAGAAGGGTTGGGCTTCTTTGATCCCAGCATAGGTACTAAGTTGCCCCCCACGCAACAACTTCATTAAAACCGTTTCCATTTGGTCATCCCCATGATGTGCCGTCATTAGGCAGTCATAGCTGCCGCTTTGCATCTGCTTCGCAAACACTTGATAACGAAACTCTCGAGCCGCTGTTTCAATGCCCTTTTTTGTTGGCTTTTCCCAAACTTCCACTTGTAACGGGAGTTGATGTTGTTGACAATACTTCTTTAAATACGCAACTTCATGAACAGATTCTTCTCTTAATTGATGATTGATATGGGTCACTGCCAAAAAGAAACCCCATTTTTTTTGCGCTTCCATCATTAAATCCAGAAGGACCATAGAATCTACTCCCCCAGAAACCGCCAGTAGCGCTCTTGTTTGTTCATTCAAATAACCATTGATTTCACAATTTGTCAAAAAACGTTGTCTGATCTTCCTTGCGTCTTGTTCTTCTTCCATCGAATCACTTCCTTGTTCCTTCTCGGCTTCGATCAACCTACCATCAAAGATTCCAATGAAAAAAAGAGCGGACAAAAGTCTGCGACAATTGCCTGCTCTTAAGTTTTTGGTTAGCTGCGACGTCCGCCGCGTCCGCCACGTTTACCTTCTGTATTGCGCTTCAAGGAAGTCAATCGATCATCACTATCCTTTAAAAATGAACTCATTAATGAATCGAAGTCTTCTTTATGGTTATTAGAAGATTGACTGCGAGAAAAAGGTTTTTTCTGTGTTGAACGACCTCGATTATCGCGAGGATCTCTTTGTTGGTATTTTTTTGGACGCTTATCATCATCTGATTCTGTTGATTCCGCTGGTTTTGGTTGTGTTTGACGGATTGATAATCCAATTTTACCATCATCATTAACTGAGATAACTTTAACAGTTACTTCATCACTGACACTTAAAACATCATGAATATCTTTGATATAGCCATTTGAGACTTCACTGATATGAACTAGACCAGTTTTTCCAGCTCCTAAATCAATAAACGCGCCAAAATTTGTAATTCCTGATACTTTCCCTTGCAGTTTTGCTCCTACCTCGATTGACATAAAAAAAATGTTCCTCCTAATTATTAACCTATTTATAATACTGCTTATTTTGCAGTTGTTGAACTAGTTGTTTGGTCTGTGTCATCCGTATTTGATTCTAATACTGGATAAACCTGCTCGCCTTCTTTTGAATAAAAGTATTTGCTTCTCGCAAGTTTCGCCACATAGTCATCATCTTTCAATAATGAGACATCCTGTGTTAGCTGATCCACATCAGCATTGACTTGGCTTAATTCCGTATTTGCTTCAACTTTCAATTCGTTTAATTGATTCATTCTTTGCATATCACGAAAAATTTGAAAACCTAAAATTGCGAAAATGACCAAAGCACCTATAAAAATAACTGCTAATCGACGTCTACGAAAAATCAACTGGCGTTGTTGTTCTTGAAATTCGACATATTTTTTCTTTGCATACTCTGTATCTAAAGCAGCAATTTTGTTGCTTTTTTTTGTCACTTCTCTTCGCTCCAATCTTTTTTGATTGTCGTTTTCATTATACCAATATCATTGAGGGTTGTCTAATCTATTTCGTCAGTGTTTTGCTTGCGAATCTCCGAAATGATCTCATACATTTTTTGAGCATCTTCTTTTTTCGTTGACTCATGTAATTCATTGACTTTTACTTCCATTGTTTTGTTTCCAAATTGAATCTTCAATTGATCGCCTACCTTGACATCACTAGAAGATTTAGCCAATTTTCCGTTGATTTGAATTCTTCCTTTATCTGCCACTTCTTTTGCTACAGAGCGGCGTTTGATAATTCGAGAAATTTTAAGAAATTTATCTAATCGCATTAGGATTCCTCACTTTTATTTTTTATAAGTTTATTAAATCGTAAAATCTTTTTTCCAAACGGTAACATCAACCATTCTCTAACCGTAAATAATTTTGTCCAGATCACAGCATTCACAAAGACGAACGCTCCGATTCCTACACCTGCTAAACTGGCAAAGAACGCAGAAGACCGATGAGCAACCGGGCCAAAAATCATCGTCAGCCCGCCATAATAAATCAGTAAGGCTAAGATCATCCATCCCAAACATTGAAGCAATTTACTTCCAAAGCGGCGTTCTTTCCAGAACTGATTGATTTCACTAGTCTCCGTATGGACAAAATACCATAGAGTGACAGCCAATCCTAGCAAGGTCGACAAACTAGCTCCTACTGTCCCTAGATAACCAGTTAGAAACGGGGTTGCCAATGCTTTGGCTAACAGCCCCCAGCCTGCACCTTTCAAAGAGGGACGAAAAGAATTTTTACTTTGGGCAATACTTTGATAGGTTTGGATGATCGCTGTTAAAGCAATTGCAAAGACGAATAGCACCAACGCTGCATTCCCAGCGTAATCTTTAAATAGCGCATAGTTGATATACGGTAAAAGCATAGCTAGACCTACAGAAGCAGCTAATGCTAAAGTCGTTGTTAACCGTAAATAGATTTTGGCAGTCTTTAGAAATTGACTATGCACAGCCGTTATCAAGTATTTCGTCAATGCAGGTAAGAAAGTCGCACTTAATGCAGTTGCAATCACTAGTCCTAATTGAACTAACGGTTGCCCACGATCATAGACCCCTTTTGCAATTTTTGCACTTTGTTCAGATAGTCCATAAACTTGAAGCGCATTTTTTACAAAAAATGAGTCGATCAGCTGAAAGAAAATCAGCAGACCACTATAGATTGACACTAAGCCCCCTTCAACTAAAAAACGCCGGATCAATCGTTTGTCAGGTCGTTTCGTGACCGAAAAATGTCGAAAACTTAACGCCCCACCATGGATCTTTTGTTCATAATAGCGCAACACACCATAGGCACAAAGTCCCCCGATGACTGCACCACTCATAGCAGCAGTTCCTGTTTGGTAAACTGACCAGCCAAATAGTCGAAAAGCAAAGGCACTGAAAACGATGATCGCCACTCTCACAAATTGTTCAACGACTTGTGAAACAGCTGTCGGTTCCATCAAAAATCTGCCTTGGAAATTTCCTCGATAAAAAGATAGTCCTGGCATCAGTAAGAAAGTAAATGAAACGATTTGGATCAGCGGTCGTAATTGCTGATCCCCCATCATCCAAGCAATCCAACGGCTAAAGAGAAAAGTAAACAGCCACAGAACAATCCCTGTCCAAAAAACTAATGGATAAAGCCGTTGCAGTGCTTCTTTTCGCTGAATTGGATCTTTTCGTTCAGCGACATATTTTGAAATGAATTGCGGTAAACCAGACAACGCTAAAGTCATGGCAATCCCATAGATTGGGTATACTTGTTGGTATACATAAAATCCTTCATCACCAACTAAGTTTTGGAGCGGAATGCGGTACAGCGCACTTAGGACTTTTGCTATGAAAGAAGCAATCGTCAATATAAATGCGCCATGCATCACGCGACGCATCTCTTTATGGTCCAAAGTATTCGCTCCTTCCTAAGCAGACAGATATTTTTGTTCACGTAAAGCTTTGACAAAACGTTGGATTTCTTGCAACCAAACTGCTTCATCGGTCTTGTTAGGAACCGTTAGTCGAATCACCATTTTTTCTTTTTCTACACCTAAACTTGCTTTTAGTTTTGTTGCAGTCAAAGCTTCAAATAACTGTTCTACAGTATAGCGTTTTGTTCCTGCTTTACTTAGATTAAAGACGATAGTCTGCTGTTGCTTGCGAATTGTTTCAATCAAGGCGCGATCGCCATCCATTTTGATTTGGCCAATCGTTAAGAGATGTGCCACCTCTTCAGGGTATTCCCCAAAACGGTCTAAAAGATCATCTTCTAATTCATCAAGCATTTCTTGTGAATCAAGTTCCCTGATCCGTTTATAAATTTCAATTTTCTGTCTTTGGTCCGAAACATATTCTTCTGGCAAGTAAGCATCGACCCCAAGATCGATTTCAACTGCTGTTTTTTCCACTTGGTTGTTCTTTCCTTGTTTACGTAAAACAGCATCACTTAACATTTGCGAATACATGTCGAATCCGACAGCATCAATAAAGCCGTGCTGCTGCGCACCTAGCAGATTTCCTGCTCCTCGGATCGATAAATCCCGCATAGCGATTTTAAAACCAGAGCCTAGTTCGGTGAAATCTTTAATGGCTTGAAGACGTTTTTCGCTGACTTCATTCAAGATTTTTTGTTGTTCATACATGAAGTAGGCGTACGCCACTCGGTTGCTTCGTCCCACACGACCTCGTAATTGATAAAGAGTCGATAGCCCCATGTAATCAGCATTTTCAACGAAGAGCGTATTCGCATTTGGAATATCGACACCCGTTTCAATGATCGTCGTTGTGACTAACACATCATATTGTCCTTCAATAAAATCAAACAATGTATTTTCTAATTGCGCTTCAGTCATTTGACCATGCGCATAACCAATCCGTGCTTCTGGTACAAGTTCTTGAATTTCTTCCACTTTTTGTTCGATCGTCTCTACTCGATTATAGAGATAGAACACTTGACCGCCACGCCCCATTTCTCGATGGATAGCTTCACGAATCGCTCCAGGATTTTTTTCCATCACGTAAGTTTGAATCGGATAACGATTGGCAGGCGGTGTTTCGATCACTGATAAATCACGAACCCCGAGCATTGACATGTGGAGTGTCCGTGGGATCGGTGTCGCTGTCAACGTCAAGACATCCACTTGGGCACGTAGTTGTTTCAAACGTTCTTTATGTTTTACACCAAAACGCTGTTCTTCGTCAACGATCAATAACCCTAAGTCACTAAATTCAATGTCTTTAGATAAGATACGATGCGTTCCGACTACGATATCGATTTGTCCAGTACGTAATTGTTCAATCGTTTCTTTTTGTTGTTTTTTCGTTCGGAAACGACTCAATAGACCTACATTTACTGGAAATCCTTCAAAACGTTCCAACATCGTTTCATAATGTTGTTGGGCGAGAATGGTCGTAGGAACTAAAAAGGCAACTTGTTTACTTTCCTTGACGGCTTTAAAAGCAGCTCGTAAAGCCACTTCCGTTTTACCGTAGCCAACATCACCAACGAGCAAACGATCCATCGGTTTTTCTTTTTCCATATCTCGTTTGATCTCTGCGGCACTCCGTAATTGGTCATCCGTTTCAGAGTATGGGAAGGCATTTTCAAATTCTTTTTGATACCCATCATCCGGTCCAAACGCATACCCTTTTTCTGATTCTCTGGCAGCATATAGTTTGATCAGATCATCTGCGATATCTTCAATTTTAGACGAAACCTTTCTTTTGGTTTTCGTCCATTCACTACTGCCTAATTTATTGATACGAGGTGCTTTTGATTCAGAAGCAACATATTTTTGGATCAAATTCAGCTGGGTAACCGGAATAAATAATTTATCGTCATTTTGATAAAGGATCGTCATGTAGTCTTGATGGACACCATCCACTTCTAACGTTTCCATCCCAATATATTTACCGATCCCGTGATTTGCGTGAACGACATAGTCGCCTGCTTTTAGTTCATTATAGCTTTTTAAACGTTCCGCATTAGTTACGGTTTGTCGCCGTGTTTGTTTCTTCGTCGTTTTTTGGAAAATTTCTTTTTCCGTAATTGCGACTATTTTTTCTTGAGGAAGTTCGAACCCTGTTTGCAGCGCACCTTCCACTAGTTGCACTTGTCCTCTGATCAGTTTTTCTTTTTCGGTTTCCACGACTAGGATCTCTTCATCACGTAACATCTGCTCCGCTTTTCTAATCCGTTCTTTCGTAGGAATAAAGATGACTACTGTTTGTTCTTGCTTACGCCATCGGTCCATTTCTGTTTTCAATAATGGCATTTGACCGAAAAATTGTTGCATCGTACGATATTGAAAATTGTGAATCGCTTGAAAACGTAAATTCCCCATACCCTTTTGAAAAAGCGCAAAAAAAGTCGTCACAAATTTTTCTTTTTGAACTAATTTATGCACATCATTGACAAAGACTTGCTCTGAGAAGACACGTAATTCACTAATTTTTTGTGTTTGCCATTCAGCTGCTTCTCTTTCGATCTCCCGATTTGTTTCCATGATTCGTTGATAATCATCCACAATGAATAAACTACTTGTTGGAAAATAATCAAGGATCGTCGTTTCTTCTTGATAAAGAAGATCAGCATAAAGTTTCGCGTCTTCTGTCGGATTTCCTGCTTGCCATTGCGCGATCACTTGTCCAAAATAATCCTGCACGAATTGGCGGTCTGTTTCTTCTGAAATCGTCGCTAGTTTCTTTTCTAACAACTTTTCCAGTCGGTCGATCCCATGAAGTAAATCAGCTTGGTCGTAGACCTGTTCACTTGTTGGTGCGATCCAAATTTCTGTTACTTTTTCGATCGAGCGCTGAGTTTCTACTTCAAAATATCGCATGGAGTCAATCTCTACATCAAATAATTCGATACGTACGGGATGTTCGAGATTGATCGGGTAGATATCAATGATGCTGCCACGAATACTATACTCTCCTGTTTTTGCCACCATCTCAACTCGTTCGTAGCCTAATAAAGTCAATAGACGAGGCAGATCGTCAACGGCTATTTCCTCTCCCGTTCGCCAAGTCAATTGGGCTTGTTTCCAAACTTTTGGACTGGGTAATCGTTTATGCAATGCTGCTACTGGTAATAAATAGACCCCTGGTTGTTTTTGTTGTAAGGCATTTAGTGTAGCAACTCGTTCTCTTCTTGCTTCTGGGGAAGAAAAAGCCATTTCCGCAGAAAGAACTTCATCTACTGGAAAAGAATGTATTTGTTCTGCTGGCAAAACATGTTGCAAATCTTCTGCTAGTTGATTCGCATAATACAGATTAGGCATTAATACGACTAAGTTTTTCTTTGTTTTTTTGAACGCTCGAGCAAAGAGAAGAGTTTTGGCTGAACCAGCTAAACCAGTGATCAATTGTCTTGGTGATTTTTCTTCTATCTGGTTGAGCCATTCCTTTACCTGTGGATCTTTACCAATTAATTGAACGATATCCATTTTTTTCCTCCTTCGCTAATTGAATTTGTTCATCGTATCGATAAACGAATGACCATCCAGCATAAACTCGAGTGCTGCCACTGACTGATCGATACTTGCTTCAATCAATGGTTGAACTTCTTTACTAAATGGGCTTAGCACGTGTTGAACAACAGTTTTGTTTCCTTCTGGTCGACCAATGCCTACTTTGATACGGTCAAATACATTCGTATTCAAGTGAGAAATGATACTTTTTATTCCATTATGTCCACCAGCACTCCCTTTTTGGCGCAAGCGGATCTTGCCAGTTACAAGATCTAAATCATCATAAACAACAACTAATTCTTCCGGATAAATACCGAAATAAGTCATTAATGGTCCTACAGCACGACCAGATTCGTTCATAAAAGTTTGCGGCTTCACTAATAAGATTTTTTCTCCTTGATAGAAAAACTCTGCAACTTCCGCTTCAAATGTATTTTTTTTAAACACAGCTTGTTGCTTTTCAGCCATGCGATCAACGACCATAAAGCCGATATTATGTTTGGTTTGTGCATATTTGGTTCCTGGGTTTCCAAGCCCTACGATCATTTTCATTTGTTCTACCACCTAATTGAAAAAAGCAGCACAAAAGGCTGGAGCGCCCTAAAGCAATCCAGTCTTTGACTCATTTTTTCATTTTTTTACTTTCTACTATTAAGTATAACACACAAGTACCTGTTTCAACAAAAAGAGAATGTTTAACAAATGATAAAGAAATTAAAATTTTCTTCAAAGTCTAATAAATTAATAACCTTTTAAAAATAGTGAAATCACGCACATGTAAGCTTTTACATATAATACAACCTTGTTATCTGTTATATTTTATAGCCAAATAGCGTGACAGCGGGCTTGATAAATGTTAGCATAGGCATGGGAAAAAACAAAATCAATGGAAGGATTGATATATAATGACTGCAGCTGCAGAAAAAAAAGATCATCAAAAAGTAATTCTTGTTGGAGATGGCGCCGTAGGTTCTAGCTATGCCTTTGCCCTAGTTACTCAAAACATTGCACAAGAAGTAGGTATCGTAGATATCAACACAGCAAAAGCTGAAGGAGATGCTATTGATTTATCACATGCTCTAGCATTTACTTCACCTAAAAAAATCTACTCTGCTACTTATGCAGATGCACATGATGCTGACTTAGTAGTTATCACTGCTGGTGCACCACAAAAACCAGGTGAAACTCGTTTAGACTTAGTAAATAAAAACTTAAAAATCAACCGCGATGTAGTAACACAAATTGTTGAATCAGGATTCAATGGTATTTTCTTAGTTGCTGCTAACCCAGTAGATATTTTAACTTACTCAACTTGGAAATTCTCAGGCTTCCCTAAAGAACGCGTAATCGGTTCAGGTACTTCACTTGACTCAGCTCGCTTCCGTCAAGCACTTGCAGAATTAGTTGATGTTGATGCACGTAACGTCCATGCTTATATCTTAGGTGAACACGGTGACTCAGAATTTCCTGTTTGGTCACATGCTAACGTTGCTGGTTTACAAATTTATGAATGGGTTAAAAACAATCCAGACGTTGATGAAGAAGCAATGGTTAACTTATTCTTTGGTGTACGTGATGCTGCTTACACAATCATTGAAAAGAAAGGCGCTACTTTCTATGGTATCGCTGTAGCCTTAGCACGTATCACTCGTGCCATCTTAGATGATGAAAATGCTGTACTTCCACTATCTGTATTTATGAATGGTGAATACGGCTTGAACGATATCTACATTGGTGCCCCTGCAGTAATCAACCGTCAAGGTATCCAAAAAGTTATCGAAATCCCTCTAAGTGACAGCGAACAAGATCGTATGGCTGCTTCAGCTAAACAATTAAAAGAAATCTTAGATGAAGCTTTTTCTAAATTAGACGCTGAATAATTAGAATAAATTTAACCACTTAATCAAGCAGAATGTCAGCATTCTGCTTGATTTTTTTACTTAACGATCGTTAAATTTTTGCTAAATCATTTGTCCCCTTCGTCTTTTTTCTCAAAATATGCTATGATTAGTTCGTTATACGCTAAACTATCAAATAAGGAGCTGCCCGCATGACAAGATCTTCTCATCATAAAAAATCGAAATCGCTACACATTGGTCTATTAACTACGCTAGGCGTATTCCTCGCATTAATCGGCTTTTACGCTTACCGCAGTACATATTACACCAATCATTTTTTACCTAACACGGAAATTAATTCCATCAATGTAAGTAACCTGACCGTGCAACAGGCAAATGACAAATTAAAAGACACCTTTTCCAATAAAAAGCTGACGATTGAAGAAAATGGGAAAGTTTGGGAAGAGATCGCAAAATCTGAGCTTGGTTATAAAGATGACTTTTCAGCAGATTTATCTCGATTGTTAAACCAACAAAATGCTTGGTCATGGGGCATGAACTATGTTTCCGCTAGTGAAAAACAAGAAATTGATCCACAAGATACTGATCATCAAAAACTAGATGAAACGCTGGCTTCCACGACGAATAAGCTAACCGAATTAAATAAAGATCGGACACAGACACAAGATGCGACGATTGAAAAATCTGGTGACTCTTTCAAAATAAAACCAGAAATAACTGGCGATACGATTGATGTGACAGCAGCTATCAACGCGCTGAAAACCAGTGTTAAGGATGGCAAAAACAAAATTGATTTGACTAAATTTCAAACAAAACCAAAAGTGACAGCGACCGATAAAAATTTAACAAAACAAGTCGATGAAATGAATGCCATTGCTAATACCAAAGGAACCTATAGTATCAACGGTAATACTTTCCAGATACCTCGTTCTGAAATTGCTAACTGGCTAACTTACACAGATGGTAAAGTTGATTTAGATACAACACAAGTTAAAAACTATGTAACAGGTTTAGGAGAAAAATATAACACGAGTACGAATGACACGAAATTTAAAAGTACAAAACGTGGTGAAGTAACGGTTCCTGTTGGTACCTATAGTTGGTCAATCAAAACTGATGCAGAAACAGAAGCTTTGAAGTCAGCCATTCTGGCAGGTAAAGACTTTACCCGATCACCAATTGTTCAAGGTGCCACAACAGCTGATCATCCTTTAATAGAAGATACCTATATCGAAGTTGATTTAAAAAACCAACATATGTGGTATTACAAAGATGGTAAAGTTGCGCTAGAAACTGACATCTTGTCTGGAAAACCTACGACCCCTACTCCAGCTGGTGTTTTCTATGTTTGGAACAAAGAGGAAAATGCCACATTAAAAGGAACGAATGATGATGGAACCCCTTATGCAAGTCCTGTAAACTACTGGATGCCAGTTGACTGGACCGGTGTTGGTATCCATGATTCCGACTGGCAACCTGAATATGGTGGCGATCTTTGGAAAACTCGTGGATCTCATGGATGTGTCAATACGCCGCCAAGTGTCATGAAAGAATTGTTTGGCATGGTAGAAAAAGGTACACCAGTAATCATTTTCTGATAGCTTCAATAAAAAATGAATTCATAAAAAAACTGGTTTCTCAACAAAGTTTATCTTAAACTTTAGAGAGACCAGTTTTTTTACGTCTATCACTATCAAAGGGGGAATAAAATGGACGATAAGTTACAAGCTAAAAAAACTTATTATCAACAGTTTCTTGGTTACACTGAGCAACAGATCTTAGAATTATCCGCCAGTATCGCAGACCAGCAAAAACTACTCGTCAAACCAGAGAATAACGAATTTGAACAAAAGATTTTAGTCAAAAAACTAGCTAGTGACAAGAGAAAAATGCAATCATTTTTAAATGGTAAGGGCCTCCTCTGTTCAATCCTTCAGCAGCTGGATATTATTCATACTACGATCGCGAATCAAGATCAAAATAATTCGCTATGGAATAGGTTTTTTCGCTCATCATCCAATGAGTTGGCTAATCACCAGAAATTATTACATACATATGAACTTCTGTTTGAAGAAATAATGAAAGGATTATACAGCGATACACAAAAGGCGTCACCGTATAAAAAACTAGTGCCCAAAGAGAGGTACAGATAATGATTCAAGGATAAAATCAACCACTCCTAAAATAAATTCCAATCCAATCTATCAATAAATAAACAACAGCTGGCTTTGATCCACAAGTTCTATTCTATAAAAATGAATCACAAGTATACTACGAAATGAAGCCGAAAAATCCTAAAATAGAAAACTATTTTAGAATTTTTCGGCTTCATACTCAATTTTAATTACTTCTATAACTCATTTTTTCATGTACACTAATTGATACTTCTACCTAAAATTTTTTTCTCACAAAACCAACGATCAAGCATAAGACAATCGCTGTCAACGCCCCCATTGAATCGAGCATGACATCTTGGAAAGACGGTGTTCGATCCCCTGTAAGCATCTGATGAAATTCATCTAACCCAGCATAACCGGTCGCCGATAACCAAGCTAAGACACTTGTTAACCACCAGATTTTTATTTTAGGAAAGACCCCTAAAAACAAACTACCACCTAAAATAAAATAAGACCCAAAATGAGCACCTTTTCGTAAGAAAAATTCAACGAATTTACCATAACCTAAATGATCCACACTCACTACCCCATCGCCATAAGTAAAACGAATATTATCAAATACTTGTTTAAACGGATGATTGGGAAACCACTCTTCGATCCTGGAGACTTGGGATTGTTGTCCGTAAGTTTGCGATGAACTGTAAAATAAGAGAGCCATGATGAGTACTGCAATAACTAAATAAAAGTTGCCATTTTTCATTTGTTTTTTTATTGAATTCATAAGTCACCTCTGCCATTTATAATAGCTCTTTTTTTGCGAAACAACAAACTTTTCTTAGAGACTTAAATAAGAAAATAATGCTATACTAATTGTATTATAAATTGAAGGGAGCTTTTTCATGACATATTCACTAAATTGGGATCTTGATTCAATTTTTTCAGGTGGAAGTGATTCCCCAGCCTTAAATGAACGCTTAGAACAATTAGAAAAACAAATCAATACCTATTATCAATCCGTTAATCAATGGGATCATTCAGTCAGTACAAATGATGAACTTACGACACTGATCAAACAACAAGAAACAATTACAGAAGGTTTTTCTCAATGTAATAGTTATATTACGGCTTTGTTATCTGCGAATGTCAAAGATACCCAAGCAAAGCTTTTATCAGGAAAATTATATGCACTATTACCACGTTGGCAATCAGCCGATACGATTTTATCGAAAAAATTTGCAGAAATATCTGACAATAATTGGCAAACATTGCTCCAAACAGATGCATTTTCTTTGATTGCTTTTCGTATGAATGAGATTCGCAGAGACGGTCATCGTTTATTGTCCGAAGCAGAAGAAAACATCATCAATACACTCTCATTAGACGGGCTGAATGCGTGGAGCAGTCATTACGACACAATTGTGGGAACAATCGTGATTCCATTTGAAGAAAATGGCAAGGTAACTGACTTGTCAGCAGGTCAAGCCTTCAATAAAATGATGGGTGATCCAGATCCACTCGTACGTGAAAAGTTATTTATCGCCTGGGAAAAAGCTTGGCAAGAAAAAACGTCTTTACTATCGGACACATTAAATCACTTAGATGGTTTCCGTTTATCAACCTATAAACTACATGGTATGAACGACTATTTACAAAAACCATTAGAATACAATCGTTTAAAAAAAGAAACACTTGATGTGATGTGGGCAACTATCCAAAAAAATAAACAACCGTTAGTTGATTACTTAACAAGAAAAGCCAATCTTTTCGGTAAAGAAAAAATGGAGTGGCAAGATCAAGATGCACCAATTATTTTAGGAGATCTAAAGGAAAAGACGTTTACCTTTGACGAAGCTGCCTCTTTCATCATTGAGAATTTTCAAAAATTCAGTCCCAAAATGGCAACCTTTGCACAATCTGCATTTGAAAAAAGTTGGATTGAAGCAGAGGATCGTCCGGGAAAACGACCTGGCGGGTATTGTACTGAGCTGCCAGAAACCCAAGAATCCAGAATTTTTATGACCTATAGTAACTCAGTCAATGAAGTAGCTACGCTAGCCCACGAATTAGGTCATGCCTTTCATAGCAGTGTCATGTGGGATCTGCCAGCATTGAACCGTGATTATGCAATGAATGTTGCAGAAACTGCTAGCACGTTTGCTGAATTGATTGTCGCTGATGCTACCTTAAAAGCAGCCAAAACGAAAGAAGAAAAAATCAATTTATTAGATACTAAATTACAAAATGCTTTGGCCATGTTTATGAATATCCATTCTCGTTTCATTTTCGAAAATCGTTTCTATTCTGCGCGACAAGAAGGACTTGTTTCAGAAGAAGAAATCACTCAAATGATGGTTGAAGCTCAAAAAGAAGGTTATCATGATGCCTTAGCTACTTACCACCCACACTTCTGGGCAGCTAAATTGCATTTCTTTATTGATGATGTTCCTTTTTATAACTTCCCTTACACGTTTGGCTATTTATTTAGTTTAGGTATTTATGCTTATGCAAACAAAAAAGGAACAAGTTTTGAGCAAGAATACATTGAGTTATTAAGAGATACAGCTTCAATGACAACCGAAGAACTTGCTCAAAAACATTTAGGTGTTGACTTAACGAAACCAGATTTCTGGCAAGCTGGCATCGATATGGTTTTAGAGGATATCAATAGTTTCATGACACTTTCTGAAGAATATGTACATTAATTGATCAAGCTAAATCATTACTAGATAAAATGATCGATTCATAAACAGTAAAAATAGCAGTTTTTTCATTCATTGGAAATCCTATTTTGACTAATAAGTCCAAATGAGCTAGAGAGAATAGTGATTGGTTTACACCAAGCTTCTTCACTCTAGCTCATTTATTTTGGTTGCTTCGTCTCTCATTCCAAACATCCATGATCATTTTTTGTGAAAATCACCAATGTCCCCTACTATTTTATAGCTACATATAAACTTCATTCTTTACTCACTGATTGCATTACAGACTAAAAAAGACACGTTGTCAAAGGATATTGGTAAAAAGAAACCTTAGAATCATAGGGTATCATTTTTATACTTTTTAAACCATAAAAAAGATGTTGGTGAATTTCACCAACATCAAAAAGAATAGAGCCACAAAAAAAAATGAACAGGAAGATTTCTCCTCCTGTTCATTCTATTTATTATTACATACTTACTGCAAAATCAGGTGTATACCATTGAACTGAACCAACTTTAACATTTTCACCTGGTTGTGGTGCATGGATATATTGTCCGCCACCTAATGAAATAGCTACGTGATAAGTTCCGCCAGCAGAACCCCAGAATAATAAGTCTCCAGCTTTTGCTTGAGAAACTGAAATTTTTGTTCCAGCTGATTCTTGAGGTACTGTCCAACCACCGATGTCACGGCCAGTTACTTGTAAATATACATAGCGTGTAAATCCAGAACAGTCAAAGCCACTTGGATCTTTACCACCCCATACATATGGAGTACCAATATATTTGTAAGCTTCTGCTACAATCGCAGCGCCGTTCACACTACCAGAAGGATTTGGTGCTGGTGCTGGAGCAGGCGTTGGTGTAGGTGTTGGAGCTGGTGTTACAGTATTGTTGTTATTGTTGTTATTTGTTGTACTGTTATTAGTGCTATTATTAGTGCTATTGTTTGTATTATTATTTACATTTGTATTAGAGCTGCTTGAACTGCTTTCTGTATTCGCAGGTGTTGACTCTTGTGTAGAAGATTCAGGAACTGTTGATTCTTCTGTTGAAGATGATTCAGTAGAAGAAGAGCCAGTTGATGAATTTTCTGTTGTTGTAGAAGATTCAGTAGATGTTGATTCTTCTGTTGTTGAAGACTCAGGAGCTTTTGATTCTTCACTTGAAGATTGTGCAGCTGATGAGCTTTCTGTTGTAGTTGATGCTGATGATGAAGCTTGTGTTTGTGCAGCTTGTGTTTGTGCAGCTTGTGCAGCAGCTTGTTCACGTGCTTCTTTTTCAGCTTTTTCTTGAGCTGCTTGTTGACGAGCTTGTTCTGCTAAGCGAGCTTGTTCACGGATACGTGCTTGCTCTGCTTCAGCTTCAGCTTTCTTACGGTTCAAGTCAGCTTTCTTATCTTCTGCTGTTGCTTGTTCAGCAGCCAATGAAGTTTTCAAGACATTTAAGTCAGCTTGTTTTGCTAATAAATCGCCTTTTTGTGACTCTAAAGCAGCTTGGTTGTCAGCAAGTTCTTTTTGTTTTGCTTCATTTTCAGCTTTTTTCGCTTCTACTGCTTGTTTGTCTTCTTTTTGTTGTTGTACTAAGTCTTGGTTTGCTTTAACGATTGTAGACATTGCTTGGATACGACCAACAGCATCTGCTAATGAATCTGCATTTAACACAGCGTCAATATAGTTTGAACTAGTATTTTTTACTTGTGTTTCACGTGCTTGTTTTTGGATTGTTGCTTCACGTTTTTCAATACGTTCTTGTAAATCTTTGATTTCTTGTTTTAATTGAGCAGATTCTTTACGCAATGTATCTTGTTTAGTTAATAAATCTTGCGCTTTTGTGTTAATAGCAGAAACTTGACCTTCTAATGCTTCAATTTGCGATTGTGCACTTGCTTGTTGGTTTTGTAAGTCTGCAATTTTTTTGTCTTGTTGTTGTATCTGAGAATCAAAATCGTCCGCCGCGGCAGCGATCGGTGATCCTACGGCAGTTAAAGCGATTGAACTTAGCATTACCGCTGATAATAAACTCTTTTTCACTCTTCATTCCTCCGACTGGCTTAATTTAATAAATATCTAAATATATTTAAGTCTTTCTTAACGATATAAAAATTGTACCATAGCAGTATGTCAACGATATAATAGTTATGTTACAAAAACATTTCAAAATAAAATCTTAAAATGACAAACATGTAAGTTTCAATGATTATTCACAAAATATGACATTTATTTCAGAAATCAGTACAAAAAAAAGAAATTATTCATCACTGAATAATTTCTTGAATGGAAAAACGAAAACTGCGAATAGAATCATCGTTAATAATAAAGTTGGCCCAAGATATCTAGTAATAAAGTAAGTGTTATTTACAGATACTAATTTGAAAATCAATTGTACAGCTAAAGTGAACAACTCATACCCCGTAACAAAAATAATCATACTAAAAAATTCTGTAAAGATATTAAAGTGGATATAAGAACTCATCGAATACATAATAAAGACCATCAGTGGTAATGCCACCGCATAGATCCCGATTACACCGATATAGTAGGTATCAAAGATTGCTCCAAGGACGACCGTTGTAATCAATAAATACCTTTTAGGAAATTTCATACTGCAAAACAGCAAAGCCAAAATGAGAAAATGGGCACTAGCCATGTATTGCCCATTTGACCACTCGACAAACATTCTAGTCAAATGCCCATCAATCAACATCAATAAGAACAATACAACTGGCAAGTAATATTTCATTGTATCTTTTTTCAGCATAGGTTAATCCTCCACCAGTCGTTGCACGATCGTCACAACTGGCAGATCATACATTCCAGCGTAAGGCTTAACATATACTTCACGATCCAAGCCATAACTATCTGGTTTGGTCTTGATGACTGTTCCGATCGGCAGATCTGCTGGTGAGTTCCCACCTAAGCCAGAAGTTTGAACGACGTCGCCTTCTTTGATATTCGTATCTCCAGTTAATTGTGTCACGACTAACGCTTGCAGTTTTTCGTCATAGTTTTTCAATAATCCAAACGCTTCTCCACTAGAAGAAGATACCCGAACTGGGAAATGATTCGAACTTTCATTTGACGAAGTCAGCAGCTCGATCTTAGAAGAAGTACGATTGACTTCAACTACTCGACCAATTAATCCTTTTTGTGCCATTACCGCCATGTTCACTTCAATGCCATCTTTTGATCCTTTATCAACGATCAACATATCTTGCCAAGTATCTGGTGAGCGTGTAATCACATTCGCCGTTACTTTTTCATAGTTAGTCAATGTTTGATTTAAGTTAAGTTCTTTCTTTAATGCTTCGATTTCTTTTTGGTCATTTTTATTTTTTAATGCTAATTCATCATAACTATCGATTTTCTCTTTTAATCGCTCATTTTCAGAATAAGTCGTGAAAAGATTATGGACTGAATCCACTCCATTTTCGACCCATCTTACGGGCGCAGAGATTGCACGGTCAACAAATGAAACACTGTCATTGACAAAAGACTGGAAGAAATTAGGTTTTCCTTCATTCGCTCGTTGCGCGGCAGTCACACTTAAGATTGTCACCACAATGATAACAATGATTAAGGTAATAATAATATTTTTATTAGGATTGAACTTCTTCACAAAGACACCTCGAATTAATTAGACTCTTATGGTCAATTTTATCACTAATTGAGGCGAAACAAAAGGTATGACACCTCTCTTAAGCTTTTTTTTAGTAAATAATTTGACTTGTCATTTTTAACTATTTCTGTTGTATTTACTCGGTTAGAGCAAACTTAATCTTTACTTTGAATCACTGCGACTATCCCAGTTGAAAAGGAAAAATCAGCCGTATCTGAAATAAATTCATTGCTTGCATAAGAAGTTGCTTGGCTCACATCAGTTGTTTCCAGTTCATACTTGCTCTTTTGGATGGACAGCTCTGTTACAGGCGTCAAACAACAATAGGCCAAATAACGCATTTTATCCATTTTGGTAATCACATGTTTGCCAGGTAAATAGTAGGTGACATGATTTTGACGATCCCAAATAATGATCTTTTGAGCATGTGGTTTAAATCTTGGTTCTAACGGCAGCCAAAGGTTAGCAAGCAGGTGATCCAATCGACCACCAGTTGCGCCAATGATCGTGATTGTTGCTTCTGGATATCGTTCAATGGCTTGACACAACCCCAACTGCGTATCTGTATCATCTTTTTCTGCTGGTGCTTGGATCAGTTCATTCGTTGCTTGTTCAACTTGTTTTTTTTCATCTACCGATAACGAATCAAAGTCACCGATTGCTAAATCCAAGGGGAAATTGTTTTGAAGAAGATACCATGCACCACGATCAATGCCTACATAACAGTCATAACTGTTTTGTAGTTCTGGCCAATTTTCAGGAGAACCTCCTGCCACTAATAAAACCTGCATTTATTTCAATGCCTCTTTTAACTGGTTGATTTGACCCACTGGATCTTCTGAGTTATAGATATAAGAACCGGCAACGAAAACATCTGCTCCAGCTTTTTGACAAATTTGTGCGGTTTCAGGAACGATACCGCCATCTACTTCAATGGAATAATGCCAATTATTTTGCTCGCGTAATTCTGATAATTCAGCAATTTTCTCTACCGTTTCTTCAATGAAACTTTGTCCACCAAATCCTGGGTTAACAGTCATCACTAAGACCTGATCTGCTATCGGTAAAACATGTTTGATCATCGTTATAGGTGTGCCTGGATTAATCACGACTCCTGATTTCACGCCTAGATCTTTCATCATTTGCAATGCTCGATGAATGTGTGGAGTGGCTTCCACATGCACCGTGATGATATCTGCTCCAGCCTTCGCAAACGCCGGAATATATTTTTCCGGGTCAACAATCATCAAATGCACGTCTAGTGGTAACTTAGTAATTGGTCGAATAGCTTGTACGATATTGGGACCAAATGTAATATTTGGAACAAATTGTCCATCCATTACATCTACATGGATGTAATCTGCCCCTCCTTTTTCTACTAGTTCGATGTCTCTTTGTAAATTAGAAAAATCTGCGCTTAAGATAGATGGTGCTATTTTCATTAATGCTTCCTCCTATTTTCGTTTACCTTCTTTTTTAGAATAGATTGGTTTTCGATTTTCGACTTCCTGTAAAAATTGCAAATAGTTCTCATAACGTGTTTGGGCAATCTCACCTGTTTCGACCTGGCGTTTCACCTCGCACCCAGGCTCTTTAGCATGCATGCATTCTCTAAAACGGCAATGGTTCGATGCACTGACAAATTCAGGAAATTGTTTTGGTAATTCAGTCGTTTCGATCGTCAAAAAATCGATCGAGCTGAATCCTGGTGTATCTGCAACTAAACCATCATACAATGGGAGTAATTCCACATGTCTCGTTGTATGTCTCCCACGTCCTAAAGAATCAGAGATTTCCTCCGTTTCTAAGTTTAGATCTGGCGAAATTTGGTTTAAGAGTGTAGATTTTCCAGCACCAGATTGGCCCATAAAAACGGTCAATCGTTCTGGGAAGTAACGAATTAATTCTGCAGTATCTCCAGGATATTTCGGAACAATCACTGGATAACCGATCGTTTCATACGTTTGCTTGATCTCATCGATTTGCTGTTCGTTTGAAGCAAGATCTGTTTTTGTCAAAAATATGACAGGTTCAATGGATTCATATTCTAAAGTCACTAGAAAGCGATCCAATAAATTATAAGAAAAATTTGGTTCTACCAAGCTTGTAACTACGACACCTAAATCGACATTTGCTACCGGTGGACGCACCAGTTGATTTTTACGAGGCATCACTTCTAACAAATAACCGTCCGTCTTGTTTTCGCTTTCAAATAGTACTTGGTCACCCACTAACGGAGTGATTTTTCGATTACGAAAGTTTCCTCGTCCTCTCGTTTGATAGGTCTCACCGTCTGCGTGTACATAATAAAACCCACTAATTGCTTTTCTGATTTGTCCTTTGATGTATGCCACCTCCAGTTTTCCTTATTTTACCACAGGAAAGAAAAATCATGTGGCGTTCCTGACAAGAAACTTAGCGAAACTCAATAAAAAATAGCAGAGCATGTTTAGAAACGCTCTGCTATTTTTTATTGTTATTACTATTTGGATGAAGACGACGTGCTTTCTTCTTTAGACGTAGTAGTACTTGAACTTTCTTTGCTGCTTGACGATTCTTTGGTTGAACTTGATGATTCTTTTGATTCTTTGGTTGGTTCTGGTCCTTTTGAATAAATGACATTGACGATCGTTCCTGGAGTAATCGATGCCCCCACGCCAGGAGCTGTTCGGATCACTTTATCTTTTTCTACGGTATCAGAATATTCATAAGACTCATGTCCGATGTATTCTGCGCCAATACTTGATAAATAACTTTGTGCATCACTTTTCGTATAGCCTGAAATATCATTTAATGTTTTCGCATTTGGTCCTTGACTAACGACAAAACTGATATAGCTATTTTCAGTCAATGGTTCACCGTAACTAGGTAATTGGCTAATGATTGAACCAGCTGGAACCGTATCGCTGTAATCATACGTCTCACTGATCCTTTTATAACCATTTGAGCTCAATATCCCACGAACGGTGTCATAATTTTGACCAGTATAATCCCCCATCGTTGGTTGCGCGCCTTGGCTCACAACAAATGTGATCTTATCTGTCGTTGGATCGACTTCCGTTCCTTCTTCATCCGACTGGGAAATGATTCGTCCATTTTCTACTTCATCACTGAACTCGTCTTTTTTCTCGATACTATCAGCTGGAAAACCAAGCTTCTTCAATCGGCTACTTACTTCGTCAAAATTCATCCCAGTATAATCATCTAACTTGATTTTTTTCTTACCTGTGCTGACGTAAAGGGTAACTTCACGGTTTTGTTTCACTGTAGTTCCCGCTGCTGGGTCCGTTTTGACAACGTCTCCTTCTTCGATTTGTTCATCAGGGATCTCTTCGGTTTTTGTTGCTGCTTCTAATTTAGCTTTTGCTAAAGTATCTCTGGCAGACGCTTCTGATAATCCCGAAACGTCAGGAATTTCGACTTCTCCACGACCTCCAGAAGCAAAAAAGACGGCTGTTCCGATTCCTAATAAGGCTAAGATCACCAATAAAATAATCCACCATTTTTTATGCTTTTTACTCTTTGGATCAGGAACTGTCTCTTCTGCCATCACAGGAGTTTCTTCTGATTTTTCTTTAGGTAATGGCATGGATTTAAATGACTCTGGCATTGGTGTATCTTCTTCTAATGGTGTGATCACTTGAGTTTCTTTGGTCATTGCTTGTGGCACCCATTTGGCTTCATTTGCCCGAGCAGGAGACAGCGCTGTTGCTAAGTCTTCTGACATTTCTTCTGCTGTTTTATATCGATCTGCCGGTTCTTTTGCAGTAGCTTTCAATACCACATTTTCTAAAGCTTGCGGCGTTGTTGGGTCTAGATCCTTGATTGAAGGTAACTCATCTTGGAAATGCTTCAAGGCAATCGTCACTGCAGACTCACCATCAAAAGGAACACTGCCAGTTAATAATTCGTAAAGAATGATCCCTAAGGCATAGATATCTGATTGTTTCGTAGCCATACTTCCTCTAGCTTGTTCAGGAGATAAGTAATGGACAGAGCCTAACATCGTATTCGTTTGTGTGATCGATGTTTCAGATAATGCGATTGCTATACCAAAATCAGTGATTTTGACCACGCCCTCATTATCGATCAAGACATTTTGTGGTTTCAAATCACGATGAATGATTTGGTGCGTATGTGCTAAAGAAATAGCTGATAAAATTTGTTGCATAATATTGACTGCTGTATCATAAGGAACAGGATAATGGGTTTGAATATAGCGTTTCAGGTCCATTCCTTTTACATATTCCATCACGAGATACTGCATGTTGTCTTCTTCTCCAACATCATACACACTAACAATATTAGGATGAACTAGTTCAGTCGCAGCTAGTGCTTCTCGTTGGAATCGTCTAATTGCCGTTTGATCATTTTGGAAATCGAATCGTAACACTTTGACTGCGACATCACGATCTAAAATAAGGTCATGGGCTAGAAAAACATTTGCCATGCCCCCACTACCAATATTTCCAGTGATTTGATAACGACCATTCAACTTTTTGCCTAACTCAATCATGCTACGTCCTCCTTGTATTCGATCAGAAGAACGGTAATATTATCTGCTCCGCCTGCTTCATTTGCACGTTCGATTAATTCTGTTACCTTGTCGAACAAAGCCCCTTCTTGATTGATAATCGTTCCAATCGTTTCTTCAGATAACATGTTCGTTAACCCATCCGAACACAACAACAAACGATCTTTTAATTGCCAAATATAAGTCGATACATCGACTTCTACAGTTCCTGGCATTCCTACAGAACGAGTTAAAATATTTTTTCGTGGGTGGTTCGCTGCCATTTCTTCACTGATTTCTCCAGATTTTACTAGTTCATTCACTAAAGAATGATCTTCTGTCAGTTGAATGATTTTATCTTCACGGATCAAGTAGGCACGGCTATCCCCCACATGAGCAATAGTAAACTGATCTTCTGATAAAGCTGCTGCTACGATCGTCGTTCCCATCCCATTGTATTCTGGTTGCTCTTGGCCACGTTGATAAATACGAGTATTTTCTTCTTGGATCGTTTTGATGAACCATTGCGCTACTTTTTCGTCATCACTTAAACTTAGATTTTCCCAAGCAGTTCCTAAGTTTGTCACTGCCATCTGGCTCGCGATATCACCTGCACGATGACCGCCCATTCCATCTGCCAATACTGCTAATTTAATTCCAGCTTGATTCGTAAAAACACTCGCATAGTCTTGATTTGTATTACGTCGTCTTCCTACATCTGATTGATATTCAATCTGCATTCTTTCACCTCATTACTTTTTACGCAAACAACAAATGAAAAACCCATCTGTATAGAACTGATGTGGGTATAAAGTCAACATTTTATCTTCGATTGATGATTGTAGCACAGGATCAACTAAAACATCAATCCTTTCAAAATCAGTATGTCGCTGTAAAAATGTTTCAATGACTTCTTGGTTTTCCTCTTTAAGAATCGTACAAGTACTATAAGTTAATATTCCAGAAGATTTTAACACAGATGCACAACTTTCCAAAATCGCCAATTGGATCACTGGTAAATTAGCTAACTCGCTGGCATTTTTTTTATAACGAATATCTGGTTTTCTTCTCAATAGTCCTAATCCTGAGCAAGGGGCATCAACTAAGATACGATCAAATGTTTCAGCTGAAAATTCCTCTTTCACTTCACGTGCATCCATTTTTTGTGCATAAACAGTTGTAAAAACACCTAAGCGTTCCGCATTTTCTTCGATGAGTTTTACTTTATGTTCATGAACATCCAGTGCTGTAACTTCGCCACCACATGTTGGATCTAAAAACGTGGCAATATGCGTTGTTTTTCCTCCTGGTGCCGCACAAGCATCTAAAACATGATGTTCTGGCTCGATTTGCATAGCGGGTGCGACCAGCATCGAACTTTCATCTTGGATCGTCATGACCCCGTCATGGAATAAGGAACTAGATGCTAAATGTCCTTTTTCAGCAATTACCCCATAAGGACTAAGTTTACTTGCTGTCGCTGAAATTTCTTCTGCTTGGAGTGTCTCGATTGCTTGTTCTCTAGGATATTTTCTGATATCTACTCGACCACTGACGTGACTTGGCTGGTAGAGGGAAAGTCCTAATTTTTCCGTTTCTTCATAACCGATTTGATCAGTCAATCGCTTGGTTAACCAGATAGGTAAACTGATTTTTACGGATAAGCGTTCAATCGGATCACCGATTTGTTCAACATCTGGTTTACCTTGTCGTTGATAATTTCTTAAAACACCATTTACAAATTTCCCAGTACCAGGATTTCCCTTGATCTTAGCAATTTCGACCGCTTCATTTAAAATCGCATGAGCTGGAACTTTATCTAGAAATTCCAACTGATAAACTGACAAATAAAGTAATGTTTTAACCCAATCATCCACTTTTTTTGCTTTTGCTATCAATGGAGCGACATAAAATTCCAGTAAAAGTTGACGACTGATCGTTCCATAGACCAATTCAGTAAACAAGCCAACATCTTTTTGATTTAAATCCCCTTGATTGATCATTTCGTTCAATAATAAATTAGAATAAGCACCGCCCTTGTTTACTCTTTCAAGGGTGATCAGTGCCATATAACGAACAGATTTTTTCATTTTTTTTGGTATTTTTGCCATTATTTCACCTGCTGCCCAATCATTACCTGTTGTCCACTACCATTCAAAAACTCATTGATCGCTTGTTTTCCTTTACCTGCTGGCTGTAATTCTTTGATTGCCAACACCGTTTGTTTACCACAAGCAATCCACAGATTTTTCTTATCTTTTTTGATGATGGTCCCTGGCTCCGCCGTAGTTTTCTCAGCTAACGCTTCTACATTTAAAAGTTTCCAACGGGTTTGTTCGTATGTCGTAAATGCAATCGGCCATGGTCGCATCCCACGGACTTGGTTGTCGATCTCTTCTGCTGTCTTGTTCCAATCAATTGCTTCTTGCTCCCGTGTGATATTCGGCGAAAAAGTTACCTTTGATTCATCTTGTGGACGTGGACTCAAATTTCCATTCAAAATATCAGGTAATGTTTTAAGTAATAGTTGTTTCCCTAATGCACTTAACTTTTCAAACATGGTTCCCACATCGTCTTGTTTAGTGATTGGTAAACTTTCTTGAGCATAAATGCCCCCTGCATCCATCTTTTTGATCATTTCCATGATCGTTACACCGGTTTCTTTTTCCCCGTTGATAATCGAGTAATGAACTGGCGCCCCTCCTCGATATTTTGGCAATAAAGATGCATGTACATTTATAGCTCCGTGAACAGGTGCCTGTAATAATTTTTCTGGTAAAAATTGACCAAATGCAGCTGTGATAATCACATCTGGTTGTAGGGCAATGATTTTTTCCATTTCTTCTGAACCAGAGATTTTTTCAGGTTGTAAAACCAATAAACCGTGTTTCACGGCTGCTTCTTTTACTGGGGTAGGGGTGATGATTTTTTTACGTCCCACAGGGCGATCAGGTTGTGTCACGACTGCGACTACTTCATACCCTTCTTCTAATAAGCCTTCAAGGATCGGTACTGAAAAAGCTGGCGTTCCCATAAATACTAATTTAGTCATCAAGATGTTCCTCCATATACTCTTCTAATTCGGCTTCTGGAATTTGCTCAATCATTTTTTCAACGAATAATATACCGTCTAAATGGTCGATCTCATGCTGAAAGGCACGAGCTAAGTAACCAAAGGCTACTACTTCGATTTCTTCGCCTTCACGATCATAATAGCGAACCGTTACTTCGTCAAACCGTTTGACGGTCCCATAAACATGAGGGATGCTTAAGCAACCTTCTACATCAATGCTTTCTCCCTTTGCATCAATAATTTCTGGATTGATTAATTCAAACTTTTCACCTTCATCTACTTCTACGATTGCAACTCGCTTGTTTTGACCAACTTGTGGAGCGGCAATGCCAATACCGTCGTTAGCAACCATCGTTTCATATAGGTTATCTAGTAAAGTAATTGTTTCATCTGTGATCACATCGATTGGTTGTGCGACACGTTTCAATTTATCATTGGGGTGGATCAATATAGGATAGCGCATGTAAATTCCCTTCTTAAATAAAGTGTAATGGTTCATTATCAATCGCGACAAATAATCCTTGTCGTTGTTCTTTTTGGCCCTGGTCTAAAATATTTTTTAAGATATTCGCTAAATTAGGCTCATGTTTATATTTAATGATCAACTGGTAATAGTACCGATTTTTTACCCGATTCACTGTACTAGGGGTCGGTCCTAATAACAAGCTTTGATTTCCTAACACTTGACGTAACTGATTCGCAACCTCAAAAATCTTCTTAGCAGCAACTTGTTCTTCCTCATGGCTGGTCGTGATTTTGACAGTAAAATAATAAGGTGGGTATCCACTACGATGTCGGACGGCCATTTCTTGTTGATAGAATCGCTCATAATTTTGTTCTTTTGCTAATTCAATTGCATAATGTTGCGGATTAAAGGTTTGGATAATCACTTCGCCTGCTTTTTCGGCTCGGCCTGCCCTTCCCGAAACTTGCGTAAGCAATTGGAACGTATGCTCGCTTGAACGAAAATCAGGCAAGTTAAGGGAAGTATCAGCATTCAAAACGCCGACCAACGTCACATCAGGAAAATCCAACCCTTTGGCAATCATTTGCGTCCCCAGTAAGATATTCGCCTTTTTTTGACCGAATTGTTGCAAGATACGTTCATGCGCACCTTTCTTTCTGGTCGTATCAACATCCATACGTAAAACACCAGCTTCTGGGAAAAGGGTCTTTAATTCTTCTTCGACTTTTTGGGTCCCTGTTCCATAGTAACGAATTTTATTCCCTCCACAGTTAGGACAACGGTGTGGGATTGGTTCTTCATGTCCACAGTAATGGCAACGCATGGAGTGGGTGTCCATATGAAGGGTCAGAGAAATATCACAATTGGGACAAGGTAAAACAAAACCACAATCCCGACACATCACAAAGGAAGAATATCCTCGCCGATTTAGTAACAGCACAATCTGTTCTTTTTTCGCCAAACGGTCTTGGATTTTTGCTTGTAACTGTTTGGAAAATGTGGACGTATTATGTTGTTGCAATTCTTGTCGCATGTCAACAACTTCAATTGTTGGAAGTTGAGCAGACAAGTTGGCTCTTTGACCCAAATGGAGTAATTCATACAGCCCTTTTTGTGCTCGAGCACGTGATTCAAGAGATGGTGTCGCACTTCCTAGTACTACTGGACAATGATGATAATTTCCACGCCAAATCGCTAGATCTCTGGCATGATAACGTGGCGTTTCATCTTGTTTATAGCTTGATTCATGTTCTTCATCAATGATGATCAATCCGATATTTTCTAAAGGGGCAAAAATTGCCGAGCGGGCGCCAACAACAACCTGGGCTTCATTTCTTTCGATTTTACGCCACTCATCGTATTTTTCTCCCTGAGATAGCCCGCTATGTAAGACAGCTACCGCCTCTCCAAAACGCCCTTTAAAACGCTCTACCATTTGTGGTGTCAAAGCAATTTCAGGAACAAGCATAATCGCTGTTTTATTTTGAGCTAATACCTCAGCAATGGCCTGTAGATAAACTTCTGTTTTTCCACTTCCAGTAATTCCTTCTAATAAAAAAGTGTGACTCTTCTCTTGTTGCCCTGCTTCAACGATACGTTCTACTGCATGTTGTTGTTCTTTATTTAGCTGGAATGCTTGTGTTTGTTCAAACGTGCGATTTTTATAAGGATCACGATAACTTTCTACTTCTTCAAAAGTTAACCAGCCTTTGTCTTTTCCTTGATTCAAAGTTGCCGTGCTGATACCTTTTTCTTTGTAATAACTAATTGGTTCAGCCTTTTTTTGCTCAGATAAGCAAAGCAGAAGTTCTTTTTGTTTCTTCGCATTCGCTCTTAACTTTCCCCACTCTTCCTCAAGCTGGACACTATTCAAATTTGAGCGGATCAAACGAATCGTTTTGACTTTGTTCTTAGTGTGTACTTCATATCTGATATCTACTAACTTGTCCTGACGCCAACGGATCAATTGGGATAAAATGCCCTCTTCTTGCGCTTCTTTCCAGGAGATTTCTGTTCGTCCTTTAAAGAATGCCTGGACGTCCGCCGCTTCACTTACAGGATAGATTTGTTTGTCATAGGATGCTTTCATGACAGCAGGAAGCATCGTTTGTAAGCAAGTGATCTTAAACGCATAAGTGATCGTCTTCATATAATCAGCCAATTGAAGTAGTTCTTGATTAACCACAGGTGCTAAATCTAATACTTGGACAATCGCTTTTAAATTTTTTTGTTCGATGCTATCTTGTACTCGCAAACCTACAACGAACCCTTGAACATGACGGTTGCCGTTACCAAAAGGAACTTCTACTCGCATCCCGACTTGAATCGCCGTTTCTACTTCAGAAGGAACCAGATAGGTGAAAGGCTGATCGGTTTGCATAGTGGGTACATCGACGATAACATCAGCTGTGATTGGCATGGTTTCCTTCCTCCTTTAGTTACTCTATCAAATAGACAAAATCGTTCTTGCCTATTTTACTAGAGATTGCTTGGTTTGTCTTATTTTCTGATGAATCCTTACAAAAAATTAACGGCGCAGCAGCATTCCGCAGAAAAGTCATTCTTATATGCTAAAACGTGATCCTAAAAAGAAGCCGAAATTCCACAAAAATTTGAGAATACAAATTTCGGAAATTTCGGCTTATCCAAAGAATCTAGCACTTTTTATTGGTTTTGCTCTTCACGGATACGTGACTCTAACTCTTGTTGTTCACGATCTTTTTTGGCTTTACGCTCTTCATCTTCCATTCTCAAGCGTTCCCGTTTTAATTCAGGATGAGGATCATTGATCACATTTCCTGCTTCGATTTCTTCTAATGCCTGTCCAACACTTTTTACTGATTCAAATGAATCCATCGTAGGTTGTGCTTTTGCATCTAGCTCGTGTGCACGTTTGCTTGCTAAGATAACTAGAGAATATTTTGAATTTACGCGATCTAACAATGAGTCGATTGAAGGTTTTAACATCATAAGACTACATCTCCTTTAACATTTTGATATATTTGCCGATCACACGGTCGACACGAAAGTGTTCACTGGCAATGATATTTTTGATTCGTTCTACCGCCAGGGGTACCTGGTCATTGACTACGGCATAATCATATAGTGCCATCATTTCAATTTCTTCTTTGGCAACTTTCATTCGTTCTTCGATTACTTCATCTGCATCTGTCCCACGGCCAACGATTCTTGATTTTAATTCGGCTAAATCGGGAGGAGTTAGGAAGATAAATACGCCATCTGGTACTTTTTCTTTGACTTGTTGAGCACCTTGGACTTCGATTTCTAAAAATACATCTTTTCCTTCGTCCAATGTTTTATTGACATAAGACAAAGGTGTTCCATAATAATTCCCTACATATTCAGCATATTCCAGCATTTCTCCGGCTTCGATCATTGCTTCGAATTCTTCTTTGCTTCTAAAGTAGTAATCGACTCCTTCGACTTCTCCTTCACGCATCTTACGAGTAGTCATTGAAATCGAATATTGGAAATCATTATCCTCACTCTCAAAAATTGCTTTTCGCACTGTGCCTTTTCCTACACCTGATGGTCCAGACAACACGATTAATAATCCACGCTCTGACATGACGACGTCCTTTCAACTAGTCTTTTTATACTAACGTTTATTTTGCACTTTTTTTCGACAACTTTCAAGGGCATCTTTGATTATAGCAAAAAAAAGCGCCTTTGACTGGCAAAACCTTTGCTTTTCACTCGGGCTTTTGATGATAGTGATTAACTATCAAGTTCATCCTTCATTCAAAAGTTCAAAAAAAGGTCCCTCTCACCTTACAGGTTCTAACTGAGCAGCATTCTTTTTCAAAAAAATAGTGAGAAGCGCAACATATGGTTGCAGCTCTTCTCACTAACATGCCGATTACCGTCGTTTTTAAAAACCCATGTTTGACAAGGTATTGACAACACCCATGATCTCATCTTTTCGAGAGAGTGCTTTTTCAGTTGGGTCTTTCACTTCTTCTGCATCGATTCTCACAATAAATTGACGATTCATCGTCACATAAGTCCCATCGTTAACTAACAATTGGATTTCTTTCTCCGTCACTTGCGCACAGGCATCTTGCCAAGCTTCAAATCCTGCTTTTTCAGAAGGAACATTTCTTTTGATGACCGTTTTCCCACTTAATTCATGAAACGTGATATCATAATAGTTCATTTTTTTCGTCTCCTTGCTATTCAATATTTTGGATCTGTTCTCGGATTTTTTCTAAAATCGTTTTTAACTGGATCACTTGGTTTTTGATTTCAATCGCACTTGATTTTGAACCAATCGTATTGATTTCTCGATTCATTTCTTGGATCAAAAAGTCAAGTTCTCTGCCAACTGGCTGTTTTACTTGAAGTAATTCATCCAATTTGCCGATATGGATCACTAAGCGATCCAATTCTTCATGAATATCTCCTCGCTCTAATAAAATAGCGAGTTCAGTCAGCAATCTTTGTTGATCGACCGTTGCTCCCAAGTAATCTTCTAGTTTCTTTTGATATTTTTCCTGATACTCTTGTTCGTATAACTCAACAAATTGTTGTAAGTCATTTAATACTTGTTTCAGTTCATCACTGTTTTTCTGAATGATCGCCTCTAAGGCTGTCCCTTCTTTTTGGCGACTTTTTTCAATTTCAGCTAGTGCTTCATGGACCGTTTCTAAAACCAAGGCTGTCAGTTCATCCATATTGTTTTCATTTTTTTCTTCAATCACGACAAAAGATTCATTCGTTGTCAAAGTTTCTAATAGACGTCCAATCTGTAATTGCTGTTTCTCTCCATAACGTTGGGTTATTCCTTCAGTTAAGTTCGTCATCAGCTCGTCAATCAAATTCCAATCAACAAAAACTTGTTTTTGATTTTGTCCCAAATACGTCAGATTGATAAAAACTTCGACTCGACCTCGACTTAAATGTTGTTTCATCAATTGGCGAATATCATTTTCGAGATAATTTAACAATTTAGGACTACGTATTTGCATATCTAAAAAGCGTTGATTGACACTTTTGATCTCAACTTCTAATTGATACTCTGCGGTTTCACGGGTGGCTTTACCAAAACCAGTCATACTTTTCATTCAACAGGGTCCTTTCTGTTACATATTTTCGATAGCTTTTTGTAATGCCTCAAATTCTTCATTGGTTAGAGTAAGCCCTTTACCCATTTTCTCATGTTCGGGCGCCCAGTCACGAAGATCGAATTTAGGTGGGCGGCCATTCCAGCTGACTAGGTTCAGCTCTTTTCGCCATCCTTTATTATTTTCGGATAAAACAGCGATCTCTTCTATGATTTCGTAGGAAAATTCTTGTGCCATGGTTGTTCCTCCTTTAGATAAAGTAAATATAAATTCAATAGGGTGTCAAATAACTGCGTATGAAGCTTAGATTGAAGTTGCTCGTTCTTTTTTTGTTTAACTAAATGAGCAATTTCATTGATTTGTTCCTGTTCAGTCTTTTGCTTTTTTTGGTATTTTTGGACTCTGCGCCACTCATTACTATTTAATTGTCCGACCTCTCGAATCATTTGATTGAAAAATGAACTTGATTCTTTTTGAATGATCTGTTCGATCAATTCATCTACATCATAAACTTTATTCGGTAAAACGAGCTTTTTTTTGGCTAATAGTTCAAGCATCGCCACCCCGCATGTTTCAATTACTACCCTGTCTTTATATATATTACGCAAAGTTTGCCAAAATTTTGGTTGTTGAACAAAAGTTGTTTCTAGCTGAAGATCATTCACTAGATAGCTTAAAAATTTACGCCAATATTGTTCTGCAAGTTTCGTTGAATAGAACGTATACCAATTCCCCTCAAAATCACCTAACTTTTTTTTCATTTCCAGATAGCCTAATTGGAGATTGAATTGGTTTCTCTGCCGATCAAAAATCAAGAAGGTTCCCAATGACCAATTAGAGCGGCAGAGCCATGGAACAGTCTCTTCTGGTATCATAATCTTCTTAGTCACTCCGGGACCATCCACATCTACTATTAAGCACTCCGTTGCCCCTTCTTTAATTGCTACATCCACAGGCAAATTATTTCGATAACCACCATCAATATATTTTTGTCCAGCAATGTTTCGATAACTCATAGCGGGATAAAACGAGGCCGAAGCTAGGATCCAATCAGCAATTTCATTGCTTGCCAATTGCTGGATCGGTGTCACCACTTCTTTAAAATCAGGAAGTCGAGTCGAAACGGTAAATAAACGAGGACTTTTCATTTTTAAAATCTTCTCAGCATCTAATTTACTTTTGAGTAACTTTTCCAAAGGGGTGATTGAGGCTCCCCCCTTGATAATTGCTGCTCTCGTCATTTGCCGTGTTTCTTGGATAAACCTTTTCCGTAGATCTTCTGATAATGCAGTTTCTGGTAGCTGTAATACTTGATTCGTTGCGAGGGATTGCCATAAAGAAAGAGCTTGCGATAAATCATCTTGCAAGATCAATACACCGTTTAACGCACCAACTGAAGTTCCCGTAATTACTTCAAAATGAATCTGATGTTCTTTTAACGTTTGCCAAACACCGATTTGATAGGCACCATGAGCGCCACCGCCACCTAATACTAAACCAATATGATAGGTCAGTTTTTTTTGCCAGATTGTCTGAGCCAACTGATTGTCTTGCGTATAACCATGATGAGATAGGAGTGTCTGCCAATATGTCGACAGTGGTTCAATCCATTGAAAAGAACAATATTTTTTGAAATAAAAACGGGAACACCACTCTATCTCTTTAAAAAAAAGCGTCCAACCAGGCATGTCACCAACCACTAGCACATTTTTAATCAGCCATTGTTCACTGGTTCGTTCGGCAATAAAATAAAGGGTATGTTTGTTACCGATCATCCGCCAAGCTTGCCTTTTCTTTGTTGCCAACCAAAAGGCATCACGGCTTTCCTGATGGGTAGCATAAAAGGGTAGCAATTGTTTGGCTCGTTGAAGTGTAGAGTAGAGAACTGTTTTTTCTGAACCGTACACTTGTTGAATCAGCATAATCTTCTCCTTTTTTATTATAACAAGACAAATATATTCTTTTAAAGTATACTATTTTTTTGAGAAATACTAAAATGAATACATTGTTCTTGTAAAAGCTATAACAAAATCCATTCCATCCATTTATACAAAAACAATGAAAATGTCCATGTTTATCACAAAAAAAGTGATTTTGTAATGGAATTTTAAAATAAAAGAAACAAGCTTTTTTTTAATAAATGTTGTAAAATGAAAGTGATAATGAGTGAGAGGAGGAGCATGATGTCTGAGTCAGTTTATGTACATATTGATACTACTAGCAATGCGGTTGTGACTAAGGGGCTGACTATTAGTGATTTTTCAAACAACATCGTGCATTTCCCACAAAATTTATTGTTATTAGATCCTTCAGAAAATGCTGGTGAATACGAATCCCATACTGGGTTGAAAGTGATTCGTGGAACAGAAAATATCCAACGCTTTTTCTCTTCTGCACGTAATCGTAATCATTCGAGTGATTTAAAATGGATCGATTTTAACGACTTAACGATGCTGAAAGAATTAACGCCATTAGAAATTTCAGAATTGTTATATTTTGGACACATGAAGACCCATCTTCACTCACCATTTTTTTATAAATTACAAAATAATTTCGTCTACTTCGATCTTAACGATCAATTAGAACGAATCTATTATCGCTATTTAGATGAATTTTATCGGATCTTTGCCAATAAACTAAGTATCATCTTGTCAAAAAAAATCAATGAGAAAAAATCGTTTTTCAAACGAGATATTCCGGTCGAAAAAATTAGTGTGGAATTACTGAAGAATATGCGTAATTTGATGCAAGAAGGAATCATTTTTTCTTTTGAACAAGGTGGATTGATCGATAACGATTATCATATCCCGATCTATGTCATTGAAGATTATATTTGGAAGCTAAAAGGAACAAGATACCTTGATGAAGAAGCAATTGGCACTTTAGTTTATCATGCAGAAGAAAAACGCTGGGAGCTTGTAGGAGAAGCTGCGGAACTCAACTATACTCCTTTAAGCTGATGCTTGGATGTTCCATTATTTTATACTTATAAAAAAAGAGCCTAGACACTTTTATAGTGACTGAGGCTCTTTTCGTTTATTTTTTCCCGATGAACAAAGCTGGAACTGTCCGCCCGATCCCAAGCAAAACAACCATTGTAACAATTCCTGTAGCCAAGGCACTTGCACCATTCATGACTAAAGAAAAGAGCCATGGATTCATTCCCCACAAAGCATAACTTCCCCAAAAAACGACGCCTGCGACAAAATGCCAGAAATATCTAGCACCAACACCAACTAAAGTTCCTAATATAATAGTGGTTGTCATCCCTTTTTTATTGCCCATCGTTAGACTGTTTTGCAGCCTTTTAGCGAACACTCCTGCAAATCCTGCAAAGGTAAAAGCAATCGGATACTCGATCAATACTTGAATGACACTGAGATAATACACTTGTCCTGTTGGAAAATGTAAAATCCCCCAAATAAATCCTGATAAAATCCCTGCCTTCCAGCCTCTTCTTAACGAAAACAATGTCAGTGGAATCTGTCCTAATGAAATCTCAAAGCTACTACCTATTTGAAGAGGGATAAAGGATAACACCATCGCTAGTGCAGCTACAAGTGTCCCCTCAATCCATACTTTATATTTTTTCTCCATAAAAAAACTTCCTCCGTTCATTTGAAATCACAAAGGAGGAAGTAAATACAACATACTTCTACAACCAACGTTACATGACTAACGTCAATTGATCGTCACAATTCCTACGCTCGCATAACCGATACAGGTACGAAGGGTTTAGAAAAACTTCAATCTCAGCCTCATAAGGCTCCCCTTTGTGATACTATTCAATTTTTTTAACTCTTATTTTTTTGTTTCGAACAATGGACTAACAGGTTTATTTTCGTGGATACGTTTAATTGCATCACCCATCAAACCACCGACACTTACTTCATCGATTTTTTCGATCTTACGGTCATCTGGCAGATAGATCGAATCTGTTACAACTAAGCGTTCAATCGCAGAATCTTCAATACGCTGTAAAGCTGGTCCAGATAATACTGGATGTGTACATGATGCGTAGACACTTACTGCGCCTGCTTCTTTTAGTGCATTAGCCGCTAAGGTAATCGTCCCTGCTGTATCGATCATATCATCAATCAATACACAAGTTTTTCCTTCTACTTGCCCAATAATATTCATTACTTCTGCTACGTTTGCTTTTGGACGGCGTTTATCAATGATCGCAATTGGTGCTTTTAAAAATTCAGCCAATTTACGCGCACGAGTTACACCACCATGGTCAGGTGATACAACTACTACATCGTCCCCTTTAATCCCTTTTTCTAAGAAATAATTTGCAATCAATGGTGCACCCATCAAGTGATCAACAGGAATATCAAAGAATCCTTGGATTTGGACAGCATGCAAATCAAGCGTCAACATTCTAGTTGCTCCAGCTTTTTGAATCATGTTCGCCACAAGTTTTGCAGTGATTGGTTCTCTGGCACGAGCTTTACGATCTTGACGTGCATATCCATAGTAAGGCATTACTACGTTAATCGTTTTTGCACTGGCACGTTTCAAGGCATCAATCATGATCAGCAATTCCATTAAATTATCATTTACAGGACTACTCGTTGACTGAATAACATAAACATGTGATCCGCGAATACTTTCTTCAATATTCACTTGGATTTCTCCATCACTAAATTGAGTAACCGATGATTTACCCAATTCGACACCGACAGCTGCAGCAATTTTTTCTGCTAACGGGCGATTTGAATTTAACGCAAAAATTTTTAATCTTGGGTCAAAGTAATGTTTTGACATGGGGACCTCCACTTTCTTTTTCACAACTCTAGAATTCTACCTATTAAATACTAGTCATATTTTCTGAATAAATCAAGGGGTTTTACAAAAGTCTTAGTTTAAATAAGGGAGTTTTTTAGCATACTCTTCTTTATTGACCTGTCTTGCACGGGCAATTGCCATAGCATATTCAGGGATATCTTCTGTGATTGTTGACCCTGCAGCTACTGATGTATTTTTAGCAATTTCCACTGGGGCAATGATATTTGCATTAGAACCGATAAAACTATGATCCCCAATTGTTGTGCGGTGCTTGTTTTTCCCATCGTAATTCACAAAGACCACGCCACAACCAACATTGATTTCTTCGCCTAATGTGGCATCACCGACATAAGTCAAATGACCAACTTTGGTATTTTTACCAATTTCAGCATTTTTGACTTCCACAAAATTACCAATATGGACACCTTCACCAATTTCTGCTTTTGGTCGTAAATGAGCAAATGGTCCCACGTCCGCATGACTTTTCACAAGACTTTTTTCGATCACAGAATGTTCAACTACCACATGATCTTCAATCACACTATCTACGATTCGAGAATGGGCACCGATCACGCAATCTGATCCAATGACGGTTTTACCTTGAAGTTGGACGCCTGCTTCGATCACTGTATCAGAACCAATCTCTACCCCGGCATCAATATAAGTCGTTGCTGGATCAACAAAACTTACACCATTGACCATATGCATTTTGTTGATTCTTTGGCGCATCAATTCATTAGCTTTAGCTAATGCAATACGATCATTGACTCCCATTGATTCATCAAAGTCTTCTGTCTGATAAGCTGCTACTGTTTTTCCAGCATCTTTGAGGATTTCAATGATATCGGTTAAGTAGTACTCCCCTTGTGCATTGTCTGTTCCTACTTTGTTCAATGCTTCAAACAGAGCTTGATTGTCAAAACAATAAGTTCCTGTATTGATTTCTTGGACCAATGCTTCTTCTGGTGTAGTATCTTTTTGCTCAACGATTTTTTCAACGATCCCAATATGGTCACGAATGATACGACCATATCCAGTTGGATCTTCGGCTTGTGCGGTTAGAATCGTGGCACTCGCATTTTTTCCTTGGTGATACTCAAATAAATTGTTCAATGTTTCAGTGGTTAAAAGCGGTGTGTCGCCACTGATCACCAGTGTCGTGCCTTCTTTCCCTTGTAAAAAAGATGCGGCTTGTAATACTGCATGACCTGTACCAAGTTGTTCTGCTTGCAGAGCGTATTCACTACGTTCACCCAACTGTGCCTTTACTTGCTCAGCGCCATGCCCGACGATCGTGATGATTTGATCTGGGTTGGTTTCACTTACTCGATTGATAATATGTTCCACCATCGGCTGTCCTGAAACTGGATGTAAAACTTTATATAATTTTGACTTCATGCGAGTTCCTTTTCCCGCTGCCAAAATGATTGCATAACGTGCGTCCAACTGCGTCACTCCTAATTGTATTTGATGGTTTTAAGTTTAGCCCACTCTACTCAATTTTTCAACCAAGCAGACTATATTTGTAACTAGACCATTTTTATCTTGGGGGTTAAAAAATCAATTAGTCAATCAACAATAGTGAGAGAAAAATAGGGTTATATGAAAAAGGAGAACGAATTTCTCTCATCTGACAGATAACAGCTGAATATCTGATTTGTTGTTGCTGGTTGCTGTAGTGTTTCTATCGAAAATAAGCCAAAGAATTCCCAAAATAGGTGAAACTATTTTCGGATTCTCCGGCTTATTTCTCAGAGCTGGACACTTCTGTCACAATCTCTTCCAGCTATTATTGATCGGCAAATAAATAAATTTTCAATCTCTAATCTTTGAAATAATTTCCTGGTACAACTGTAATGTTTTTGGTCTTCGTGTCGACATCTTTCACGTATAGTAATGAAGTATAATCGTCAATTGCACGATGACCATTAAATTTGGATTCTGCAAAAACGGTGATTCCTACAAGTTCAGATTCAAACTCTTCGATCAAGCTCTTCATTCCATTGACTGTGCCGCCGCCTTTCATAAAATCATCAACGACTAGGACACGAGAACCACGTTTAAGACTTCTTTTTGACAATTCCATCTTTTCGATTCGTTCAGAAGAACCAGAAACATAATTCACACTAACTGTCGATCCTTCTGTGATCTTTGAATCACGGCGTACGATAACAAACGGTGCATTTAAATAATAGGACACAGCTTGCGCGATCGGCACGCCTTTCGTAGCAACTGTCATCACTGCATCGATTTTTTCACCTAAATACTTAGAAGCAATGATTTTTCCAACTTGGCGCAATAATTCGGGCTCACCTAGTAAATCGGATAGATAAACATAACCTCCAGGCAACAAACGATCTTGTTCAGACAATCGTTCAGCTAACGACTCAATGTATTTTTTGGCTTCTTCGTAAGAAATCTCTGGTATAAATAAAACCCCACCAGCGGCACCTGGAATTGTTTCTAGGGTACCATACCCTCGTTCCTTAAATGTTTTTTTGATAATTGCCAAGTCTTCACTGATCGAAGATTTAGCAGATTCATAACGTTCGGCAAAACTTGTCAATGAAATTAATTCGTGAGGATGATCTAATAAATACTGAGTCATATCAACAAGACGTTCACTGCGACGTACTTTCACATATTTCAGCTCCTTTTAAGAAATTATATCGTTTTACATTATATAAGTTTTCATTTAAAAATTCGAGCATTTTGTAAGAAAATAAGTTAAATAGTTCGGTATTTATCTAAATATAAGAAAAAGCAATGAAAATTTTTCGTTTTCATCGCTTTTCTTTTTGATTTTTTATTTATTTTTTCGCTTAATGGAAACAAGCACCCGCTTGAACAAATTGACCACAAGAAACAACACGATAAAGACTAGTGTGATCGTCGCACCCGGTGGCGTATCTAGATAAAAGGAACTTGTTAGTCCCGATAACATGCCGATAAAGCCAACACCGATACTAATGGCAATCACCACATTGAAACTTTTGCCTAAGCGCATACCGATCGCTGCAGGCAGGACCATAATTGCTGAAATCAATAATGCCCCGGCAATTGGGATCATGACAGCAATCGCAACACCCGTAATCACGTTGAACAGCATTGACATACGGTGAACAGGCAGACCATCAACATGGGCGGTATCTTCATCAAAAGTCAGCACGTACATTGGTCGCTTGAACAAAAAGAATAAGAAACCAATAATAACAAATAATACACCCAAAAAGATAACTTGATCCCAAGTAATCGTCACAATCGAGCCAAAGAGGTACGATTGGATACTTGTGGCTGAGTTTCCACCACTAAGATTCATCAAAACTAATGCCAGCGCCAGTCCGCCAGCCATTAAGATCGCAATTGAAATTTCTGAGTAAGTACGATAAATCGTACGTAAATATTCTAAAATCACCGCAGCTAATATTACTACGAACATCGTAGTCAACGTTGGATTGATATTCAAAAAGAAACCCAATGCCACCCCTGCCAGCGAAACGTGTGACAGTGTATCTGCCATCAATGATTGTCTTCGGATCACTAAAAAGACACCTAACATTGGAGCAATCCCCGCAATAAAAATGGCTGCTAAAAAAGCTCGTCTCATGAATTCATATGAAAGCAACGCCATGGAGAATCCTCCTTTCTTACCAAACGAATTTGTCGATCCGCATATTGCTTGATATCCTCATGATCATGAGTAATCATCAAAATTGCCTTGCCATGTTCATGGGCACTATGACGCAATAGTCGATAAAATTCATTACGAGATTCTTCATCCATTCCCGTTGTCGGTTCATCCAATATAAATAAATCTGGGTCAGTCGCAAAAATACGGGCTAAGCTAATCCGTTGTTTCTGTCCACCGGATAATTCTCCGATCCGTCGATGACGCATCTCCCACATTCCAACAGATTCTAAAGCTCGTTTAACATGCTGATGATCTTTTTCAGAAAGCCGTTTGAACCAACGTCCTCTCGGATAGCGACCGGAACGAACCAATTCTAAGACTGTACTTGGAAAGCCAGCATTAAAAGATGCCACTTGTTGGGGAATGTAACCAATACTTAATTTTTGTCCTTCTTGATTTTTTGGGGCGATTTTCACTGTTCCCTTAGAAGGTTTTAACAAGCCTAAGGAAGCTTTGATCAATGTTGATTTTGCTGCACCGTTTTCTCCTGTTAGAATAACGAACTCTCCTGCATCAACGTGATAAGACACATCTTCTAATACAGGTTCTTCATCATAATAAAAAGTCAAATCGGATATTTCGATATAATGCACGCGAAATGCCTCCGTTCTTAATTAATACTTTCTTTTAACGCTTTTAAGTTCTCTTCCATTACCGAAATATAATTTTCACCCGCTTTGATTTGTTCACTTGTCAAACTCTCTAATGGATTCAATACTTCTAATTTAACACCCGTTTCTTTCGACAATGTTTCTGCCACTTTGGATGACGCATTTTCTTCAAAATAAATCACTTTAATCTTATTTTTGTTCACAAAATCTTTTAGTTCAGCTAAGCGGCTTGGTGTGGGTTCTTGATCAGGCGTTACCCCTGCAATCGCTTGTTGGTGTAAATCATACTGATTCGCTAAATACGCAAATGCGGCATGTTGCGTCACAAACGTGCGGTTTTTGGCATCTTTGAGTGCATCCGTATATTTTTGGTTCAGGTTTTCTAATTTTTTGATATAAGCATCCGCATTTTTATCAAAAGTTGCCTTTTTATCAGGATACTTTTTCCCAAGCTCTGAAGCAATTGTTTTGACCTCTTTGATTGCTAACACAGGATCTAACCAAATATGTGGATCATACTCATGCGAATGACTTTCAGAAGAAGCTTCTTCATGTTCATGATCATGGTCATGGTCTTCTTCTGCTGATTTCAGACGATCAATTCCTTTAGCTGCTTCAATCATCAATGTTTTATTCGTATCGACAGAATCTTTCAATGAATCAACAAAAAATTCCATATCTGGACTATTATAAACAAACACATCCGCATCAGCGATTTCTGCTTGTTGTTTTGCACTAGGTTCAAAATCATGCGGTTCAGTCCCAGATGGGATCAACAACTTGACGTTTCCTTCATTTCCAACTACTTCTTTCGTAAATTCATACATCGGATAAAAGGTCGTAACAATCGTTAACTCATTTTTCTTTGAATCCTTTTGGTTCGTACCACCACAAGCCGCTAATAAAAACATCCCTACAGCTAGTGTTAAACCAATCATATATTTTTTCATAAGACTCTCCTTTCGAACAAATCGTAAAATTACGATTTATCAACGGAACTTAATGTATCAGAATAAAAAAATAGAGTCAATAGAAATCCTTCAATTTCTGATTTATACGAATAAATTCAATGTAAACCGTAAAATGAATGATAGTTTATTCATGTTACTGAGAGCCCAACAAGTTATCTAGACCATTTTTTCCAATTTCTAAATAGAATAAATAACGTTTAGTGTAACTAAGCTGCAACCAACTCAAAAAAATCTCAAAACAGCTTCTTCTGTTTTGAGATTTTTTATTCTTCATCTCTTAGCAACAACTAGTTCTGGCCTATTTTACAACGTGCGTACTAAATATACTTCATCACAGAAACCTTTCAGCCCGTTATAGACTCTTTGTGCTCTTGAATAATGTTGACATAAGGCAAAGACTGTCGGTCCGCTTCCGCTCATCAAAGCGGCATCTGCCCCATACTTTAACATGCGTTCTTTGATTTGATGGATAATTGGATGACGTTTGCCGGTAACATCTTCTAAACTATTTCCCATGTATTGAATCATCGTATGGTAATCTTGTTGCTGGATTGCCTCCACTAGTCTAGGAATGTTCTGATGCTGGATTTTTTGCGCATCTACTTCTTTGAAGACGGTCCTAGTCGAAACACTCATTTTAGGTTTCACCAAGATTACCCAACACTGAGGCATTGAAGGGAGAACTTGGACCACTTCTCCTTTGCCGCCAACAAACGCAGTATTACCATAAACACAATAAGGCACATCCGTACCAACTTCCAAACCAATCTCAGCTAATTCTTCCAGAGAACAACCGAGATTCCATAGTTGATTGATCCCTCTCAGTGCAGCTGCACAATCTGTGCTGCCCCCACCCAGTCCAGCTGCAACTGGAATATTTTTTTTCACAAATATTCTTACGCCTTTTTTGATATGATACTTATTCTTAAGCAATGTTGCTGCTTGATAAACGTTATTTCGTTGATCTACTGGCAAAAATGCCTTATTCGTTTCTACGATGATTCGATCCTCAGGTATCTCTTCAAAGAATAAGTGATCTGCTAAATCTACACTCGACATTACCATTTCCAGCTCGTGATACTCATCGGGACGCTTGTACAAGACATCTAATCCCAAATTGATCTTAGCTGGTGCTTTTTCTATCAGTTCCATCCTCTCACCCATTCAAAAAGTCTAAGTCGCAAGTATTCTATCACAGAGAAAAATAAAAGTATAGCTCATACGAGTGACGTGTTTACGATCTTAGCGGTTTTCTCAGACCTTTTCTGTCTACAGATAAAACAAACCATCCTTCGACCACATTCATTGTCTCTAGCTACCGTCAATCGCTTTTTCACGTTTTAAACTATGGGTAGCTAAAATACGTCACCAGTTATTCCTCTATTTACGCAATTTACAATTCCGTTAATACTTCTTCTGCAAAACTGATACTTTTTTCTTTTCCCTTCCCAATTAGTATAAACAACTGTAATGTGGCAAATGTAAAACTGCTTCCCTTCATGTAAGCAAAATAGCGACCTTCCCAACGAGTGACATAGCGCAGTTTTTCTTCATAGGTCGATTGAAAGGAGTAAAAAAAACTACCATAATTATAAACAATATGCATGATGCGCTCTTGAAAGAATGCAAAGTCTGTTTCCCCTACATTTGCTAACGGAGCTAAACCAAGATTTGTCTCAAGATAGCCCTTTTCTTGGTAGACAACAAATAGATTGACTAATAAATAATCGGATAGTTCAGCAGGTTCATCTGGCAATACACGTAATAGATCATAGCCTGCTTGGCTTTCAGATATTGGTTGCTCTGTAATAAATCCGACCACTTTTTGTTCTTTGCGTACCACTCCAACACCGCTGGCTAACAGATAAGATTTGTCAAAACGCCCAACAGAAAAATGCTTTTCTCTCGCACCATGTAACCACTGATCCGAAACCTCGCTCACCGCAGCTAATAATTCCTCAGGTAATTGTTCGTACCAAGTGAAATGATAGCCTTCATTAGTTAGACGCTGGTACTCTAGCTGTTGATTGACCCAAGGCATTTCTTCTGTAGTCAAATCTGCCATTCCTACTTCGCCGACTTTTGTAAAATGAAAACCTAATTCATGCAACATTACCACATATTTTTCTGAGATCTTGTAAAAAGCAATTTGATACCCTAAGCAATCAGCTTTTTGCATAAATTCTGTAATAGCAGGACGAATCATTTTAGGATTGCCAATCGGGTCTCCCAAAACAAAGCATTTATTTCCTTTGATCTGGTAACCAAAGACGACTTGATCCTCTCCATTTTGTTGATAGTAATAATATTTATATACTGGTAAACGAAGATAATGACTAGCAGATGTCCCCTGATAGACGGTCAACATCTGTTTGAATCTTTCGATTTGTAAATCTGACCCTAACTCATTCGTTTCAGAAGCAAGGTACTGATACAATGCTACTAATGCCAACAGCGAGATCCCTAGACCAATCAAGCCTGAAAACCAAACTTCATCGGATGGGAACAGGAGAAAGCGATCAGCTGTCAATCGATTTACCCAAAAACGTCCACTATGATACCCTGCAATTGCATAGACGATAAATAGAAACCCAAACAAACATAGATCAAAAAGAATGGCACCCCATGAATAAACAAATTTTTTACGGTAAAATTCTTTCCGAGCTAGCCAGACAGCCAGAAGAATCAAGATATACACTAAAATCAATTGCCAAGATAATGTTCGAGTAACTGTGTTAATGATTCCAAAAGCTAATAAAGCAATAGTTGGTAAAAAAGCCTTCTTCACTTTCATTGCTAACGCTCTTCCCAACCCAAGCAATAAGAATCCAATCAATAGATTCAACGTTTGGTCTAAAAAATTAAACGAGAAAGGTAATAAAATCTGAAACAATCGACTGATCGCAGAAAGATTCGTAATCGTAGATAGTAACACCATCATGATCCCTGCAAAATAAACGGCTGTGACCAAAATAAAATGCGCGATTTTTTGAAAGAGCAGTCGTGGTATATTGTCTAAAAAACGATTCACTTTTACTCCAGTATGTGACAGAAATAAAAATAAGCCAACCGCAAAAGGAACCACATAATAAAACAAACGGTAATAAAGTAACCAAACCACTGCAATATCTTGTCGAACAGCTAACTGACTCATACCTAAGATCATCAACACATCAAATGTCCCGACACCCCCAGGAACCATTGTCAACATACCGATTAACGTAGCGATAATAAACATTGGATAAATCGAAAATAAGGAAATATCTACATCCATCAAATAACCAATCGCTAAAAAAACGACCAATGCTCCAGTCCATTGCCCCACAGAAGCTAACAGTAACCCGACTAGACCCTTAGGATAGAATTCCGCAAATAATGTTCTTCTTTTTAAATAAGCAAAGAAAAAAATAGCCGGTGCTATCACACTACCGCCAAGTAACCAAATCCAATAACTTCTAAAAATACTAGTAGTTTGTAGAAAAAAAACATCAATGAACGTTAGAAATGACCATAATGATAAACCAGTCAACATAAATAATGCAACTTTAGAAACGGCAGCAAGTACCATTTTCCGATTTGTTTCTTTTCCATAAAAATTTGCTCTAAGACTAGCTCCAACAATTCCTCCAAAGCCCGCTAAGTTATTAATTGTATTCGTAATAAAAGCAGCTAAGAAAAAATCGTGACGCTTCATTTTAGGTTTCCCTTGTTTTTCCAACACGCGAATCGTCACCCAGTCATACAACAACATTGGCAAAACACCGATCAACCCCACTAAAACCATTAAACACAGCGTAACATAACTTTGTTGTCGCATAGTTTGCCAAATATCTTGCCAACTCATTCCATTTGCAATATTTACGACTTGATTGGCAACGAAAACTATAATAGATCCAAAAAAAATCATTTTTAAAATCAAGCTATGATTTTTCAACCACTGAAATGCCGTATGACTTTTATTTTTCACACTTTACCATCCTTACTTGAAAACTTTCAATTTATAAATCAATGTTAGCTTATTTACCTTATTTTTACCACTTATGCACTAGTTTCACCTGTTTATGTATCTATTATCCACACGCTTTATTCTTTGCTTGCCCTTCATTGAAAAGAAAGCTATGCTAAAACAAAAGGAGAGGATAACATGAAAATTGGATTCATTGGAACAGGTAATATGGCGCAAGCAATCATTAACGGCTTGATTGAACACGAAACAGTGGCTAAAGAAGATATTTTTGTCTCAAGTGGTCATTTCGAAAATGCACAACGTTTTGCAGAAGCAACTGGTGTAACCGCCTGTCAAACAAATCAAGAAGTCGCAAAACAAGTAGATGTCATTTTACTGGCAGTCAAACCTAAAATCATTGACCAAGTACTGAAGGATTTAAGAAAATATAGTCAGAAATGTCTCTTTATTTCAATTGCTTCAGGAAAATCATTACATGATCTGGAAAAAGCCCTAAATGACCCCGAAGCGAAAATCATTCGTGTCATGCCAAACGTAAACGTTAGTGTGGGTGCAGGTGTCTCTGCTATCTGTAAAAATCATCATGTCACATATGAGGAATTCAAAGAAGCAACGCAAATCTTTGAAGCAATCGGCAGTGTCTATCCACTGGCAGAAGGTGATTTCAGTACGTTTATTGGGTTAGCCGGTAGTTCACCAGCATTTATTTATATGTTGATCGATGCCATGGGTCGTGCGGGTGTCTTTAATGGCTTACCTAAAAAAATGGCAACCGAGATCGCTGCCAAAGCTATTATGGGATCTTGTCAAAAATTCCTAGCAAGTGATGAAAACCCTTGGGAGCTAGTTGACCAGGTTTCTTCCCCTGGCGGAACAACCGTTGCAGGTGTTGTGGCTTTAGAAGAAGCTGGCTTCATTCCTGCTATTATCAAAGGGATCAATACAACGATCGAAAAAGATCGAGAAATGCTGGATAAGAAATAAAACGAATGAGTCTGAAGGAATCTTTTTACTAAAAAAAGTAGGACATTAATCAGATTTTTTCTGATTAATGTCCCAGATTCAGACTCTTCATTCTGAATTATTATTTTTCAATATTCACAATAAAACCTCTGAAACCTTTCATCCGTATATATTTTAGCAACAGCTAGATAAAGAGCCACAACCAAAACTACCACAACCAAGGCTACCCATTGTTCCGCAGATGGTATCTAGCGAAGCATTCAAACTATGTTCGTTGTTTAATACTGCTAATTCTTCAGAAACATTGCCTGCTTTCATTAATAGTCCTACTGCCATTTTCTTCACCTCCTTTCAAGTTGATCAATCATTTTTTATTGTCATCAACTGTTTGTTACACTTATCAATCTATTATTCAATCAGATCCTATCTCTTCATTCGTATTTTCGGTTGAAGGATTTATCTATAAATCGAATAAAAGTATGTTTGGTATGTTAGGGTTCTCCAACGCTAACAATCCCAAAATCACCCCGGAAAGACCGGTCATCAAACCAACATCTAGAAACTCGTCTTCTAAACAACTTTCATTAATTGTTCGTTTGTCTAAGTATGCATTCCAATCATCGAGTAAGAACGCATATGACTTTATATTATGATGAATGAAGAAATGACGGTAAAGCCACATATTTCCTAAAAAGCCATGACATAAGCAACTATCTACACGTTCTTTGTTTAATTCTTCTTTTAATCGAGCAAAATATAATAGCTCCTCTGGGCTTTCTCCTTCCATAAGATATCGATGAGTAAGCATTCCTACAAGACCATTACAATAAAAAGTATTTTGCTCAATCCATTTTTCTCCTCTTGTATCAAACCACACACCGTTTTTACGATGTTGGTTTTCAAATAAGGTAACTGCGCCAATCGTTTCTTTTATTTTGGTTACCGAAAATAACTCTTCATAAATCGCTAAAGCATAAAGAATACCTGATGTTCCGTGAGAAAAACCTAAAATAAGTTTCTTTTCTACAGAGGATTCCCAATAACTTCCTTTTCCCTCTGATTCTATTAAATTATTTAATAAATTCTCCACACAAAGTCCAATTAATTTTTTTAATTCTTTATTAGGGCTCTTTTTATAAATATTACAAAAAAGTAGTAATAACCCCGCCGTACCACTCATAATATCCAGAATTTTGTCTTTTTTTATTTTTTGTCCCAGATATTGAAGGATATCTTGCTCAATTGCGATCAGTTTTGATGTTCGCAAGGTTGGAGCAATCAAATTAAATAAATAGATATAACCACCTAATCCAGAAAAAACCCCTATATCATAATTTTTTTGATTAGATAAATCAAAATGATCAAGTAAATCATTCAATATTAATAGAAATCTGTTTTTGTAATCAAAATCATTTTTTGTTTTCCATAAATAATAGTAAGTGATTGCTACACCAATTTTCCCATTATACAAACTGTTATTCATTGGCTGCAGTTTTAAACGAATTTTAAAATCTTTGTCTTTTGTTAAATCTTCATAACCGGTATGAAGCCACGTCACCTGCTTATTGTGTACTATCCTTTTACTATGGATGTAAGATTCTAAAGTCTTGATCTCATCATTTTTTTCTCCAATTATAAAAAGATCTTCTAACGTAATATTTTTATCTCCAAAGCTTTTTTGCAAAATATTTAATTGGTAGTTTAAATCTTTCTCACTAAGAGAATGGATCTTTTTTTTCCATAGTGTTAAGAAATCTATACGACTGTTATTCGTAAATGTCATTTTTTTTGAAATGTTAAGTGTATTTGAGTTAAGTTTTGAAAAAACATAAGGGATATCCCCCTCTAGTATGTCCTCAATTTCATAGGTAAGAAATGGTGTAGAACCAAATCTTGCCATTTGAGAATAGACAAATAACAAGCGATCAAACGGTGCTGTCAAGAACCTAGGATGATAACTTAAAGTCGCTATTTTACTGTAAGTTGCTGTTGGTTTTATTAAATGTCGGATAGTAATATCATTTTTATAGCGCTCAACAATATCAATCAGCTCTGATTTTTTATCCAAAATAGGTGAAATGTTTCTGTAAATCCTTGATAGATCTGTTGCTTATAGTCTAAAAAACGATAATTTTGTCCATGATACATCGGAACATTAGAATATGAATATTTAAATTCATCAGAATTTTCAGTGAATTTAATTTCTAAATCATCTTCTGAAACAATCAATTGTGGTACTGAAAAACGTTGGAATAAGTTTTCATGACTTCCTAAAGCCGAAATATCATCTTTAAAAAATTCGTTGTACATAGGTACAATTCCAGAATTAAGAACAGAATTAGTCAAAAATTCATGTATCTTATCATTTACAGATAATGCTTCCATACGATCTAAATTGTTAAACAAGCATTCTAAATCAATGAGCATGGGTGAACCACCACTTGCAATTAGATTTTCAAGATGAATATCCGAAGCATTTAAATAGAAAAGAATTGCAATAATTGCCCCCATTTTATAATAGAAATCTTGACCTTCTTCTTCTGATTGACAAGGATCACTTACAACAAATTCTGACCAAGAATACGTTTTACGATTCAATAATTTTATTTGTGCTAGTTGTTTGTTAAAATTATTTTTATTAAATAAAGCAACGCATTCTCCAAATAATAAATCATTGTAATTACTTCGTGGTTTATAAATAATTTTATTCTTTTTACCTGTTATCACGAGTGGAAATTTTCCTGACAGATGCGGATCACCCGAAGAAAATTCAACTCCTATTTCTTGATCAAGTTGAATACTAAACAATTCGTTAATTTCCTTTGAATCATACTCTACATGTTGGATAACTTCAGAAATGTAACAAATTGTTTCTTTGATTTTTTTATCTATTAAATTGAATAAAACAGGAAATCTTTGAAACAAACCTGTGACGTATTTCTCATTAGATAAATAATTTCTAATATAACTTTTCACAGAGAGTTTTTGTAACTGTGACTTTAATAGATTAAAGTCATAAACAATCGTTCGCAAAAGAATCTCATGAATATCTTTGCAAAGGTTTTCATTAATGTTATTGCTAACATTTTTGTATTTTATTAGATTTGGGTACTTCATAAAATATTGCTCAGTTAGCTTTATTGTTACTTGTTGCGAGAATTTTTCAATTGAATCAACTTGTCTCCATTCTTTTAGTTCATTCAACATCTCTTCGTTCTGATCTTTTAGCAGTTTTTTTGAATGAACATACTGTTCCTTAAATTCATTAATATTCTGAAAATGAAAAAATTGTAAAAATTCCTCTTGCATATCTGAAGTCATAAATTCTGCTAAATTGTATTCCAACAACTCATAATTATCCATCTGCTTACCCCACCTCATCTATATTTAGATCATATAGAATCAATTACTTGTGTTTTCAAGAACAAAAACTATATCTTTCTACCCAATAAATCCTAGTAAAAAATTGTACATAAAATTGATTTCAAACTCATAGATCAATATATTACTAGTTTATACAACTTTTATCTCTCGTTAAAAAAATGTACACTAATGCAACAAATTTTATTTCCTAACTATTCTTCATCCTAGTTTGATTTTCTAGTAGTCATTAAGAATAATTTTGATCTACTTTAATGATAGAATAATCGTCTCTAGTTAGATTATGCCTACTTCTTATTAAAAGCTAATTTAGAACTCAAAGTTAACACACCATGTTTATAGCTGCTCAACCTCTTATCAAAATAATGTTAAAGCGATCAAGCTTGATTAAATAGTAGTTTAAAACAAAAAAGACGCTACGATTATCCTAACTAATCGTAACGTTCTTTTATTTTTTACTTAGCGTAGTCTGTCGCACGCGTTTCACGAATAACGATGACTTTGATATGCCCTGGATAATCTAATTCTTCTTCAATTCGTTTACGAATATCTCGTACTAAACGAACTGCATCTAAATCAGAGATCTCTTCTGGTTTTACCATAACCCGAACTTCTCGTCCAGCTTGAACAGCAAAACTAGATTCTACTCCGGCAAAGCTATTTGAAATGTTTTCTAAGCTTCTTAAGCGACGGATATAATTTTCCAAGGATTCACTTCTAGCTCCTGGTCGTGCAGCGGATAAGGCATCTGCAGCAGCTACCAAGACAGAAATAACTGACGTTGCTTCAACATCTCCATGATGAGATGCAATCGCATTGATCACTACAGGATTTTCTTTATATTTAGCAGCTAACTCTGCACCGATCTCTACGTGAGAACCTTCGATTTCATGATCTAATGCTTTCCCGATATCATGAAGCAAACCAGCTCGTTTAGCTAATTGGATATCTTCGCCTAACTCAGCGGCTAGTATACCTGACAATTTAGCAACCTCTACTGAATGTTTCAAAACATTTTGTCCATAGCTAGTTCTAAAATGAAGACGACCCATGATTTTGATCAAATCTGGATGAAGGGTATGCGCACCAACTTCAAACGCCGCTTCTTCCCCGTACTCACGGATTCGTTCATCCATTTCTTTACGCGATTTTTCGACCATTTCTTCGATTCGTGCAGGATGGATCCGTCCATCTTGGATCAGTTTTTCTAAAGTCATCCGAGCGATTTCTCTACGAATTGGATCAAAACCTGAAAGGACCACTGCTTCTGGTGTATCATCAATGATCAAGTCAATTCCAGTCAATGTTTCTAGTGTACGGATATTTCGTCCTTCTCGACCAATGATGCGTCCTTTCATTTCATCATTTGGTAAAGTTACTACGGATACAGTTGTTTCAGATACTTGGTCTGCCGCACAGCGCTGAATCGCTAACGATAAAAGATTTTTGGCTTTACGATCTGCTTCTTCTTTTGCACGTTGTTCCGATTCTTTGACCATTAACGTCAATTCATGATTCAATTCTTCTTCAGTTGATTTCATGATGACATCTTTTGCATCTTCTTTAGATAAACCAGCAATTTTTTCTAATTCTCTTTGTTGTTCTTCAATCAACTTTTCAACGTCTTTTTCTCGCTCTTCAATCAATTGCTGTTTTGAACTAAGTGCTTCTTCTTTGCTTTCAAGTGAGGTCTCACGTTTTTCCAATGAGTCATCCTTACGATTCAACGTTTGTTCACGCTGAATTAAACGATTTTCTTGAGATTTTAATTCTAACTTGCTTTCTCTCAACTCACTCTCCACTTCAGAACGATATTTCTGGTTTTCCTCCTTAGCTTCTAACAATGCTTCTTTTTTTAGAGTTTCTGCTTCTTTCTTTGCACTATCAATAATTCCAGCTGCTGATGATTGAGCACCTGCAATTTCTTTTTCATGACGTGACTTTGCAACCATAAACCCTAAACCAAGACCGACAATTAAACCGATGATAGCGAGGAGAATATTGAATACCATAAAATCCACCTCCATACTATCTTTTTCATTTTTATCATCTATATAACTTTTATGATAAAGTACTCTAAACTTGTTAATATGCTTTATGCATAGGTGTACAAAAACATGCACAAGTTTATTCTAATGTTTGTACCCCGTAGTGTCAACTTTAAATACATAAGAAACGGCTTTCTCTATTTTCATTTAAAGGTCATTTTATGAATAAAAGATAATATTAAATAATAACCAAAACATATTAAGAACAAATAATTTTGCATTAATGAAAATTAAGAACAAAAAATGACTTTTAAGTAACAAACTATCCTTTCATTTAAGTAGAATAGTCCCTTTCTGCCGATGTAGTCAGTCACTGCATAAACATTCCCATTTCCCATTATGTTTTAGGAGAAAGTATAGTCAAATGACTACTTAAAAGACAAAAAATAAGCCGAAATTTTAAAAAATTTCGGCTTATTAGATTCAATCGACAACATATCAAAGGAAAACACTTTCTCTGAACGACGCGAGTTCTCTCGATGCTCAAACATCCTTTGAATAGTTATTCGATTATTTCTATTCTTACTTCATCTTATTCCTCTAAAGGAAGTTCTGCTTGCGTTTCTTCGGGTATTTCTACATCTTCACCGATCCCATAAGCCGCCCGGACTAAAGCAGAAACTTCTGCCATCATTTCGGGATGAGTGGACATGTAATTTTTTGCATTCTCACGACCTTGTCCAATACGATCTTCTTTGTAAGAATACCAAGCACCACTTTTATCAACGATATCTTTTTCAACCGCCATATCAAGCAATTCTCCTTCTTGAGAAATTCCTTGCCCATACATCACATCGACTTCAGCAATTTTGAATGGTGGCGCTACTTTATTTTTAACTACTTTGATCTTCGTACGGTTCCCAACAATGTCTGTTCCTTGTTTCAATTGTTCCGCACGGCGCACTTCTAAACGAATCGTTGCATAGAATTTTAATGCACGTCCCCCAGGTGTGATTTCAGGATTACCGAACATCACTCCAACTTTTTCACGAATTTGGTTAATGAAAATAGCGATCGTTTTTGTTTTATTGATCGACCCAGATAGTTTACGCAATGCTTGTGACATTAATCGAGCTTGTAACCCTACGTGAGAGTCACCCATTTCTCCATCGATTTCAGCACGTGGAACTAAAGCTGCAACCGAATCGACTACTACGATATCTACTGCACCACTTGATACAAGCGCATCAGCGATTTCTAGTCCTTGTTCCCCAGTATCTGGTTGTGAAAGAAGTAATTCGTCAATGTTTACCCCTAATTTTTGAGCATATTGTGGGTCTAAGGCATGCTCAGCATCGATAAAAGCGGCTGTTCCGCCATTTTTTTGTACTTCAGCGATTGCATGCAAGGCAACGGTTGTCTTACCTGAACTTTCAGGACCATATACTTCAATGATACGTCCTCGTGGGTAACCACCAACACCTAAAGCAACATCTAATGCAAGAGAACCACTTGGGATAGTCGAAACTTGTTGGTCGATTTTTTCGCCAAGTTTCATGATCGAGCCTTTCCCATAGTTCTTTTCAATTTTTTTCAACGCAGCATCTAAGGCTGCTTTACGATCATCTGCCAATACGATAATCCTCCTTATATTCACAAATCAGTGCGACATTTCATTGTACTAATCATATCGTTTTTAATGACAAAAAGCAAGAAAAAACCGAACAAATATTCGCATTTATTTTTTTCTTAATAGTTGTCTTCTAATGAGATAAAATCCTTGCATTACTGCGCTATTCCTTATATGAGAACGGTCTCTGATAAATTGGTATTTCTGCGAAATGACCTCCCCTTCGCTTGTTGCAACCGCGATCCAAACTGTTCCAGCTGGCTGTCCTTCTAAGGTATCTGGTCCAGCCACTCCAGTAAACGAAATCGCATAATCTGTTTTTGCTAAATTACGTGCTTGGCTAGCCATTTGTTCTGCACATTCTTGGCTGACGGTTCCATGCTGCTTCAATAGTGCATCATCGATGTGTAAAAATTCTGCTTTAGTTTCTAAAGAATAGGTAATGAAGCCTCCTGGGAAGACTTGAGAAACACCAGAGATCTCTCCCAAAGCTGATTGAAAGGCTCCAGCAGTCAAACTTTCTGCTGCAGTTATTGTTTGGTTTCTTTCCTTTAATAATTCTACGACCACTTTAGGCAATGAATTATCATCACCATATCCATAGAAGTACTCACCTACTCTCGCCAATACTTTTTCTTCCAAAACAAGTAAGGCTTGGTTTCCTGCATGTTTGTCTTTGGTCTTCACAGTTAATCGTAAAGTGACTTCGTTAGGTTTTGCGTAAGGGGCAATCGTTGGGTTGATCTGTGTTTCAATCAAGTCTTTTAATTCTGTGACTAGTTGGGATTCCCCGATACCGTAAAAACGTAAAACTTTTGAGATCAGCATTTCTTCAGATGGAAAGTTTTGCTCCAATAATGGGCGAGCTTGTTCAATGAACATTGGCTTTAATTCGCTCGGTGGTCCAGGTAACAAGAGATAGACATGGTCTGCTGTTTGATAGAACGTACCTAATGCTAAGCCTGTGCGATTAGGTAAAGCAATCCCCCCATCGATGATTTGTGATTGTTGTAAATTATTTTCAGTCATTTTACGCTTGGTCGTTTCAAAAAATGCTAACAATTTTTTATAGCCTTCGGTGTTTTGGATCAATTCTTCCCCTAGATGTTTCGCAGTAACTTCTTTCGTCAGGTCGTCTTCTGTCGGTCCCAACCCTCCACATAAAATGATCAAGTCACTTCTGGTTTCTGCTAATTGGAGTAATGATTCTAAGCGGTCGGGATTATCACCAACCACCGTTTGATAATACACATCAATCCCGAGGTCTGCTAACTGTTCGGATAAAAACGTGGCATTCGTGTTGACTACTTGTCCTAGTAAAAGTTCTGTCCCTACTGCTATGATTTCTGATTTCATTTTTTCGCTTCCTTCATTACAACAGACGAATTCTCGTTGGCCTGTTTTGGTCTCTTCTCAATCTCTTTTTATCTACTAATAGTATACGCCATTTGCTAAACGTTTCATTTATCATTTGCTCATTTTCTGATAAAGAGTTTCATCATTTTCATCTTCATCATAAGATAGCTAGGCATCTAGCTAGTTTAGAAAAATGGCGATCAAATAAATGATTGAAACGTGAATCAGCATAAATAAATTCGTCTTACCCCAAAATATAAAATGTTATTTTGGGGTAAGACGAATTATCGAAATGGTACATCTTTGTAAGGAATCTTACATCGAACCTTTGAACACACCACTATTTTTCATAAAATAATCAACACCTGAATAAATCGTGAAGATCAAACAAGCATACAGTATGATTTGATCCATCGGTAAATTGATCAGATTAAATGGAATATTATTGATGAATAACAAAATAATAGCCACCATTTGCGTAGCCGTTTTTACTTTTCCTGGCCACGCTGCTGCCATGACTTCCCCATCTTCGACTAACAATAGTCGCAGACCGGTAACAGCTAGTTCTCGACAAACGATAATCGCAACTACCCATCCTGGTGCCTTACCTTGCCCCACCAACATAATAAAAGCGGTCATCACTAACATTTTATCTGCTAATGGATCAGCAAACTTTCCAAAATTGGTGACTAATCCTCTGGCACGAGCAATTTTTCCATCGAGCCAATCGGTAATACTTGCTAAAGCAAAAATAATCGCTCCTACTAATTGCGTCACAGCAAGTGATGTTGTTCCTACGGTTACTTGTCCCCAATCTAAGGGTAATCCGACAACTAAAATAAAAATCGGGATCATACAAATTCTAAGTACAGTTAATTTATTTGGTAAATTCACACTATCGACTCCTTTCTTCCCTATTCTACGTGACTCGTTCTAAACTTTCCACCGATAATGATCAGTTTTTATCAGCAGTCGTGAAAAAAGATAAGCACCTAAGATGAATCTGCCTTCCCAGGTACTTATCTTGTTTTCTTTTTTCACATCATTCTACTTATAAGCGATTTACTCTGCATACTGTAGTGTCAATGTGACATTTTTAGGATTTTGATTATTCGCTCCTGGATTAACAGGGATTTCTTCCCCGTTTATCTTAACCGTTGCATTACTTGCAGCTCCTAATCGAATCGTTGCATTGGTTGCCGTTTCCGGTAATTGCGTGCTTTGTGTTTCATTTGCTGCTAATGTCCCTTGATAAACATAGGCATTATCCACTAATACACCGATCCAAATTCGGTTAGTCGCTGCAAATTCAAGTGTAACAGGTTTTTTCGCATCCGTAACATTCACTGCGATCGTACTACCTGTGTCTTCACCAGCCGTAATCGCCATCTTTTTCTCTTCTTGTGTTGTTGAAGTGGTTGTCGTACTTGTTGAAGAAGAGGATTCACGCTCTTTCTTAGTGCTAGATGTCGTTTGTGTAATTGCACCGTCAACCGAAACTGAAGTTGCCGTTGTATCAATAATCGGGTCAGATTTTCGATCCTGCCAAGTCATATAACCCACAACAGTAATAATTGCTAAAGCGACTAAACCAAGTAAAATAACCGGTAGACTTGTCCAAAACTTACTTGGATTGGCTTCTTCCTGATGCATAGCTTTTCTCGAACCACTCACTGTTTCTGGTTCAGGACGTGCGACAACTTCTCCAGCTGATAATTTGCTTTTCCCATCAAATACATCAACTAAATGATCGCCATCTTCACCGACAGCTTCTGCATATTGACGAATAAATGCCCGAACATAAAATTTTCCAGGTAGTTGATCAAAATCATCATTATCGATTGCTTCTAGATAACGTTTTTGAATTTTCGTAATCTGCTGTAATTCATCTAAAGATATTTTCTTATTTAGGCGAGCTTGCCTTAATGTTTCTCCGATGGTTTCAAAAGCCACTCGTTCATCTTCTCCAGTCTTTTTATTCTAACCAGCAATTGTATAAACGCTAGTCGTCTAATTGTTCCTTTTCGTTAAGAATGTAACACGCCATACACCAACGCCCATTTTTTATTCTTTATCTTCTTAAGAATACCATAAACGAAGTTATCTTAGGGTAACATTGAATGCACTCTATAACGAAATTTAAGAGTTTAACTACTTTCCCATTCGTCATCTCTACTTCTATATCAGACATTTGGCTGCATATAAAACTCACTGAACGCTTCTTCTTTGATAAAAGAACGACCTACTTTTAATACATCTGCTAATTGAATGGATTCAATAATTTCTGGTAAATCAAATAATGTTTGATCCCCAAATAGGCTTTGCGTGAATTGGTTTGCAATGTATTCCAGTGAATTTAATGTTTGGAAATATTGTCCTAACATCTTTTTCTTCAACAATGTTAGATTTTCTTCAGACAGTTCTTGATCCTCTTCAAAATGCAGAAGAATTTCTTTCACTTTTTCAGCTGCTTTTTCTGGCTGATCCGTGTCTCCGCTAAAGTCAGCAAAATGAAATTCTCGATCTAAACTAAATTCAAAACCGAAGCTGTCATCAATTAAACCATCATTGTACATTTTCAAATAATTTTGAGAAGTATTCCCTAATAACAATTGGAATAAAAGATTGAGAGCAGTCTTGTATCTCAATAATTCCTTCCCTTCTGCTGGTAAAACATCTAGCCCTTTGATTCCCAAGACAAACTTATCTCTAGTGATTGCTGAGCGCATTGAGCTTTTCGCAATAATATCACCATTATTGTCAGGGAAATAACGTTCGATTTTTTGAGCTGGTGGAAAATCCTTAGCATTTTGATTGGTTCGAATCAATTCCATCAACTTTTCCGGCTCTAATTTTCCTACTACGAACAAGACCATATTACTTGGCTGATAAAATGTCCGATAGCACGTGTATAAATCATCAGCAGTGATTGCTTCAATACTTTCAACTGTGCCAGCTATATCGATATGCAAAGGATGTTCAGGGTATAAATTATTCAAAATGCCAAAAAACATCCGCCAATTTGGATCATCTTCATACATTTGTATTTCTTGCCCAATGATCCCTTTTTCTTTATTAACTGTTTCTTCCGTAAAATAAGGTGCTTGGACAAAATCAAGTAAAGTCGTCAAATTTTTTTCAACTTGATCTGTCGTTGAAAATAAATAACTTGTTTTGGTAAAACTGGTAAACGCGTTAGCTGAGGCCCCTTGTTGTCCAAATAATTGAAAGACATCGCCATCCTCTTTTTCAAACAATTTATGTTCCAAGAAATGGGCAATACCATCTGGAACTTTTATCTTTTTATCTGAACCATATGGAATAAATTCATTATCGATCGAACCGTAATTTGTACTAAATAAACCATATGTCTTATGGTAATCATTTTTAGGTAATAAATAAACAGTCAAACCATTTGGTAATACTTCATGGTACAGTGTTTCGTTGATTTGATCATATTCTGTTTTATTCATTTGTTGTACCTCCGTCTAAAAAGAAAATTGCCTGCAACTCGATTTGTCGAGCTATTTTTTGGATGTCTTCGACCGTTACTTTTTCCATCCGTTTTAACCATTCGTCAGCTGTTAATTTCGTTTCTGGCAACCAATTCTCTAAATAGGCAGTCTCGACAGCTACTTGTGGGGCATCTAATGATAATAGATATTGGTTTCGTAACATGGCCTTAGTTTGTGTCAATTCAAGTTCTGTGACTTCCCCATTTCGTAGACTTTCTAATTGTTCATGGATCAGATGCAATACTTGGTTACGTTTACGTCCATCAATTCCTGTTTGTACACTTAGGAACCCACGAAAAGTATCAATGCTGCTGGAAGCATAGTAAGCTAGGCTCTCTTTTTCACGAACATTCATAAATAATTTAGAGTGTGGGAAACCGCCAAATAATCCATTGAAGACCATCAATGAAAAACGATCCGGTTGGTCATAATAGACATTGGTTTGATAAGCCAAATTTAATTTCGCCTGAGTCACTGGTTCTTCGATCTGTCGCTCTTTGATGATATTTTCTTGCGGTTGGCTATAAAAAATTTCCGGGTGTAATCTTTCTCGCTCTGGAAATGCCCATTCACTAAAAGCTGCTTGGACTTCTGCAGGAGAGACATCTCCCACTACGAAGATATCGATCTGATCTTCTGTGATCATCTGATGATAATAGTCAGCTAACACTTCAGCTGTGAGTTCATCTAGATCTTCGATTGTTCCAAAACTTGGTATTTTCTGCGCCTCCGACTGATCAAAATACAACTCTTGAAGCGCCAGTGAAGCCATCGTTTGCTTGTCTTCATTTAAGCTCTCTAAATAAAGTTTCAAATTGTTTTTTTCTAAAGCAAAAGTGGCTGGATCAAATTTTTCCCCCGTAATGTTTGGATAAAAGAGAACTTCTTTCAAAAAAGCAACAGCTTGGTTTAAAATGCTGGTATCGTTGATATACTTGCCATTGACAAAGTTGATGCTAGCATCCAACCAGTGAAGATTGCCTTTTTTTCTCACGGACGTTCCAAAACTAGCACCATAAAGATCCGCCAATTTTGCACTTAACTGAGTCTGGTCAGGATAATTTAAACTGTTCGTTTCTAACAAGCTACTTAAAAGGGAACGTTTCGTGATGACTTCTTTTTTTAAACGCGTAGTAAAGCGAACAAAGATACGAACCGTTTTATATTGTTTTGTTTGCAAGACGTGGAGGTTTACACCCTCTGCCAGTTGATATGTCATAGTACATGCTCCTTTATTAGCAGTTCGTTCTCCGACATGGTTGATTTTATCTTGGAGGATAAAAGAATATGTGGCTACTATTTTTTACTGCTTTAATTCTCTCTTGCATCACTTAAGAGTCACCTTCTAGTATAGCATATAAGTACTTGAACGACAGACCTTAGCCATAAATGCATGTCGTTTTTATATTTTTTTATTCTTCGTTATACTAAGGATAAGTGAGAGGAGGAGAAAAATGATTAAAGAATTTAAAGAGTTTATTATGCGTGGCGACGTATTAGATTTAGCCGTTGGGGTTGTTATCGGGAGTGCATTTACTAGCATTGTCAATCAGATCGTTCAAGGTTTGATCACACCTCTTGTAGGCTGGGTTGTAGCGATGATTACTGGCACGTCTGATTTGGAAGGCGCCCTTTCTATCTTGGACTGGTCACCTACTAAAGGAGTTACGTTTGCTTTCGGCAATGTTATTAGTGCAATCATAACATTTATTATTACAGGGTTTGTCTTATTCTTAGTGGTAAAAGCAGCCAACCACGCTAAAAGATTACGTCCTGAAAAAGAAACAGAAGAAGCACCTGCCAAACCAACTGCTGAAGATTATTTGAGCGACATTCGTGATCTACTTGCACAACAAACAGCAGAAAACAACGGACGACCAACTACACAAGCAACCGTTGATCAGACAACTGAAAAATAAAGAAAACTAAATGATACAAAAAAGAACAGCTATCAGTTTTCACTGTAACTGTTCTTTTTTGTATTGCGCTACCTATCGTCATGATCACTTTAGCTCGATTTTTTCATATCGATATGGGGGATGTCATCTTCTAAATAAACATCTGAAATGGCCTCGAATCCAAATGACTCATAAAAAGATTGAAGATAGACTTGCGCCCCAATGACGATCGGTCGTTGCGGGTAATTGGCTTCAATTACTTCCATCGTACGTTGCACGATCTTACGTCCCAACCCTTCTTTACGATGCTCACTATTGACCAACACTCGACCAAAATGAATGGTTCCATCTTCTTCAAAAATACGTGTATAAGCAGAAATTTTCCCTGCTTCATCTTTGAAATACGTATGCCAAGCTTGGCTATCAATTTCATCCACTTCTTGGTAGGGACAATTTTGTTCTACGACAAAAACAGCAATACGTTCTTTGACAATCTCATAAAATTCTTGAGTGGTCAAATCTGCAAATTTTTTTACATAATGTTCCATTTGAAAGTGCCTCCAATTCTCTTTTTTTCAGCATACCTATTTCCAAACAAAAAAGCAAACGAACCTTATAAAAAACTAGGCTCGCTTGCTTTTTAAACTGCTTCAGTTAAAAATTCAATCTCGACTGTTCGAGTAAGTACATCTGAATAGCTATACGATACTCGTTCAAAAGAATTTTCTTCAGGATCCAAATCAACAACGAATACTGAAGGATAGGTTTCTGTTAAAACGCCTCGGCGTTCTGTTTGACGCTTTCTTCCTGTCTGAGCAACCAGCATGATTGGGCTGCCGATACGACCTTCTAAATCTTTTTTGATTGTAGCTAAAGTTGTTGGCATACAGTTCACCTCATTACCCAATATACCACACTTTCTAAAAATTTTCAAGTTTACCATATAAAAAAAAGAAATGCAATAAAAACAAATAAGAAAAACATTAATAATTTTATAAATTATTCCTCATGATAATTTTTGAGATGTTGTTTTATTTTAAATTTCACACGGCTATACGCACTCTTGACTTGTTTGACATCCATTGAAAGTTCCTCTGCCATCCTCTTGAAATCGGTTCCTTGCATATAATAATAAAATATTTTTGCTTCCTTTTTTGAAAATTTGATTTCGCAATCTTCAATGGCTTCATTTAACAGTAATCGTTGCATCGCAAGTGGTTCTTGAGTAGTGATTTCTGCTAAAAAGTCCGGACCTTCTGTTTCAACCTTCTGATCAATCGATAATTCATCTTTTTGGTCTCTACGTTTCAAGGCATTTTGTTTTCTTAATAATGAATAAATTTGATTACTGATAATGCTTTTATAATAGCTGCCAAAGCTAACGCCTTTGTTATTTTCATAAGTCTTTAAAGCTTGGTAGAAGGCGATCCTTGCTTCTTGTTCCCAATCTTCATACACATAATTTCTTAGGTAGTACATATTTTTTAAACGTAACAAAAGTGGAAAATATTTTTGATATAGGATAGCGAATGCTTCTTCATCACCGTCACGTGCGGCGCGCAATAACTCCTCAGACATAAAATAATTCCTCCATCTCTTTCGATTATGGAGGAATCTTACCATCAATCATCCGATTGACTAATCATATAACTATGTTATCTACCTTTTCGCATTAAATCGTCTAACTTTTGGGACAATTTTTCTAATTGTTCTTTACTCCAAGGCGAATTACGACGAAAATTATCAAATTGCATATTTATATTATCTTGTGCAATGTTTTTCTCTGTTTTCTGGATCGTTTTGTATAATTCATAGGCAGAAGTCCGCAAAGCCCCTTGTGAAAAGATCATCCATTGCTCGGCTAAGTCACTCGTGGCAACAGTTACTTGCGTTAAACGATCATTCAATTGGCCAGCAATACGTTCAATATAGCTATCTGCCGTTTCATCTTCTTTTGTAAAGACGACTTCTAATTGGTATTTCTTATAGTTTTGCTGAATGCCTGGAACCAATTGTGCATCAAAAACAACTATCACTTCAATTCCTTCGTATTTGGCATAATTTGACAAACGATGCAACAAAGCTTCTCTAGCATCCGCCATCTTTTCTTGTTTTTTCAACAAAACGAGTTCTGGCCAAGAACCGATCATGTTATAACCATCAACAATTAGGAGCTGCTTTTTCATCTGATCACTCTCCTTGACGTTGAGAAAAAGCTTGATACATCAACAATCCAGCAGCAACACTCGCATTCAAACTTTGAACGTGACCGACCATTGGAATGGTCAAAAGTTCGTCCATTTCTTTTTTCAATCCAGGACTCATTCCTCGTCCTTCATTACCAATCACTAAAGCAATAGCGCCTTTTGCATTCCATTTTTGGAAATTTGTACCATCCATATCTGTCCCAAAAACCCAAAAACCGGCTTCTTTTAGTTGTTGGACCGCTTGAACAAGATTAGTCACTCGTGCTACAGGTACATGTTCGACTGCTCCAGTAGAGGTTTTTGTAACGATTGGCGTAATGCCTACCGCCCGATGCTTAGGAATGATTACGCCGTCTACCCCACTTGCATCCGCTGTTCGTAGGATCGAACCAAAATTGTGAGGATCTTCAATACTATCTAAAATGACAAAGAAAGGTGTTTCTGTTTTTTCTTTGGTTTGCTGAAGAAGCTGGTCTAAGGATAAATATTCATACGGGGTAATCGCTAAGACTACTCCTTGATGTACACCATGATCACTTAATGTATCTAATTTTTGTTTTGGTACCCATTTAACTGGTACAGCTTGATCTCTAGCAATGTTCTTTAACTCTTCGGTTTTTTCTCCCCGTGAGTCCTCTTGTAAAAATAATTTATTCCCTCTACCTTGTTGTAAGGCTTCTACTGCTGCATGATGACCAAAGACAAAATTATCTTCGATTGCTTCCTCTTTTTTCTCCCCAACTACAGGTTCATAGGAAGTGTCATAATGGTTTCGCTTTTTTTGCGATTTTTTCTGTGATGAAGCGTTCATTGGCTGTTTCGTTGCTTTTTTACGTTTGTTATAATGACGTTCTTTTTGTTCTCTACCCATTTTTTTCACCGACTTTCTGGATACACCATTCAATTAATTCTTCTAACCGTTCTGTTTGTTTCGTCAAATGCAGATACCCCATCAAAGCTTCAAAACCTGTGGCAATTCGATAAGTTGTGACATCTGCATTTTTTGCACTTGTATGACTTTTGGCATTTCTACCACGACGATAAAAAGTTTCTTCTTCTGGTGTCATCAATTTTTCTTCTAGCATCTCTTTAATCAGATAAGCTTGTGCTTTTGCTGAAACATAATTCGTGGCTGCTTTATGAAGTTTATTCGGTTTAGTCGCCCCTTGTTCGATCAAATAGTCACGAATATAGATCTCATAGATGGCATCTCCTACATAAGCTAAAGCTAGTCCGTTTAATTGTGTATAGTCTTTCATGCTTCTCTTCTCCAACGAGTTCCTTGCGGTGTGTCATCAAGCAAGATCCCTTTTTCTTTTAATTGGTCACGGATTTCGTCACTACGGGCAAAATCACGATTTTTTCTTGCTTGCGTACGTTCTTCGATCAACTGCTCGATTTCTTCATCAAGTAATTCCTCAGATGTAAATAAAATACCAAAAATAGCCAACCATTGGGTAAATAATGCTTCCCCGTTTGCTAGAACATCCGCTGAAACAGTTGTTTTCTCCAAATACGTGTTTAACCATTTTGCCAATTCGTAAACGACGGTAATTCCATTCGCAGCATTAAAATCGTCGTCCATTTCTTCAATAAAGCGTTGTTCGATTTGTTCAAGTTCAGCTAAATACTTTGTGTCATCCGCCAGAGATTTTTCTGCTGTTGCTAGGCGGAATTTAAGATTATCAAATGTATTTCTTAAGCGTTGCAAGTTTGTCGCTGCTTCCTTCATCGTTGCCTCACTATAACGAATCGGTCGGCGATATTGAGTTGTTGCCATGAAGAAGCGTAACACTTGTGGATCTACCGTTTGGATCATTTCATGGACAGTAATAAAGTTACCTAATGATTTACTCATTTTCTGATCATCATCGCCAATCGTGACGTAACCATTGTGCATCCAATAATTGGCAAATTTCTTTCCCGTTTTTGCTTCGCTTTGGGCAATCTCATTTTCATGATGTGGAAACTCTAAATCTTGCCCACCACCATGGATATCAATTGTTTCCCCTAAATGTTTCGTTGCCATAACGGAACATTCGATGTGCCATCCTGGACGTCCGGGTCCCCATGGAGAATCCCAAGAGATCTCATTAGGTTTTGCTTTTTTCCATAGTGCAAAATCAAGCGGATCTTCTTTCTGACTTTGTTCTGCTCCCGTCCGTTGACTCGCGCCCACTTCTAACTCATCAATCGATTGATCACTAAGTTGTCCATAGGTTGAAAATTTTCTTGTACGGTAGTAGACATCGCCATTTGATTCATATCCATAACCTTTTTCGATCAATACTTGGATGAAAGAAATAATATCTGGCATATGATCCATCACACGAGGATGCGCTGTAGCTGGCTCCACATTCAACGCCTTGGTATCTTCTTCAAATGCTTGGATAAAACGGTTGGCTACTTCTGGCGCCGTGATCCCTAATTCATTAGCAGCACGAATGATTTTATCATCTACATCAGTGAAATTGGAAACATAATCGACTTGATATCCCCGATATTCAAAGTAGCGTCGAATCGTGTCAAAAGCAATCGTGCTGCGGGCATTTCCAATATGAATATAGTTATAAACAGTCGGACCACACACGTACATACCGACTTTTCCTGCTTGAATCGGTACAAATTCCTCTTTTTGTCTAGTCAATGTATTGTAAATTTTTATCATTCTGATCTCCTCACTTTTTCTCCATTAATCCGTACTACTTTTGCAGGAACCCCCACGGCTGTAGCATAATCTGGAATGTCTTTTAAAACGACTGCACCGGCACCAATCTTCGTATGTTTCCCAATCGTGACCGGTCCTAATATTTGAGCATTGGCAGAAAGCATTGCCCCTTGTTTCACTGTGGGATGCCTTTTGCCCGTTTCTTTACCTGTACCACCTAACGTAACTCCATGAAAAAGAACTACATCATCAGCGACCTCTGCGGTTTCTCCAATCACGATCCCCATCCCATGATCGATAAAAACACCTTGTCCGATCTGGGCTCCAGGATGTATCTCGATTCCTGTTATAAATCGCCAAAATTGTGCATTGATTTTTGCCAGCAAGTAAAGTTTATGCTGATATAAGTAATGTGACACCCGATGCCAAAATAAGGCATGAAACCCTGGATATGTCAAAACGATTTCTAATGTTGAACGAGCAGCCGGGTCATTTTTTTTAGCTGCCTCTACCGCTCGGGCAAACCACCCCATCGTCATCGCTCCTTCCTCTCAATAATTTATGTAGTTCTCTGACAAATAAAGAAGCGCCTTTAACAAGTTTCCTTATTAAAAGACGCTAATTGGCGTGGTTCCACTTTTATTTATAATCAGATATGATTACCTCTAGCTGTTAACGTAAGCTTACACGTTCTCGACTACCTGAAATTCGTCACAAAGAGATGTGTCTATTTCACTCGCCGAAACCACTCCCAGAGGCATTTCAGTAAACATCAATCAGTGACTTCCACCGCCCGTCACCTCTCTTGAGATCAATGATTACTTACTTCTTTCTGTTCATCGTGTTTAGTTGATGACTTGATTTAAATGTGCTAATGATTTTTCACGACCAAGCAATTCGATCGTATCTGGTAATTCTGGTCCGTGCATTTGTCCTGAAACAGCTACTCGGATCGGCATGAAAAGATTTTTACCTTTAACGCCAGTTTCTTTTTGGACAGCTTTGATTGCTGCTTTTACGGTTGGGGCATCCACGACTTCCATTTGTTCTAGTTGTGCTTTAAATGCATTAAGAACAAGTGGAACAGTTTCGCCTGCTAATACTTCTTTAGCCGCATCGTTCAATACAGGATGTTCATTGAAGAATAAGGAAGAAGCTTCTACGATTTCAGCTGCGTAACTCATTTGTGGTTGATACAGACTAACGATTCTTTTGACCCATTCGATCGTTTTTTCATCAGGATTTTCTTGTACTCGACCGTCAGCGATCAAGTAAGGCAAGCACATGTCTGTTAACTTATCTAAATCCATTTCTTTCATGTAATGGTTATTCACCCATTGTAATTTCTTCGCATCGAAGGCTGCAGGTGATTTACTCAAACGATTTGGATCAAACATGTTGATCAATTCTTCTTGGTTGAAAATTTCGTCTTCGCCTACTGGTGACCAACCTAATAATGCAATAAAGTTGAACATTGCTTCTGGTAAGTAACCTAATTCATGATACTGTTCGATAAATTGTAAAATCGATTCATCACGTTTACTTAGTTTTTTCCCAGTTTCTGTATTGATGATCAATGTCATGTGACCGAATGTTGGTGGTGTCCAACCAAAAGCTTCATAGATCATCAATTGTTTAGGTGTATTTGCAATATGGTCATCCCCACGTAAGACATGAGTAATCTTCATCATATGATCATCTACAGCTACAGCAAAGTTATATGTTGGCATACCATCACGTTTTTGAATGACATAGTCGCCACCGATATTATCTGATTCAAAGGTGATATCCCCTTTGACCATATCTTTGAACGCATATTCCGTATTACGTGGTACACGGAATCGGATCACTGGTTCAATCCCTTGCGCTTCTTTTTCTGCTTGTTCTTCTGGTGTTAGATTTGCACAAGTACCCGCATAATGAGGCATTTCTCCACGTGCACGTTGTTCTTCACGAGTTGCTTCTAACTCTTCTTCTGTACAGTAACATTTGTATGCCCGATTACTTGCAAGAAGTTGATCAATCAAAGGCTGATAAATTTCTTTTCTTTCAGATTGACGATAAGGACCATATTCTCCAGGATTTTCAGGAGATTCATCCCAATCGATACCTAACCAAGCCAAATTTTCCAATTGGCTCTTTTCACCATCTTCAATGTTTCGTTTTTGGTCTGTGTCCTCAATACGAATAATAAAGTCTCCATCGTTGTGGCGAGCAAATAGATAATTGAACAATGCTGTTCGAGCATTCCCAATATGTAAGTGCCCAGTTGGACTTGGTGCATAGCGTACGCGTACTTTCGTCATTTTCTTCCTCTTCTTTCAAACTAGACTTTAAAATATGAGACAAAACACGAAAAACATGTTCTGTTTTACATCCTCATATTTCTTAAAGGCTTTTTCATTAAAATGAAAGCCACTCAGCACAAATTTTACCTTTAATATGGGAAATAGTAAAGCCAACTGGTTGAATTTCCTTACCAGTTGGCTACTTTTTATACTCATATTCCGATTTTTCTTTCGTTAAGCATGTTTACTTTTTTCAGTTTCTTTTTTATTGTCTTTATTATCGATCCCACGACCTGCATGGGCTGGTTTTGCAAAAATCATCCGCCCGGCAGCTGTTTGTAAGGCACTTGTAACAACCACTTCGATATGTTCGTTCATATAATGCTGTCCATCTTCCACGACCACCATGGTGCCATCATCGAGATAAGCAACCCCTTGTTGACGTTCTGTTCCTGCTTTTACGACTAAAACATTCATGTTTTCACCTGGAATAACTACCGGTTTTACTGCATTCGCTAAAGCATTGATATTCAACACTGGTACATTTTGAAACTCTGAGACTTTATTTAAGTTATAATCATTTGTCACGATGACACCATCTAAAATTTTCGCTAATTTGATCAATTTGCTGTCCACTTCAGTGATATCTTCAAAATCACCGTCATACATTTCAACAGAGATTCCTTCTTCTTTTTGCAAAGCATTGAGGATATCCAGCCCGCGGCGTCCGCGAACACGTTTTAGGCTATCGCCAGAATCAGCAATATACTGTAATTCATAAAGCACAAAATTCGGAATCATCAGTGTGCCTTCTAAAAAACCAGTTTTGGTGATGTCATAGATTCGTCCATCAATGATCACGCTAGTATCTAAGATCTTGTATTTATGAAAGTTCTCGCCTAATTTCCGTTCCAGTATTTGGCTCTCCACTTGACTAGGTGTTTCTTGTTCCACTTTCTTGTTTCTTGAACCAAAGATTTTTTTCCATTCATCGATTCGAGTGGTTCCCATCCTGAATCCTAAATAGCCTAAAATAACCATTAATAAGATGGGAAGAACACTATTTACAAACGGAATTTGCAAATTATATAGTGGCGTTGAAATAATTACACCTAAAGTTAGCCCGATAATCCCACCAATTGCACCAAACAATAGGTAAGTTAAACTAACCTCACTTAATTTTTCCTCAATTTGCTTGATAACAGCTGAGATATGTTTTGCCAATAGCAAAGACAATAAAAAGAAAATAAGTGCACCTAACAGGCTATTGGTAAATGTATTATTCAGCCATCCATTTGTTTGCTGACCAATTGTCTGCCAAGCCATTGGTAAAAAAGAAATACCTAAGCTGGCACCGACAATAATCATCAGCAAGGTGATGACACGTTTTTGCATACTCTTTCCTCCATTTCTTTAATTTTACTATTTTTAACGAAAGACACGTTTTAACGTTTCCGCCAAGGTAGCGACACCTACGACTTCAATGCCAGTCGGAGGATTCCACCCTCCTAGATTGTTCTTTGGCAAATAAACTTTTGTGAAACCCAGCTTTTGTACTTCTTTGACACGCTGTTCAATATGACTGACACGGCGAATTTCGCCCGTCAACCCGATTTCGCCAATAAAACATTCTGTCGGTTGTGTCCCTTTTTCTTTGTAACTGGAAGCAATACTCACAGCAATCGCTAAATCAATGGCTGGTTCATTTAATTTTACCCCACCTGCTGCTTTTAAGTAAGCATCTTGATTCTGCAACAGTAAGCCTGCTCGTTTTTCGAGAACTGCCATGATCAATGATACTCGGTTAAAATCTAAGCCAGTAGTGGTTCGTTTAGCATTTCCATACATTGTTGGTGTTACCAGTGCTTGGATTTCCACTAAAATTGGGCGGGTACCTTCCATCGCCACAACAATCGCTGAGCCTGTTGCTCCTTCTAATCGTTCTTCCAAAAAGATTTGGGAAGGATTCGCAACTTCTTCTAATCCATGTTCATGCATTTCAAATATACCAATTTCATTTGTTGAACCAAATCGATTCTTTACTGCTCTCAAAATACGAAAACTATGATGCTGTTCTCCTTCAAAATACAAAACAGTATCAACCATATGTTCAAGCATACGTGGACCCGCAATCGATCCTTCTTTCGTTACATGTCCTACGATAAAAATCGCAATCCCATTTGTTTTCGCTATTTTCAACAACTCAGCAGTCGTTTCTCTCACTTGACTGACACTCCCTGCTACACTCGTAATATCAGGTTGTGTCATCGTTTGAATCGAATCAATGATCACATAATCTGGTGAAATCTGTTCGATGGCACGGCTAATTTCATTCATATCAGTTTCAGCATATAAGTAAAATTCTGTATTTATTGAACCCAAACGCTCGGCACGTAATTTAATTTGTTCTGCACTTTCTTCTCCAGAAACATATAATACTTTCCCGCCGATATCAGCTAATTGTTGGGATACTTGTAAAAGTAATGTGGATTTACCGATGCCTGGATCGCCACCAATCAAAATCATTGACCCCGGAACGACGCCCCCGCCCAAAACTCGATTCAATTCATCTAATTTTGTTTTGACTCGTGGTTCCTTTTTAGGAATCACTTCTGCAATTTTCGTTGGTTTGGCTTTTTCTCCAGTCAAACTTGTTCGTGTTCTACGGTCAGTCGTATCTTGCTCGATTTCCTCGACCATCGTGTTCCATTTCCCGCAATTTGGGCAACGCCCTAAGAATTTAGGCGAAACATAGCCACAATTTTGGCAAACAAACTGGACTTTCGCTTTTTTTGCCATTGTCCCGCCTCCTTAAATAATTATTTTTGAATTAAATAAACCTTGAGTAGTTATACATCTGATGAACCAAAGCCACCTTTACGAGCCTGTTCTGTTTGGTCTTGATCTGCTTTTAAGAATGGCAAGAAAATTCCTTGTCCAATTCGCTCACCTTTTTTGATGACAACATCCTTCAAACCAAAATTAGTAAATTGGAACATGATATGCCCTTCATTTGCATCATTATTATAGTAATCACTATCAATGACACCTACTCCATTACTTAAAACTAAAAAACGCTTCAACGGATTACTTGAACGATTGGCTAACTGTAAAAATTCATCTTCTCCCATATAGGCTTTGATCCCAGTTGGAACAAGAACTGGTTTTAATTTTTTCTCGTCGACTGTTGTTTCTTCATTTTTCAATACCTCTGAAAGAGCTGTTATCCCTTGTTTTAATCCAGCTTTCCAAATACTTGGAATAACAATATCTTCTGCCGCCTCAAAATCATATCCAGCAGCATGATGAGTTGCTCGTTGAGGTAATTGTATCTTTTGTTGTGCATATGTTGAAATAACTTCAAATCCTCTTTTTCTCACCGAATTTCCTCCCAAAATAGACTATATTTATTTTACCATATTCATGATACCAAAAGGACGACTTAAAAAATTCTTCATTAATTTATGTTAAGATGAATAAAATACTGCTGTCATAAAAAAATAAATTTTATACATGACTTTATGGTGTAAAACAAGTAGAATAGAACGAAATCAAAACGTGTATTTAGTTAGAGGTGTCACATGCGAAAAGAAGTTACAAAAGCCAAACGAATTGTTATTAAAGTGGGAACGAGTACTTTAATCTATCCCAATGGAAACATCAACCTCGCTGCGATTGATCAGCTTGCCTTTGTCTTGTCTGATCTTCGGAATCAAGGGAAAGAAGTCGTATTAGTTTCATCCGGCGCTGTTGGTGTCGGGATGCACAAAATGAATCAAGCTACACGCCCCACAACGATCCCGGAACAACAAGCAATTGCTGCGATCGGACAGGCAGAATTGATGAACATTTATAATCAACGTTTCAGTGTTTACAATCAGCAAACAGCTCAGATCCTCGTTACTCGGGATGTGATCGATTTTCCTCAAAGTCGAGTCAATGTGATCAACACACTTGAACAGTTATTAGCAATGGGAACCATCCCGATCGTTAATGAAAATGATACTGTAGCAGTCGATGAACTTGAACATACAACGAAATTTGGTGATAATGATCAACTATCTGCGATCGTTACAAAATTGATCACAGCAGATTTATTAATTGTTTTATCTGATATTGACGGATTTTATTCCGCCGATCCTTCAAAAAATCCAGACGCAAAGATGTATCAAACCGTTTCGGTCATTGACGAGTGTTTAATGGCACAAGCGGGTGGTGCTGGCAGCACCTTTGGAACAGGAGGAATGTCTAGTAAGTTACAAGCAGCATTACGTATTTTTGAAGCCAACAGTACAATGATCCTGGCAAACGGAAAAAATCCTACCATTATCTTCGATCTTTTAGCCGGTAAAGAACTTGGAACCTTATTTAAGGAGGAACACGTATGACTGATTTAAATCAACTTGGAAAAAATGCAAAACAAAGCGCCCAAACTCTTGCTTTGATGAGTACAGAACAGAAAAATGACCTTCTCAAACAGATGGCATTGATGCTCAAAAAAAATCAAGGAGCGATACTTGAAGCCAATCAGAAAGATTTAGAGCAAGCAACCGAAAATCAGATGAGCGAAACGATGCTTGACCGCTTACGCTTAACGCCTGAGCGTATCCATGATATGGCTGAAGAAATCAGTAAAATCGCTTCATTAGAGGATCCAATTGGAAAAGTAGAACAAATGTGGAAGAATGCTGATGGGTTACTGATTGGAAAAAAACGTGTCCCACTTGGTGTCATCGGAATCATTTATGAATCTAGACCGAATGTGACGACTGATGCAGCCAGCTTGGCTTTTAAATCAGGAAATGCCGTTATTCTTAGAGGCGGAAAGGAAGCTTTCTTTTCCAATCAATTATTAGTGAAGCTTCTGCAACAAACGTTAACTGATGCTGGCCTGTCTCCTTACGCTGTTCAATTTGTGGACGATACATCTCATGAAACGGCTGCTGAATTAATGAAATTAACAGAGTACTTAGATGTGTTGATTCCTCGAGGCGGCGCAAATTTGATCAGAAGAGTGAAGGAACAAGCCACAGTCCCAATCATTGAGACTGGCACTGGTAACAATCATATTTATATCGATAAAGATGCTCAGTTGACCATGGCAACGAATATCATCGTCAATGCAAAAGCTTCTCGTCCATCTGTTTGTAATGCTGCAGAAACATTGTTGATCCATTCAGAGATCGCCCCTTTCTTTTTACCTGTTATTGAAAAAGCATTAGTAGATCATGGGGTTTCTCTACGTGCAGATACGCGTGCCATGGAATATTTAGAAACTGCAACCCTTGCAGAAAAAGCTGATTGGGATACGGAATATCTAGACTATATTCTGGCTGTGAAAGTCGTTGATTCTTTAGATGAAGCGATCGACCATATCAATCGCCATAATACAAAACATTCTGAAGCCATCGTTACGGATAGTTACCAAGCAAGCCAACGTTTCTTGAACGAAGTGGACGCCGCTGCGGTTTATGTGAATGCCTCAACTCGTTTTACTGACGGAGCTGTTTTTGGTTTTGGTGCTGAAATCGGTATTTCTACTCAGAAATTACATGCTCGAGGTCCGATGGGATTGAATGAACTGACCTCTACGAAATATATCATTTACGGCGAAGGTCAAATCCGCTAAAATGTTTCACACGAAACATTTTAGTCTTCACAATAAAAATATGACAAAATTTTTCTTTATTTTTTGATTCTTGAAAAGTTTTTTAGTTAGAAAGGTTACTTTTATGTTCGAAATTTTCACGATATTTTTAGTATACTTGATTTCTTTAAACATCGCTGCCTTTATAGGAGTGATGATTTTAGCCACTTTTTTCCAAATAAAAAAAAGAAATTTTAATCCCACTCAGGAAAAATGGCAAGTTTATCTTCAAAAAATTGGTCCTAAAGGCATTGTTCAAAGGCTACATGTTAGTTATATGCTCGCTTTAGGCATTTTAGCTGTGATCAATTACAATCTAGCGTTCCACCATTCGATTGCTTATACGATCACTTTATTGATTGCCGGAATTTTCCATTTGTCTTTCAAATATCAATTAAACAAAAACAACTTACCCAAGCGCTTTAACTAGAATGCCTCATAACTACAATGAGTGAAATAAGCTATTATCGACTAAAAGAAACGCATTAAGCGTAATTTTAAGTCGATAATAGCTTATTTTAGCCAAGATGATCTTCATTATCGTTAGAAAAAATGGCAAACCCATCGAATGTCTCACCATCATAATATCTTAACAATTCTTCTGTCGACAGATTCATTGTTTTTTCTTTTTCTATTTCCATATCTGTAAGTAGTTGTTCACGATAGGCTTGATACATACTCGCTAGTTTCTGGTGCATGATTTTTCGAGATTCTCCTGTCGCATTGATTACAGGCAGCTCTTTTAGATAACCACCATAAACGGGTCGATCATCCACCAACTCGATGGGAAGTTCAACCAACGTGATACCTACTTCTTTGAAATATTCTTCAATCATCGCTTTTCCTCACTTTTTACTGGCTGTGTCTTATTCTCATCATAACATGATTTATGACAAAAACAGTGTATTCATTGACCTTTTTCGTTGAAACACATGTTAAAAATAAACCCTCTCACGATACCAGTTACCAGAACTGTAGATCGAACGTCACAAATAACAGAAAAAAAACCTTGAAACACAGTATGTGAAATTCAAGGTTTTATTGATTCATCATTAACTATTTTTTTCGGTTTTTATTCTTTCTTTCAAAACCTCATTTTTATTGATCTTCATCTGTTACAAAATAATTTTGATGATGAATAATACAAAAGACACTAATTACGACAATGATCGCAGCAAAATAAAAAGCATAACTTTCACCTAGTTTTTCGCCAATGATCCCTGCAATAAATGGCGCTAATGCCCCACCAAAGAAACGAACAAAGCTATAACTTGAAGAAGCCACATTTCTTGGTAAACCTGGTATCTCCATAGCAATCGTTGTCAATAATGTATTGATGATCCCTTGGAAAAAACCTGAAAGTACAATGCTGATTGGCACTAAAATTTGGATAGTTGAACCGGCACCTAGTAACGCCAAACAAATAATAAAGAAAACAAACGCTGCTAAAATCGTTCGGTAAGTAGTGAATTTTTGTTCTAGTACTGGTGCGACAAAAATCGAAGCAATTGCTAATAAAACGCCCCAACCAAAGAAAACAAAACCGACCTCTAACTCACTATACCCCACTAATAAGAATGGTGCATAGGCAAGTAACGTAAAGAAACCAAAATTATATAATAAGGCAATCAGACCAACGGAACGCAATTTGTGATTACTTAACGCCTTGACCCCTTCCCAAAAACCAACCTTCCTTTGTGGTTTTCCTGCCTCTGGAAGAAGGATCGCCAATGCTAAAAAGCCAATAAACATCAACGTAGCTACTCCATAAAAAGGATACCGCCACGAGCCACTTCCTAGTATGCCGCCAACTAATGGTCCAACAGCCATCCCACAGCCTAGTGCTGCTTCATACATCATAATAGCTTTTTCAGTGTTACCCACTAAAATACTTACAATAGTCGCAAGTGCTGTTGAAACAAATAAAGCATTCCCTACACCCCAACCAGCACGCAATCCGATCAATGTACCAATATCATTGGACAATCCACCTAAGCCAGCAAATACAACAATAATGACCAAACCTGCCATCAATGTTTTTTTCAAACCAATTCGACTCGATAAAAAACCTGTAAACAACATCACTACTCCCGTTACCAACATGTAGCTCGTAAATAATAATGTCGTTTGGGCAGGTGTTGCATCTAATTGAGCAGCAATCGTTTTTAAAATGGGATCTACTAAGCCAACTCCCATAAACGCAAACATACAAGTTGCAGCGACTACTAACGCTGAATTCTTTCCTTTACTTTGTTCCTGTCCTTTCTCTGTTAGTTCTTCTTTGATTTCTATTTGATTCTCCAAATTCCCCATTCCTTTCTCTACCTAGCATCATACATGATTTATTTTACATGTCAATATGCACATGTAAAAACAAAAATAAAAAATATGCTATAATAAGAGAAAACCAGTCAGGAGGTATCGTATGAATACTTTAGCCTATATCTTATTATGCGTTCTTTTGTCTAAACCTCGTTCCGGTTATGAACTAAAACAATTAATCACCATTTTCTGGGAAGCTCACCACAGTCAGATTTACACGACACTGGCTAAATTAGACCAGAAAGGTTATATTTCTGTCCTGGAAATCGAAGAACATTCGCAGAAAAAAATTTATACCCTTACCAATGAAGGAAAAGCGATCGTAGAAGAATGGATCAAAGAAGAGACCCCTGCTCCTACTCAAAAAGATGAATTTTTAGCCAAACTGTACGCTTTTTCTACCTTAGATAAAACAACAGCGACGGGTCTTTTATTTACAAGAGAACAACAATTAAACAAAATCATGCAAAAAAACCAAGCAAAACTAGCAGATCTTTCAGTAAATAAAAAAGAGGAATTTGGACGTTATGTCGTTATTCAACGAAGAATTTTACTTTGCCAGCAAGAACTACAATGGTGTACACAGGTTCGTGAAATGATGCAAACATTTTTTGATTAATTGTTCTTAAAAAAAAGAGCATGTGACTGAAGTAGCTCATTCAAAAAATAAACGAAACTTCCTAATAAGCGTGTACGCAATTTTAGGCAAGTTCTTTTATCTCTTGATGCTAAACAAGTCGCATCCTCTTTTTTTATAATCTAAAAGATCTTTTTAGTTTTGGATCGTGCTTAATACCAATCGAGAGATAGGACCTACGATTAGTAATTGCAAAGGCAATGCAACAATCACATTCATTTTCCATGCGGTAAGGTACGCTGAAAATAGTTGGTCAGGTATTCCCTGCTCAATCACAACACCAAACAACGACATACAGGTAACCATTCCTAGGACCATCAGACAAGAAATCGTTACGATCATTTGAAATTTACTTTCTGAATTTACTGGCAACTTGAAAGCTATTTTTTTCGCAATCACACCAACAATAAAGACATCTAAAATAAAAGCCACGATGAATCCTGGAACTAAACCAATCAATAGATTTGAAAAATATAAATCCCCATGAAGCCAGAGATTATACACACTCATTCCTAAGACCATGAGAAAACACATTAGTGATGTAAAAATAATTCCTTCTTTTTTGTTTGTAGGCAACTATACCACTCCTTTAAATTTGTCACGAAAAGTATCGTAGCATATTTCTCATTTTCTCGTAAGTGTTTTTTTTATTACATTCAAAAAAGTCAATCTTCTACTTATCACTTAAATGCAAAAAAAAGAGCCTGATCCCAGACTCTTTAAATAGGTGTGAAAACGAATAAACAGTGTTCAACCAGCTACTCTTTGAAATAAGTCCGAATTTTTCAAAACCAAAAAACTGGTTCCAAAAAATCTTTCTTAAGGTTATCAGAGCTAAACGATGCTTCACGACCTTTTGTTCACGGTTTTCACTGACTAAACTTTCAGCAATAAACTCAATAAGAAACAGTAAGCAGGTAAGTGTCAACCGTAAAAACCTTATTTTTATACTTCTTGTCACTTGTGAGAATTTACCCTTGTTTTATAGAATTAAAAACGTTGTCTCAACCGCTTTTTACAACTATTGATTCAACAATTCTTCTAGTCCATCTTTTAAAGAGACAAGTGGATGTCCCAAAGCTTGTTCAAAATCTTTTGAGGAAACATCGAGTTGATTATTCTTGATATCTTTTTGAATAGCTGCAAACATTTGTGCAGCAGATTCAGGATAACCAGCCTCCTCTAAATTTTTGATGAACTCATGGTCATTGGTAGCCACGATATCAATAGGTTTGCCTGTCACTTCTTTTAATTCTTTAGCTAGTTCTTCATACGTGATCGGTTGACCCGATAATTCAAGAACTTCTGGAAAGTTCAAGTTTGCTAGTGCTTTTGCTGCAACTTCGGCATATTCTCGTTTTAATGCCCAGCCAGTTTTGCCTTCACCTGCTGAATAAATAAAGCGCCCATTCTTTAAGGCAAGTTCAATGAGTGGCCATTCATTTTCTAAGTACCAATTATTACGTAAAAAAGTATGTGCGATTCCAGAATCAGCAATTACTTTCTCTGTAAACTGATGATCTGGCGCTAGAATACTGGTCGAGTGATCGGCATCAGCAAAACTAGTATAAGCAATGTAAGAAACACCAGTTGCTTTTGCGGCCTTCACAACATTTTCATGCTCAGCTTGCCGATTACCAGGTGCACCAGACACAAACAACAAGCGATCAATTCCCTATAAGGCATTTTTCATAGAAGAATAATCAGCATAATCTCCGAAACGGACATTCCAACCCTTTTCTTCAAGTGTTTTCCCCTTTTCTTCATTCCGCGCCAACACATAGATATTTTCCTGAGGAACGAGCTGTTTTAAGTACTCCATAGCATAGTTACCAAAACCACCAGTTGCTCCAGTAATGAGATAATTCATTCTAACCACTCCTTTTTTCACGTTGATAAATTTTTTAAATAGAGCCTGTACATTTTTAAGTTACACCATTATCTTAAAGAGTATGTTAAAATAAGTCAAGAATAAACGTCGAAAGGAATGGGATAGTATGAAATATTCTTTACAATTGAGCGATGCGATCCACATCTTAGCCTACATAGCAATTTTTCAAGATAGCGATATGTTATCTAGTGAGATGATTGCGAAAAGTATTGAAACCAGTGCAGCTAATGTCCGTAAAATCATGAGCCGACTAAAAAAAGCGAATTTGATTATTACGCAAGTCGGAAAAGCTGCACCTTCTTTAGCTCGTTCTCCTGAAAAAATTTCACTTTTAGATATTTATAAAAGTATTGAAGGAAATACTAATCTCATTCAAGTGGATCCGAAAACAAACCCAAATTGTATCGTTGGTGCGAATATTCAAGAAACATTGACGGCAAGCTATACCCTACTCCAAGCAAAAGTAGAGGAAGAAATGTCACATATCACGTTAGACTCTTTGCTACACAAAATTGCTGTATTAGAAATTGAAAAACGCCCTCACAATCACGAAAGAATAAAAAAATTTCTTTAAACAACAATTGGTAATTATTTTACTATAAAAAATATACCTAAAAATAGCCATTTATATTAAAATTAAATAACTTACGTATCAACAAAAAAATACTGTTTTTCATCCATTTATCCGTTAAACTTATTAAGTAAGAATTAATATAAAGGAGGAGATTAGGTGAACAACTGGAAAGAATATTTTTTAGAAACTACAATAGATTTAGGATACTCCTATTTTATTGGGGAACAGGTAAAAAACTTTAAGGTTAAGCAAAAACAGATTACTGCCAACATTACTAGTAATGAAAACTATCATGCAATCATTGACCTCGTTGACCACTTTTATTTAGAAAAAATGGTTTGTAGCTGCCCCTGCTTATCGAACGATCATTGTCCCCATTTAGTAGCCGTTTTATTCGAATACAATAAATACTTACAAAAGAAAGATGCAAATAACAGCGCATATTTGGTTTCCTACGCGGAAGATTCACAAATCCGTCCTTTTTTAAAGATGATTTTAAAGGAAAATGACCACTTAGCAAAACGTTTTCAACAATATATTTATTCAGATGCTTCTTTTGATATCAATAAATATCAAGCATACTATGAGAAACAATCTGCTTCCTCGTTGAAGAAAGAACCCGCAGACAAAAAAAGAGGATTGAAAAAAAAGAAACAAATTTTATCTGTTAAACAAATGGAGTACTTAAACTATTCCAAGCAAAAAATTCAACATACTATCCAAGAAAACTGGCACTCCCCTACTATCAGGACACAATATGTTAATTACTTACTTAAAAACAGAATATACAAAGAAGCAGAAAAAGTACTACAGGAGAGTCTGCTTTTGGATCGTCAATCTCCTGATCTCGTTCAACTTCATCGTTATTCTCTAAAAAAACTCTATTATAAATTAGGAAAAAAAGAAGCATACATAAATCAAGTTTTTAAGTTATTGATTGAGAATGATGCATTAGATATGAATCTAGTTCACCAATTGAAAAAAACTTGTTCAAAAGACGAATGGATATCGTTGCGAAACCGTTTGTTCCAAGAATTACATAATCATCAAGACATTGGCTTACTTTATTCACAGGAAAAATGCTATGATCTATTATTGAATCGTGTGTTAGAGACCTCTGGAATCAAAGAAGCTAATCGTTATTTCAATATTTAAAAAAAACAGACTCCCGAAGCACTATTACAGAAATATGAATATGAATTGCGGAAAATAGCCCACACTATGACTACTCGGAATCATTATCATAAACTGGTGAGATATATTGAAGAAATGGCTACTTTACCAAACAGCATGATCTCGGTTCAATTGTTGATCAAAGAATTAAAAGAAAAATACCCGCGAAAAAAAGCAATGATCCAAGAATTAAAATTACTCGAAAAAAAAATGTAACTATTTATTATGCCAACGTTATTTACGAGTGATCCTGAGTTTTTTGCCAAAGACAGAAAAAATGCTTTAAACTTCAATAATAAGAAGAAGTTTTCAAAAAAATTACCTAAAAGAGTCTGGGACAAAAAAGGACTTCCCAGACTCTTTTAGGTGTAAAAATGAATAAATGGTGAGCATACCTTCTTGCCAAATAGACATTCCAGAATTAATTCCTCGAAATCGCATGAATTTTCGAACACTTGAGAAGCTATTACAAAAAATTCTTCCTTCTGTTGTTGGAGCTAACCCATGCACCCGTGCCCTCTTGTTCGGGTACATTATTTTTAGTGCGGTATCATTTTTACCCTCACTCTTCTTCGACAGGAACTACTATGATTTCCAACTTTCCATCCTTTAAACTGTAAAAACTATTTTTATTATTTGGGTTATTTTCTCTTGTAAATGTAAAATCATCAACAAATCCTTGAGTTTGGAGACTCCCATCAAAAAGGATCTGAGAAACATTTTCTTTTACTATTTGAGTCATTCCACCATAAAAGTTGCCAGTTTTCGCTAACAGATCAATAAAAATGAATTGAAAACACGAATTTCCTCTATTTAATAACTTGCCCACTTCTCCCGAGAATAACCCCATTTCTTCCACGAAATCAGCCAGTCCATTAAGAACCACGATTTTTCTCGTTTTTGGCGTGAACCACAGTTCATCCCAGAAATGAGTAAATTTCTCACTTCGTTTTGCGACATCATGCAAGCTAAAATACGAAGTCACTTCGTTTTTTATTTGCTCCAATGTTCCAGAAACATCGATTAAAATAACATTTTCTTCCACATCCATCATTTGTGATAGCCACCATGAAAACATCCTCTGCAATTGTACATTGGAAGTAAAAAATAAACCTAGCTGCTTTCCAAGAAAAAATGCAAATGATTCCACCTCAACTGTTTGCTTATTCAAACCTAGATACACCAAGTCTTTTTCTTTATTGCGCACAAACTGACTGAAAAGTTTTGGCGTTAACCGTTCGGGCACCATCAGGATTTTTTCAGGACGTTTTCCTACCCAGTCTTGATCTATATTTGTTATTTCTTCTGCCATTTTTTCGAATATTTCTGATTCATTTTGACCATTAGTGGGTAAATAAAATTGTAATATCGTTGGTCGGTCAAGCATCACTTGCCCTCTTCCTTTAATAGGCAACGCAACAATCGCTTCTCTTCCCAGCACTTGTTTGATTTCACTTTCATCATGTAAATACATAAACAGCTTTGTTGCAAATTGACTCATCATATTTAGGCGAATACTCCCGACACGATTTGCAGATAGAATAAGATAAATCCCTAAACTTGCACCATCTCTTAGTAAATGCACGATTGTTTCATCGATGGAATCTTTTCGTTTATCCTCTATCCCCAAACTCTCGTAGCTATCTAATATAATAAAAATGATCGGTAATTGGATGCTCGTTTTTTCTTGGTATTGGTAGAGATTTGTGGCACCCTTTTCTTTAAACAGTTGTTTTCTCTCCGCCAATGATCGCTTGATTCTCACAAACATTTTTTGTCTTTTTTCTTCTTCTAAAGTGACGATGTCAACGACATGTGGCAACTTCTTCAACGGTAAAAGGCCATTAGTACCAAAATCAACTAGATGAAACCATACTTGATTTGGAGTATTTTGTCTTGCAAGACTTAAAACAATTGTTTGTAATAACGTAGATTTTCCATATCCAGAACTAGCGAATACAACGGTATAACTACTTTTCTCGCAATCATAGTAATAATGACTTTGCTTTTGCTCATGAGGTACATCTAACAAGCCTATAGGAACCTTTAATGTATTCCGTTCATTTCCTTTAAAGATAGGCATTACTAACCACGTTGGTAATTCTGGTAACCAAGGTTGTGATGGTTGGCTGAATGTTGATTGTTGAAAAGTTTGTACAATCAACCTTCTGACTGCCTCATATTGCGTAACTATACTGCCCGCTGCTTTCCTCGAATCTTTTTCTGTAGGAGCAAAGAGGACTTCCTTTTGACCAAATTCATTCACAACAACGATCCGTTCATCTTCAAGAGATTGGTTTGGTGCGTAGGGTGCTTTTGTATAACCACTTTGGAACAATTCATAGACGTCATTTTCTCCTACCTTAAGATAACCCCTCCCTGGTCTTGACACATAAGCTGCATCTGTTGTTTGTAAAAGTTCCTTTGAGTCTTGAACACTTGCCATTTTCAATGCCACTTTACTTTTACTATTCGACTCGATTTAGTCGTTGACTACTCCGGCTGGTTTTTGGGTAGCTAAAATTAAATGGACGCCAAGTGAACGACCAATCCGCGCTACTGAAGTCAGCTCCTCCAAAAATTCTGGCACATTGACTTTTAATTCGGCAAACTCATCGGATACTAGAAAAAGATGAGGCAGCGGCTGATCAGGGTACGCAGAAACGTTCCTTTGTTTTCGTTGTTTGTATAACTGCATATACTCATTGATGTTGTTTACTTCATAGGTCGCAAGTAACCTTTGTCGCTTTTCCAGCTCCGCTTTGATACTGATCAATGCACGGGACGTACCAACTCGGTCTAAATTAGTGATCGCACCCATAAAATGTGGCAACTTACTTACTGTTTGTGCGAGGCCGCCACCTTTCCAATCAATCACTAGAATCCCTACATCTTCAGGAGAAAAATTGATGGCTAATCCCACTAAATAAGTAATCAGAAATTCTGACTTCCCTGAACCAGTCGTGCCACCAATTAAAGCATGAGGTCCATGTGCCTGTTCATGGAGATCCCAGTAGATCCCCTGATTTTTTCTCTGCCAGCCGATCAATGAACGCAATGTCTTACTTGGCTCTGCGTTCAACCAGCGCTTAGAAATCATTAACTCCTCAACAGTCTGAACTTGATATTGCTCTAATAAATTGATTTTTTCTGGCAGATTTTGATTTTCAATTTCTTCATGGAATAAGTTAGCTAAGCGAAAAATTGCTTGTTCAAGTGGATAACTAGTTGGTAAACGATTAGGTGTAAATGGTTGATTAATGTGTTGTTCTTTATGATTGATCAACATAGCAATATCTTGACTTTGATACGCTATTAACGTCGTTACAGTTTCAGGCAACTGATCGATAGATTCCTTCGCCCAAATAACTACGACATCATACCGATTTAATTCTTCCGTTAAAAACTCACTGATTTCATGCTCCCACAAGCCTTCTTCTGTGATAATTGAAAAAACATAAGTTGGTTTAAAAGCTATCTTCTGATAATCAGCATGTTGTAGTTTTTGCTTCCTTTTAGAAAGGATCTTATAAAATGCACTTAAAACCAACTCTCGATTTTTTAAATTGAATAGGAGCCCTCTTTGTTTAAGTGGAAAGGATCGCAACGTATGATGTGGTAACCAACGCCAATTTTTCCATGTTTTTTCATATTCTTTTTCTTGAAGAAGAGTGATAAACTCAACCTCTTGGTAAGAGTGCAAGACAGAAATTTGAAATAGTAAAGATTGAAGAGCTTCCTGCAAAACATTCGATGGACCGACAAGCCCCACTGACTGAGTTGCTAATGAAATCGCAATAGGTGCGTTCTTTAATTTTTGATAAGGACGAATAAAATCGGATAGAATTTCATCGTTCCATTGATCCTCATCCAAATAAGAACTAACAATTTTAAAACTGGATGGACGTTCGCCTATTCCTAAGCAAACGGTTAAAAAATCTTTATCCTTTGGTCGACGTTCATAGATTCTTGGATGACATTCCTTTGTCATTCGTGCTAATTGATTATTAGAAGGATACATGTACTGTAAAACTTCTTTTTGTCTTTGCTGTAACCTGTTTAATTCAAAAGCTTTTTTGATTCTATATTGTTGGATAGTTATTTTTTATTCACTTTTTTTTCGTTTTATTTTCTTTTTATTTAATAAATAATTGATAGTAGAGATACTGGACGTCAATAAATTAAGTCCATACATACCTAGTATCAGAAGCAGGTTTCGATTGCTAAAAAATAGAAACATTCCGCTTAAGATAAATATGCCTAAAGACGGGAGAACCAATTTAAAAAAGGATTGTTTCTCCTGAGCTGCTTCGTGTCTCGGTAATCGAACCTCCACTTGTACTTTTGGCTCTTCCAGATAGATTCTAGGGCTTCTTCTAAAAAAGGGGAAGTGCTTAGGATATTCAGGTATATAAGGGACTTCAGAAAGTACCCATGGATTTAATTGGATCGCTTGACCTAAACCGATGATCTGCCACTGCTTTTCCCGCCTTTCGATAATCCACTGATCCACTACGATCTGATCACCTACTTGGAAAGTAAATACACCTTTTGTTACAAGTTGCTGATTATAATAAACGGGTGCTTTACTAGGATATATACTCAATTGATAGTTATTATCCTGATAATCTATCGCAATCATTGCATCTGATTCAATCATCAAGGCAGAGGTTGTTGCACATGAAATATCAATCAATTGCTTCGGTGGATCGATCCACTTTCTCTGCAATGTTTCATGCTTTAATATCAGAAACCTCGGATCATCTTTGATCGAAGAGTCTGAAAAATTTATATGCTGTTTGATATAACAGATTTTTTTGCCGGCGATCACCAGCTCTTTATCATTTTGAGTAAATACTTCATGAATAAACATCTCCCCAAAATAAAAGAGATCAAAAAGGATGGAAAGACTGATATTCATCTGATTTTCGGTGCATAGTGTCTTATTTTGTGGGATTTTCAGATTTATTCTCTCCTGGCTTTTTGCTATATTGACTAATTTTTTCTTGATAGTTTTTTAGTAATTTTTGCTTTTTTTCACCACTCATTTGATCGTTCATTTTTACTGTCAGATATAACTTAGTATAGACATGCAAAAGATACTGCTCATCTCCAATGTTTTGAGCGATATCCAATGCCTGTTGGAGATTATTTCTGTCAATGTAAATCCAATAAAGCAAACGATTCTCACTTGACTCTTGAGATAATTGATTTAAAATAGCTGTTTTTTCTAATGAAGTTAAATGATCTAATTGAATGACACTAACAGCCACTATATATTTGATACTTTGAGAAAACAAACTGGGGGATACATCTGCTAAAGCCGTTAAAACACCTGCATAATCCTTGGCTATATATTTTGCTTGTGCATCCACGCTCCGTTCTATCTGTGGTAATTGATAAAACGCATAAATTCCTGTTAATAAAGCAAAAAGGATGGTTGACAAGCTGAATAAAAGGCTACCCCGTTTAAAAATAAAGTAATTTTTCCTACTGACCACACGTAATTCTGTCGCTCGAATCTCCTTTTGTGTTTCGATTTGGTCGCTAATAATCTGATTGATTTCTGTTACATTTTTTGCTCCATGGAGCAATTTCGACAAGTCATCTGTTAATCCTTCACTTCCTCCATTTAAACTCTCATAACTCAAATTAGGATATAAGATAGCCAACACCAGTGCCCGATATTGCTTCAGAAAATCATTTTCAGTGACCGTATATGGAGCGATAACTTGCATAAACCCTCGATGTGCAAGAAAAATCTCTTCTCCAAACAGAAACAAATTATCGGGATGAAACAATGGTTGGATCGGTCCATTCATAAAATCACACAATTGATTGACTTTTTGGGCAAGCAATAATCGTTGGTAAAAATCTAATTTAATCAAAACCTGTGAGAAACACTTCATTTGATTTGTTTTTTTGTATTGAATGATTAATTTTTCTGTAGATAAATGGCTAACGTCACCTGCCAGTAAATTTCTTTTAGGTTTTAAAAAAAATGTATATTGTTCGATCTGATCCAGCGCATATTGATTCGCTTGTAGCTGAATTTCCACTCGTTCATCGGTTATTTTAATACCTTCTTTTTTAAATACATCCTTTTCGCTCTTCAATTACTTGTTGTCACCACCATTAAGGATACGTGGCTTGATTAACAGTTGGTCACCATGACTAATTGGATAATCTGATAAAAGAAATTCTTCATTCAATCGTATTGATTTATTTGTCACTTCTAAATCGAACGCAGCCGGTAGCACGATCGAAGAAACCTGAAGCGCGTTCACAAATAATTCCTTTAAGCGCCTAATGGTTATTTCCCTAGGTATTTGCAAGTCGATCGTTTGCTGTTCGATTTGCAAACAAATATCAATGACTATTCCCTGTTTCATTGAGTTACCCCTTTTTTCATGTATGGCTTATTTTTTACATTCAAAGTCAAGGAATCAAAACAAAAACCAAATGAAAATAGCTAAAAAACAACTGACATTTGCTGCTTTAATGGGTACAAGTCAAACGAAGATTGGTTTTTACTGATAAACGCTATAGCAACCCAAAATTCCGAGCATCTTGACGATCCCGTTCTGAGACGGTATTCGCATAGTTGTTGAGTTGCTCATAAATACTTTCAAATAATTGTGTCATTTGTTTAACGCTACCTTCTAACTGGTGATACTGATCAAGATATGCTTGAAAAGCTTGTCCTTTCCAATTATGTGCAATTTGCTGGTTCATCGTATTTACTTTTCGGATAGCCTCTTGTATTTGGAGCGCTGATTGCTGATAGATCTTCGCTTGTGATTTTAATTGATCAGGCGTAACTGCAATTGGTCCCATTCTTCCATCCTCCTAGCATTTAGTTGGTAAAACTATTACCTTGGTCATGAATAATATACGACAAGTTCTAAAATATTCCGCTAAATCTTTATTTTTATCTGAAAATTTTTCTCGCATAGAAAGACCTATGTAACAAAACAGTGATAAAAAGCCCGACAACCTTTTTGGTCTCGGGCTCATTGCTTTCAATTTTTTCAACTAATGATCGTTTGAAAACAACAATATTGAATTTATATTCGCTTCTTTAATAATCAGACGGTTCAATAGCTTTTGAGATAACTTTTGACCTCTTTTAAAAGCTGTACTTTTCGATAATGACTAACTTTATTCTTATTATCAAATAAAGAATAATGCTGTTTTCTCACGATATTTAATTGCTCACGATAAATAAACGCAGCACTGGCAAGTGCTTGACGACAATCTTCTGTAATAAGAGGAAACATTTCAAATGATTCTTCATATAAGTTTTCAGCCTGCTTAGCCAGTGATTCCCATAAAGCGACTAATTGTGTTTGGGCTTGCTTTTCTTTTAACATGGTAGTTGCCACCCCAAATCTAGTCATGTCTTCTTTTGTCAGGTAGATTCGCCCCATTTGATAATCTTCTCCAACATCTCGTAAAATATTCGTTAACTGCATCGCTTCTCCTAATTTTTTAGCTGGTACAACGATGTCAGCTGGGCGCTCAGTTAAAAGCGGAAGCAACATCAAACCTACACTACCTGCAACGTAATAACAATATTCTTCAAGATCTTTTCTTGTTTCTGGTTGCTTAAAATCAGCATCTTTTCGTTGACCAGTCAGCATATCAAAAAAAGGAGCGGTTACCATGGGGAAATTGTCAAAGACCACTGATAACGCACGCCAGACTGGATCGTTGGGAACCTTTCCCTCATTAAAATCTAGCAATTGCCGTTCTAACTGTCTCAATCCCGCTTGATTGTTGTCGCGATCAATCAAATCATCTGCACGTCGGCAAAACGCATACACGGCATAGACACTTTGAGCTTTTCGTTTAGGCAACTGTGAGAAAGCCAGGTAAAACGATTTTGAATTTTTCTTGATGATTGATTCACAATAGGCAAAATCTTTTTGGTATTCTTGAAAAGGATCATTGTTAATGGTTATCATCTCTCAACAGCTCCTCTACCGCTAATTTTGCGCTTTGCATAACAATTGGTACCCCCGCGCCAGGATGGGTACTACTCCCACAAAAATATAAATTTTCTGCTGCAGAAAATTTGTTATGCGGGCGGTAATAATTACTTTGTTTCAATGTCGGTTTTAAGCCAAAAGTCGCTCCATTATAAGCATTGAAACGTTCAGAAAAATCTTTGGGCGTGATCAATGTTTCGGATACGATATGCTCATCGATATCCTTAAAAATCGTCTTTTCTTTGAGCAATCGGATGATTTTTTGGCGATAGGCTTGCATCGTTTGTTCCGTCCACTTCTCATATTTTGACAATTCTGGCACTGGTACTAAGACATATAAGCCTTCCTGACCCTCAGGTGCAAGCGAATCATCCATCAATGACGGTCGGTACAAATAAAAAGATGGATCATCTGGTAACTTTCCTCGTTCAAAGAGATCATCAACATTTTTTTTAAAGTCTTCTGCAAAATAAATACTATGCAAGTGTTCCTCTGGGTATTTCTTGTCTAAGCCAAGATACATCAAAAAACAAGAACATGAATATTCAAATTTAGCGATTTTTTTATTTGTATACTTTCCCCGTTGTCTTTCATCAGGAATTAATTCCTTCATCGCATAAGGAAAATCAGCGCCACATACAATAGCATCAGCCATCACTTGTTCTTTCCCGATTCGGATCCCTTTAGCAATCTTATTGTCAATTAGGATTTCATCTACTGATGTTTCGTAAACGATCTTTCCACCTAACTCTTCAAACAATCGAGCCAATGAAGTCGCTAACGTATACATTCCACCTTCAATAAAATAAACACCATAAAATAATTCGATCATTGGAATAATCGTATATAAAGAGGGTCCTTGATAAGGCGATACCCCGATATAAAGTGTTTGAAAAGCCAATGATTTACGCAAACGGTCATCCTTCACAAATTTAGAAATAGACGTATACGCATCGCTGAATGTCCGCAAGCGGATCCCTGCCCATAATGATTTAGGATTATAAAAATCCCAAAAACCACGAAATGATTTCGTGATAAAGGCTTCTTTTGCGATCGTATATCGCTGATAGATATCTGCTAAAAATGCGAAATAACCTTGTGTATCTTCTGGCGAAATGTTTTCCAACGTCTTTGTCAATTCAATTAAATCATTGGAAAACTCGATTGGTTCCTCTTTGTTGAAATACAGTTTTAACATTGGATCAACTTTTTTCATTGAAATGTAGTCATCGGGGTCTTTCCCACAAAATTCAAATACTTCCCGATAAATTTCTGGCATCATCACAATCGTTGGCCCTAAATCAAAGGTAAATCCTGCCGTTTTGATTTGATTCATTTTCCCGCCAACTTGACGATCTTTTTCGTACAGTGTGACTTCATATCCTAGCTTTTGCAACCGAACTGCGGCACTTAATCCAGCTACTCCCGCCCCAATGACAATAATTTTTTTCATGGGATCACCTACTTACCTTTTTTATCACTTGATAAATTTAATGATAACGCAAAATTTATCAAGTGATAAACTAATATGCTCAAAGAGGTTGAGACAAAAGTGTTTAGCATCAAGAAATAAGAAGGAATTTCCGAAAATTGACAAGAAACACAAAAACTAGTTTTTGATGTTGATTGTTACCTACTTGGTGCTTCTCAAATTTTTGGTAAATTTCAGCTTATTTCCGAAGATGCTACTTTTGTCTCACCGTGAACAAGAGGTCGTGAAAAGAGGGTTTTGACCTGAGCGCTCACCAAGTAAAAACTGCGACGAGTAATCGCAGGAGCATTAAGGATGGAAATCTCGAAACAGCTTCCCATGTTTTGAGATTTTTTGACTTATCGCCGAAGGTCAGCTCTTTGAACACCGTGAATCAGAGGTCGTGAAAACATCGGGTAGCTCTGATGACAATAAGAAAGAATTTTTTGAAACAGCTCCTCATGTTTTAGAAAATCATCGCTTATTGTTGAGGAGTTGCTTCTTGAACGCCGTTTATTCGTTTTTAGAGATACTAGAAGAGACTGTGACAATTTTTGTCTCATTTGCCATTCAATTTTCTCATTAAATAACTACTTTTACAAAAAAAGCCCAATGATCACGAAAATTCATTCGGATCATTCGGCGTTTTATCTACCTCTGATTTCTTTTATAAGATTCAAAAATACAAACAGAATACAGTATTCTTGAAATTTTCATCGGTTACTCTTGATTAGAAAAAGCATTTAAAAGCGCTCTGACTTCGTCGGTCGATTTAGTATTCATTAATTGAACACGTAAGTCACTTGCGCCCGGAAATCCTTTGACATAGATTTTAAAGAAACGATGTAGCCCAGTCATTGAACGGGGGATTTCTTTGGCATATTGGTCTTGGAGATCTAATTGCAGACGTAAAAGATCAATCAATTCAGTTGCTGAATGTTCCCTTGGTTCTTTTTCAAAAGCAAAAGGATTTTTAAAGATCCCACGACCGATCATAATCCCGTCTACACCATATTTTTCAACTAATTCCAAGCCCGTTTGCCGATCAGGAATGTCGCCATTGATCGTAAGCAACGTTTGTGGCGCAAGTTGATCTCTTAATGCTACGATTTGAGGGATCAACTCCCAATGAGCATCTACTTTACTCATTTCTTTTCTCGTACGTAAATGAACAGAAAGATTGGCGATATCTTGTTTCAATAAATGACTCAACCAACCTTCCAACTCTTCTTGTTCTGTATAGCCGATTCTTGTCTTGACGCTTACAGGTAATCCTCCTGCTTTCGCTGCTTCGATCAGTTCCGCTGCAACTTCTGGACGAAGAATCAAGCCACTCCCTTTCCCACGTTCAGCAACGTTAGGAACCGGACATCCCATATTCAAATCGATCCCTTTAAAACCCATTTCTGCTAGTTCGATACTCATTTGTCTAAAAAATTCTGGTTTATCACCCCAGATATGAGCAACCATCGGCTGTTCATCTTCGGTAAATGTCAAGCGACCTCTGACACTTTCTTTACCATCAGGATGGCAGAAACTATCGGAATTTGTAAATTCTGTAAAAAACACATCGGGCGCTCCTGCCGCCTGCACAACATGTCGAAACACCACATCTGTGACATCCTCCATTGGTGCTAATATAAAAAAGGGCTTCGGTAATTCTGCCCAAAAATTTTCTTTCACTGATAACTCTCCATTTCATTGTAGTTTCGCCATGTAATACTCTTCGTTCACTATTCTAAAAAACAGAGTCATTATACTAGGAATCAACAAAAGAAGCAAAACCACTGCTTCCTTTACTAAAGCAATTTTTGATACGCCAATCGTTCATTGTCTATCTCATCGTCGACATAGACGATACCACGTAACTCAAACCCACAATGAGCCATGATACGTTGCATACTAGTATTCTTTTTGTGCGTATCAACTCTTACTTGTGCCATTCCTAAGGCCTTTGTTTCTGCTTCTGCATACTCAACGAGTCGGTAAGCCAGCTTTTGTCCGCGAAATGCATCAGCTAGTGCAATGCGATGGATTGTTGTATAGGGCGCATCAGCTTTTTCCCAACTTCCTTCAAAGATTTCTTGATAATTTTTATCAGATGTTTTTTGTAAGGCTAATGTTCCAGCAATAATTCCATCGACTACCAAAACATAAGACCATGTTTTTTCGATATCTTGCCTGATCGTTTCTTCATTTGGATAACCATTTTGCCATTGCGGACTATCAGCGGAAGCTAATAACCGTTTTGCTTCATTAATGATTTTCATGACGGCTGGCACATCAGCTAACGTCGTTTTGCGAAATTCAATTGTCATTCCATATCCCCTTTTTATTTTTCTATACTAGATAAGACACTAAAAGCTAAAGATTAGTTATCATTTTAACACATTATATTTAGCTAGTTTAAGTGGAGATCGTCTAAATTTGTATCAGAAAGTCCTTTAATCGAACAAAAAAAGTCTAGGATAAGCATCTATCCTAGACTCAACTATTTCTTGTCTATTACCAAAAATTTGATCAAATCAATCCGTTTCTGTAGAAAACCAAATAAGTTTTTTTGATCATTCCACAAACTCTAGCTTCTTAACCCTCTACCTTTATTGATTAAATACCAGCATAGTGAATAAAGCACTAAACTAAATAACACAAGAATCGTGATCGAAATCATGATGGGTACATCTGTCGTTCCAAGGAACCCATAACGAAATCCTGAAATCATGTAAACGATCGGATTAACTTTAGAAATTGCCTGCCAGATTGGTGGCAACATAGAGATCGAATAAAAGACACCACCGAGGTATGTCAATGGCTGAAGGACAAAGGTTGGCACGATCGACACATCATCATACGACTGTGCGAAAATCCCATTGATCAAACCCGCTAGTGAAAATAAAATCGATGTCATCAGCAAAGTAACAATCACGATGCCCCAAGAGAAGACATTTAGCGGAACGAAGAATAGCGAAATCATCGTTACCAACGCCCCGACCAAGATACTACGTCCCAGTCCACCAATCACAAATCCCCAAATAATCACATGTGTGGGAACGGGCGCAACTAAAATTTCTTCAATATTTTTCTGGAATTTTTGAGAAAAAAATGAGGACGAAACATTGGAATAAGAACTAGTGATAACGGACATCATGATCAACCCTGGAACAATAAATTCCATGTAGGAAAATCCACCCATATCCCCAATACGTCCGCCAATCATTTTCCCAAAGATCACAAAATAAAGTGAGGTGGTAATCACTGGTGGAACCAGTGTTTGGACCCAAATCCGCAAGTAGCGATTGGTTTCCTTGATGGCTAAACTTTTTAAAGCTGTAAAATAAAGACTAAACATTTTTTTCCTCCACATGACCATTTTCTTCCGTGATTTTCAAGAATAATTCTTCTAAGCGATTCGATTTATTTCTCATCGAAAGCACTTTTATCCCTTGTTCACTTAATTGATCAAAGATTCCGTTGACCCCTTGATCCCGTTCTACTTCAACAGCAAGGGTCCGCTCATCTTCAAACGTACTAGTGTACCCTTGTAGAACTGGCGCTTGTTCATACGGTGCTAAGTCAAAAATAAACGTTTCAAATTGTAATTTAGAAAGTAATGATTTCATACTTGTATTTTCAATCAATTCACCTGATTGGATAATCCCGATATTCCGACACAACATTTCGGCTTCTTCCAAATAATGAGTCGTTAGAATAATCGTGGTACCTTGTTCATTTAATTCTCGCAAGAACTCCCACATTTCACGTCTTAGTTCAATATCTACACCTGCAGTAGGTTCATCTAAAATCAATAGTTTCGGTTCATGCATCAATGCTCTAGCAATCATCAGTCGCCGTTTCATACCACCAGAAAGCATGCGTGCACGAACATTTCTTTTTTCCCATAGATTGGATTGCTTAAGGTATTTTTCACTACGCTTGATTGCTTCTTGTCGTGAAACACCATAATATCCTGCTTGATTCACTACGATCTGTTGAACTGTTTCAAAAGGATTAAAATTGAATTCTTGCGGTACTAATCCGATTTGTTGTTTGGCACGAACCAAATCAGTATCCAAGTCATAACCAAACACTTTTACTTCACCAGAAGTTTTATTCACAAGTGAAGTGATGATCCCAATTGTCGTAGATTTCCCCGCACCATTAGGACCAAGCAAGGCATAAAAATCGCCCTCTTCCACCGTTAAATCAATCCCTCGCAACGCTTCAACTCCCGTTGCGTATACTTTTTTTAAATTCTTTATTTCAAGAGCCTGTGTCATTTTTTTAACGATCTCCTTTTTTCCATCTGATTCTCTATTGTAACATGGAATGATTGAAAGAAAATGAATAAAGTTTTCAAAATAAAAATAGAATTTTATGTATTCGAGCATCCAATATAAAATCAATCATTTCATCTTCTTTCGATCAATTGTTCTACTAAAATAAATGAATCCTTTTATCCATTTCCAAAAAGGAAGAAAGCATGATTTCTCCATCAGGAAAAGGCACGCTTTCTTCCTTTTTTAATATAAATGAGTTTGCGACAAACCATTCAAGCCTGACATATTAAGACCGCACGTTTTAGTCAAAAATCTCCCATTTTCGATGTTGATCAAAAAATGTTGCTGCTTCTTTTGCATCCGCAACTAGTTTTTCCGGATAATTTAAGACTTTCAATAATGCAATCGCATTTCTGGTTTTTGCTGGACCTTGCTTTAATTTAAAATCAAAACTGATTCCTTTTTCTGCTGTGACCTGTTCCTCAAAATGGACATTCTCACATTCATTTTTCAAGATCTCAGTCAATTCAATATCGTGAGTCGCCACAAAAGCTAGTGAAGGATAATCTGCCAACCATCTTACTGCTGCTGCAGAAGAAGCAATCCGTTCGATCGTATTGGTTCCCTTTAAAATCTCATCCACAAAACAATAACATCTTTCCCCTTTTTCCACTTGAGCTAGTAGACGTTTAATCGATTTGATTTCTGAAACAAAATAACTATCTCCTGCAAACAAGTCATCTTCGATCGCCATAGAAGTCAGTACGTGACCGTGCTGCAAGGTAAACTTTTCTGCGAGGGCTGTTTGGATCGTCTGTGCTAAGATACAATTGATCGCAATACTTTTCACATAAGTAGATTTACCTGAAGCATTCGAGCCCGTCACTAAAATGTTCTGGTGCCAATCTACTGGGTTCACTACCGCTTCCTTCAAGAGAGGATGATAGAGATCTTCTGCCTCTACGCCATTGTCCGTAAATTCTGGCTGACAGGTAATGGGCATGTAAGTACGATAGTTGAGAACCGCAGCCGCTACTTCCATTTCTCCCAATAATTCCCAAACCTTCATTGCTTCTTTCGTTTTTTTCTCTAACCTGCTAATAACAAAGTGATAAGAAATAAACGGCAACATGAACATCATATTGACATAATCAAATAAAATTTCTGCTTCCGACCCACTCTTAACTCGAAAAGAAAAACCAAATTTAGGAATATCTTTTAACGGTTTAACATTTTGCCGTAATTCATCTTGAACCGGTTTAGCAATCTTTGCTACTTGATTCGCTGTTGAGATCGTTGAGACTAGGTAACCCATACCATTAATCTCAGTTTCTAATGTCTGTTTCTTGACTTGATAATAAAGTTTGTTAAAAATCAAACTACCAATCGCTAGATAAATACCTAAGACTTGTCCAAATAATAATAAAATTAAACCAATGATCGGTAAGAGACCTAAAAAAGTATAAAAGCCGACATGTCCGATCTGTTTACTTTGGCCATCCGCTAAATATTGCTTCGTAAAATTACCATCTTTTTTCCCTAGTCGTGCAAATTGATATTGGATTTTTTCTCTTGTTTGAGGGTTTTCTTGGTAAAAAGCAATTAACTTTTCTAATCGCTGATCTTTTCCAAAGTTAAAGCTCCTCAGCCGTTGATATAAAGCTTCTGAACCAATACTAGAGTATGTCAGGTTGATGCCTTCAAAAACTTCAAACATATCCAAATCGTACCACGTCAAGTCATCCACTTCACTTGACCATGAACGAAATTCTTTTTCTGTGAGCCACGCTTCCTTTAAACTTTTTTCTTTATCAAATCGAGGTTGATAAGGCACTCTTCCCCACTTCTGATGGACACTTTCTTTTAATTTTCGACGCGCATTGAAATCTAGAGCAATGAGCAAAACGATCACGCCACAAATCAATAGCACAATAAATGTTTTTTGATCCATACATTTTTCTCCTATTCTGTTTTCCATTGGATAAAGTATAGCATTGTTTGACCCCTTTTATGAGCTGAATAATGAAAGTTCAACATAAAATAGCTGTTTATTCATATTTATTCAATTTATTCACTATGTAGCTATATGAAATGAAATTAAAAGAAAAAGCACACTTATTTCCACCAACTTAAAATAGCGCTTACAAAATAATTGTCGTATACTAGAGATAACGAATAGGTGAAACGAAAGGAAGAAAACAAATGGCTACTACTTCGATGAACAATCCTCAAAAACATGCGGAACAAAAAATGAAAACTATTGTCATTTTTGATCTGTCTTTTAATTTTATTTCTACCAATGGTAGTTTGCAAACCCAGTTCTTAGAAATGAAATTAGCGAAGTTTTTAAGAGAAAAAAATCAATCTTGGGCTCTTAAAATATATGAAGCAAGTCAGATAGACGAACACGCCTCGGAAGCAGATATTATTTTACTAACCCCAACGTTTGCCTATGCCAAAGAAGAAATTGAAAAGAAATTCCCTCAGATACCAGTGATAGCTATTTCTAAAGCAGAGTACGGAACAATGGATCTAGATCACTTATGGAAAAAAATAAAAACGGTTCTATAAACAAGGTTGGTCAACTTGCATAAACTTTTTACTCTCTTTCAATTTAATACAAATAAATAGTAAATCAGCTGATTTGAAAACAACCAGCTGATTTTTTGTGTTCTATTTACATGTTTGCTCGTCTAAAGCTCTGTTCCATTAGAGGTTGTTACCCGCTTATACCAATCATAGGAGTCTTTTTTATACCTTTCTAGCGTACCAGAACCATCATTGTTCCGATCAACATAGATAAAACCGTAACGCTTTTTCATCTCCCCTGTTGTAAATGACACGCAATCAATACAACCCCACGGCGTGTAACCCAAAAGCACGACACCATCTTCATTGATCGCCTTTTCCATCTCTTGGATATGACTACGTAAATATTCGATACGGTAAGGATCATGAATCGTGTGATCCGCCTCCAGAACATCAATGGCACCAAACCCATTTTCAACAATAAATAATGGGAGTTCATAACGCTCATAAAAAGCATTCAATGAATAGCGGAGACCTTCTGGATCGATCGCCCACCCCCAGTCGGATTCCTTAATAAATGGATTCGTTACGGAGTACGTACTTCCACCACTAACATTCGTTGAAACATCTTGATGGACTTGCGAATCGACCGTATTACTCATGTAGTATGAAAAACCGATATAATCCACTGTACCTTCAGCGAGTGCTTGTCGATCTGCTTCTGTTATATCGATCTGGTACCCTTTACGCTCAAACATTTTAAGGGCATAATTTGGATAGTGTCCACGAACTTGTACATCACAGAAAAACCAACGATCATGCATCATCTGTTGCGCTAAGATTTGATCCGCTGGTCGAGAAGAAAATGGATAAATAGGCACCATCGCAATCATATTCCCAATCTCGAAATCTGGATTAATTGATTTTCCTAGTTTAACCGCCTTAGCAGAAGCAACTAACGTATGATGGCCACAAATGTACATCGCTTCTTCTGGATTTTCATAATCGCCAAAATGAACCCCTGAGTTGGTCCAACCAAAAATATCATTTGAATAGTTCATTTGGTTGTTGATCTCGTTGAATGTCATCCAGTATTTCACCTTATTTTGATAGCGCTCAAATACCACTTCTGCAAACTTAAGAAAGAAATCGATCGTTTGACGATTCATAAATCCACCATATTCTTTGGCAATATGATAGGGCATTTCAAAATGGGACAATGTAATAACCGGTTCAATCCCATATTTCAACAGCTCGTCAAAGACATCGTCATAAAATTGAAGACCTTCTTCATTAGGTTCCAGCTCATCTCCATTTGGAAAAATACGTGACCAAGCAATCGATGTACGAAAACATTTGAACCCAAGATCAGCAAACAGTGCAATATCTTCTTTATAGCGATGGTAAAAATCAATCCCTACATGATTGGGATAATAATTACCTTCCACAACTCCATCTGTAATTACTCGAGGTACACCATGTGAGCCAGCTGTCATCACGTCAGCCACCGAAAGCCCTTTTGACGTTCCAATTACACCACCTTCAAATTGATGGGCTGCTAATGCACCGCCCCATAAAAAATTCTCTGGAAAAGCCATCCTATCCGCTCCTTTTTCATCTCAAATTTATTTCAATTGCTTTAGTAAACGAAGTTAGAACACCACCAAATGCACACTTGTCAGGAAAAACTTTAGTGACAAGCGCATCAGGTATCGTTTTCCAATCAATGATATCAACAAAAGTATACTCCAAGCATCTAAGTATCTTTCTTGAAGCAAAAATACAAACGCTTTCAATTAGTTGTAAGAGGAAAATGAATGAAACATGTTCGTCATTTATTATACCGTAGAACGTCTGATAAAAGTAATTTACGTGCCCCATGAATCACAAACTTCCAAAAAAAATCAGTTGGTTGCCAAGTAACAAAAGTCCTCCCCCACATCAAAATTAGCGAAATTTAATAGTAGATATAAGTGAAAAGAGTTTCCATAATGAACAATCAACAAGGTAGTTTAGCTTTTCTCCACTTCTTTAATTAATAATAACAACTTTTTGACTATTCAGTCAGCAGTCTACATTTCTGTGTTCTTTAGACATGACAATTGTCATGTCCAACTGATGACATCCATGACTGTTTTACAACTCAAAAAATAGCTAAGATAACATCATCAGTAGGAGGAAAGAATATGAATCCAATAATCGATGTACAAAACTTATCGAAGGTGTATAACCGGACAACCGTTTTAGATAATATCTCATTTCAGATTGCACCCGGAGAGACTGTCGCACTATTAGGAGAAAATGGTGCAGGAAAATCCACTCTGATCAATCTACTTAACCAATTGATTCAACCAAATTCAGGAACTACTTATGTGATGGGAACCCAAGATATCAGGAAAGTCCGTGACAAAGTCGGTGTAATGTTGCAACAAAACTTATCACTCGAACGAGTCACCGTCAAAGAATGTTTAAATCTTGCTCGTAGTTACTATCACAACCCATTATCTTATGAAGCCTTGATTCGCTTAGCCAACTTAAAAGAAAAAGAGAAGTGTTACTTAGATCAATTGTCTGGCGGACAAAAACGTCGGTTGACTTTTGCAACAACTATGGCAGGAAACCCTCAACTAATTTTTTTAGATGAGCCGACTGCTGGAATGGATAGTAATAGTCGACAATCATTCTGGGAAAGTATTGACCGTTTGAAGCAAAATGGAAAGACTTTTTTTATCACTAACCATTATCTGGAGGAACTAGATCAGATTGCAGATCGAATCCTTATTTTAAAAGATACTAGGTTAGTATACGATGGTACCTTGAAATCATTGCGGAAAAAAAGTGGTCATATAAGCATCCAATTTACCACTCCATTACCAAAAGAAACATTCACATCCATTTCAGCTGTTAAAGAATGTTTAAAAACTAATCAGCAGCTTCAATTAATAACTGATGAGCCAAACGTAGTGATGGAAGCTTTAATTCCTTATCTTAATCAATTAGACGAATTAGCCATTCAGCAAAATTCGTTGGCTTCTTTATTTCAAAAAGTAATTGGAGGTAGCGGTAAATGAAAAAATTCTTGTTTCAAGTTCAAATCAACTATAAACGCATCGTATTCCGTAACTTGCGCTTCCTCTTATTCAGTATCGCCATGCCAACAGGCTTTTACCTTATATTTACTCAGGTAATAACACAACCAGCAGCTTCGAAAACATGGAATATCGCTTATATGATTAGTATGATTGTGTATAGCTCATTGATTAGTTCTGTTATGACAGTCGCACATACTCTGTTAGAAGATCATACTAGAAAGTTCGATTTATTTGTAGCACTACGTCCAGGTTCAAAATCACAATATTATCTATCGATGTTAATCGTCTTTCTATCGTTAAATATACTTTCAGTTTTGGCACTAATAATGACTGGAATTTTAGTAAATCAGCTAACAATTAATTGGTTTCATTTAATAGGTCTTTTATTCCTCGTTCCATTGTTATCATTCCCACTTATATTGATTGGAATGATCATCTCTCTATTAGGTTCAGATAACGTAGTAAATTTGCTTAGTAATCTCATCGTTTTTCCCATGGCAATTTTAAGCGGACTATGGTGGCCACTTAGCATAATGCCCCCATGGGTACAAAAGGTTGGACACTGGCTACCAACTTATCAAACAGCTGTAATTTTAAGAAGATTTATCAATTATCAACGTTTTAATTTTGTTAGTTTTGGGGTACTCTTAGTTTGGACGATCATTTTATTCGTACTGTTCAAAGTAGTCGTCTTTTTTCAAAGTAAAAGTGAGGTTTCTACCATATGAGTTTTTTCGAAAAGCACATATTTTTCCCAAAACGATTCGGCATTGCACCTTATTTCTGGTTAGTATTTTTAATACCGACGATCTATTCATTGTTCCCCCTTACTTCTTGGTTTGACTGGTTATTTATATTACTTTTAGTTATTTTTTTAAAAGCTTACCGAGATGGCTATGAAGTTCATAAATTTTTAACAGGGGACGTTTTCCTTCAATTATTGATTGCCTGCTTATTTGGTATCTTTCAAAAAAATGGATATCTCTTTATTTTCGTTGCCTGGGAGATTGGCTCCCTGCCAGTAACCAAACGTTTATTCTATCATTATTTGACTGGTTATTATGTAAGCGTCATGATTAGTCTTGGCGCTATGTTGTGGACCACTCGTTTCACCCATTCATCCAGTTACATTAATGTAGGTATCACTATCATAGCTGCTATTATTACACCACTAGCAGCTAAGTCGGTAGGGGAATCTTATCGGCGGATCTATCGCCTCAACCAACAAAATAAACGTTTAGAAGCAGTTGTGCGCCAAAATGAACGAGATCGTATTGCTCGTGATCTCCATGATCATTTAGGCCAAGCGTTTTCCATCATTTCATTAAAGGCTGAATTAGCGGAGAAATTAATAGTAATTGATTCACGCCAAGCAACCAATGAATTACATGATATTGCTGAGACTTCCCGAAAAAACTTATCATTAGTTCGCGGGATCGTTTCAAATTTACAAGAGCGAACAATTGCCCAAACGATGCTAGAAGAAGAAAAAAATTTAGTTCTTACCAATATTCAGCTTCATTCTGTAGGAGAGGAACTAGCCGAAAAATGGCCGACGAACATTCAACATACAGTATCCGCAGTTATTAAAGAAGCCATCACAAATATGATTCGTCACAGCAAAGCTAGTATTGCGATGATTGATTTTACCGAGAATATAGATACCTATTTTATTACCATTCAAGATAATGGACAAGGATTCACTCAACTAAAATCAACCGGCTATGGAATCAGCGGAATGAAAGAACGGATTCAAACTGAAAAAGGACAGTTGACGATCACTGGAACACAAGGAGTAAAGATTGTCATTTCGTTGCCTAAGGAGAATGAACATGATTAAATTGTATTTGGCAGAGGATCAACAATTATTGAACACTGCATTAACGATGATTTTGAATCTTGAAACAGATTTTGAAGTTATTGGTTCTGCAACAGATGGTGATACGGCATTATCTGACATCATCAAATTGAAACCAAATATCGTTTTATTAGACATTGAAATGCCTAAGTTGACTGGCTTGGAAATTGCTAAGCAGCTTCGTTTATTGAAACAGGATGTGAAAATTATGGTTCTGACTACCTTTGCGCAAGAACACTATTTTCAGCAAGCTTTACAGAACAATGTCAACGGTTATATGCTAAAAGATAGTCCCAGTGAAGAACTTATTCGTTCGATCCGCTCAATCATGGCGGGTGATACGATTTTTTCACCTGAATTGGTTATTCAATCATTCATTACTCAAAAAAACCCTTTAACCCCAAGAGAGCTTGAAATTTTAACGTTGTTAAAAACCGGCATCAGCACCCAACAAATTGCCCAAACTCTATTTTTGAGTGAGGGAACTGTACGTAAATACATCTCTGCTATTCTAAGCAAAACAGCATCACGTTCACGAATTGAAGCGATAAATTTTGCAATAAAGCAAGGATGGATTTAAACAACAATAAATTAAGATCACTGAGAAGAACGCCTTAAGCAAGGTCTTCCCAATGATCTTATTTACCGATCAGATAACTGGCTATACTTTTTCTAAACTAAATAGTTTTTGTTTCCCTATAGTATTCTCTATGATGAATTTTAGTAGTTTAACCAAAAAAACGGAATGAACTAACTATTATCTTTCGTATTAATTTTTATAGGTGTGACCATTCAATTAGTTTCCCAAATGTTTGTTTCTTATTACTTTTCTATTCACCCATTACTAAAATATGGCATTTTCGATTTCTAACACGGTTTTGATCAAAATCAATGAAATAAATCGAGCCGACAGCTCCTGTCATTAATGTTTCCTCTTTGACAATGAAATTTTCACTTGCTCCGAAGAATGATGCTCGAATATGTGCATCTCCATTTAAAATCGTTCCAGCATCACCAGCATAGTCTGGATCATCTAAGGACAGCAAGAAATCAAGATGCTTCGGACCAGGATAACGATAATTGGTATTTTCCGTTAATTCTCGAGGAATAATTCGATCAAGAATCCGATTTAAATCAACCTGTAAAAATTCATCCCCATTAAAATCCAAATCGTGCATGAATTCCTCAAAAATAACTGAACAAGTAGTATGTGGCGACTGAACAAGACAAATGCCATTTTTTATCCCACTTTTTGCCACCATTTCTTTTACTTGTTCGGTAATGTTATGATACGTCACTCGCTGACCATTTGAAGTCAAAACAAGTTGCTCAGTATAAGTTGTCATTTTGTCGATTGCTCCTTTTTCCATTTACTTACTTCTTCAATCATCGCTTTCAATGTGTCCACAGGATCTTTGGCACAAACAATCCCGCTGGTTCCACCCGTTGCATCAGCCCCCGAATCAAGTGCTTTGCGAACATCTGCTACCGTTGAAATCCCTGCTGCCTGCAGAACAAAAATTTCAGGATCCATCTTGCGTACAGCTTCATTGGTTTGAATCATATAAGAAATGTCACTTGCTTGACCTGTACCTATTAATTCCGTAGGCTCACAAACCATCACATCAGGTTTCAAGGAAGCTACGAGCTTCGCCTCTTCTAAAGAATTTGCACAAACAATAGTCAATAGACCAAGTTCCTTTGCTCGCTTGACGGCATCGCACAGCTCACTAACCGATAAAGGACATTCTGCGTGATTAAGGAAGGTCGCTTCTGCTCCAGCCGCTACAACGCCTTCAGGTAAAACGTGTCCCATCCCTCTACCAGGGGCTATCCCATCGATATGTTGAACACTCACAATCAACTGCGTTGTCTGTTCTTTAATTAGCCGAACATCAACATGTTGACAAGTAAAAATGATATCGATGTCGTATGCTGCAGCTAATTGATCCGCTGTTTTTGCTAGTTCCAATGCCTGTTCACCATACAAATAAGATTTAGGATTAACCACAAAAAATGGTTTTCTTACTGTTCTCATGAGAACCCTCCTCTATTTTGTTGCAAATACTTTGTAATAATGCGATAACGTATCCGCAATCGCTTGGTTCGCTAATCGTTTAAGTGTAAAATAATCCTCTAGTTTTTCTTCGTTAATTACATCCATTGCTGCTGTGATAAAATCAGTAAAGATATTAATTTTATTGATCCCTGAAACAGCACATTTGTGTAGATTTTCATCACCAGATGATGAGCCCCCATGCAACACTAATGGAATTGAAACTTCATTTTTAATTTCTTCCAACCGCTCAAAGCTGATTTTCGGTGTTCCTTTGTATTGCCCATGAGCCGTACCTATCGAAACTGCCAATGAATCGACGCCGGTTTCTTTCGCAAAACGTGCTGCTTCCTCCACTTCGGTATAAATGGTGTCCGTGGTTTCCTTAAATTCATAACTATTTCCCGTTCCCACGTGTCCAATCTCAGCCTCTACCACAACACCTCTTTCATGAGCATATTCCGTAATTGCTTTTGAACGACGAATATTTGTTTCAATCTCATCCTGCGAAGCATCTATCATCACAGAAGTGAACCCAAGCTCGATTGCTTGCTTGATGATTTCCTCATCTTGTCCATGATCCAAATGAAGTGCTACTGGAACACTTGCTTTTTTGGCTAAATATGTTGCAATTAATGCTGCCTCTTCAAGAGGACATTCTTCAATATGCGCTTGTGCAAAGGCTAAAATTAATGGCTTTTGCATTTTTTCTGCAACCTCTACAAAGGTTCTTGCAGAATCTAAATCAAAAAAGTTTGCTGCCGGAATCGCATAGTTTTCTTTTTGCGCTTTTTCAAACATCTCTTTCGTTGTAACTAACATTTGATTACCTTCTTTTCAAGTATTTTTTAGGCTTTAATCTTCGCTTCAATTTCGTCAAACAACCCATCAATGCCAATTCCGGTTAATAAAGGAAGCCCCATAATTACTTTATCTTTAATGTTGTCAGGAACCACGGTCGTACTGACCACAATATCGTAGTCATCAATTTTGCCAATCTCATCAGCAACTTTTGATTGATATAGTTTCACTTCATTTTCGAGTCCTTTTGATTTCAACCATTCTTTTACTTTTCCTGTTACCACTGTTGAAGTAGCCACACCTGTTCCGCACATAATTAATAATTTTTTCATCTGTCATCTCTCCTATTTTGTATTAAACTTCAGTTTGTTTAGCTACTCTTTTAGGTAAAATGCGATTCACGTAGAATAGTAAACCTGTAATAATCAGACCAATTCCGACTAGGGCAAAGTAACCAAATAGTTTTGCACCACCCACGTATAGAAGTGTTGTCCACAGTCCACCTTCTGCCATCGCAGTTACTGATGAATGTCCTTGTAAATCAAAGTTTGCCGCTTGTGCTGCTTTTGTTAAAAATGGTGCCACCCATGAAGTGATGTATAAAATGGTGACCATGTAGATCGTCCCACCTAAGATTGTTCGAATAATGTTTCCACCAAAGACAGCTGCCATCAAACAAACTAAGAATGGAATAGTTGCCAAATCACCGAAAGGCAAGGTTGTGTTACCTGGTAAAATCACTGCTAATAAAATCGTGATTGGGACTAAGATTAACGAAGAAGATAATACAGCTGGGTGTCCTACTGACAATGCGGCATCCATTCCGATATATAATTCTCTTCCTGGGAAACGTTTTTGAACAAATGAATTTGCTGATTCTGAAATAGGCGTTAAGCCTTCCATTAAAAGTGCCACCATTTTAGGCATTAAGACCATTACAGCGCCAGTTTTCACCGCTAATTGTCCAATTCCCGCAACATCATATCCAGCTAAAATCCCCATAACCAAACCAATTAAAAAGCCCATGACTGTTGAATCACCAAAGATGCCAAACCGTTTTTGAATCGTTTCTGGATCTGCATGCCAATCTTTCAATCCTGGAATCCTATCGAATAACCAATTTAAAGGTAAGGCAAAAACAAACCCGGGTGCTGCCGTTCCGTGTGGGAAGGTAATATTTGGAAATCCATAGAATTTATTGATGATTGGTCCTAAAATATCGCCAAACAATAAAATCATCATTGTATAAATAACCGTTGCCAACATGCCCATCGCAAAGTCATTCGTTACTGCGTAGACAAGTGAAGCAACAAATGCTGCATGCCAGATATTCCAAATATCAACATTCAGTGTTTTTGTTAAGCCAACAATAATTAATAACACATTGACTACGATAGCTACTGGAATCGCCAAACTACCTAAAACGGTTCCATAAGAAATCGCAGCTGCTGCCGGCCAACCAACATCAATGGTTGTTAAGTTTAGTCCAAAACGTTCAACCATCGCTTGTGCTGCTGGTCCTAAGCTATTGGTCAATAAATCGATAACTAAATTCAACCCGACAAATCCAACACCAACCGTTAATGCTGAAATAAAAGCCTTACTCGGTTTCGTTCCTAAAATCAAACCAAAAACAAAAATTAAGATTGGCAATACAACGATTGATCCGAGATCAACAAATTTTTGTAATAAATCTAACATAATGCTCCCCCTCAAAATGGTTATTAAACGAATCCTTCTTTTTCAATAATTTGATAATACTCCTCAGTATTATTTACAGCTTGAAGCTTTTGAACCACCTCTTTTTTTTGAAACATCGTAATTAACTTCTGTAACATTTCTAACTGTGCATGTGGTTCTTTCAACGCCAACATGAAGATCAAGCTGACTGAAATTTCCTTATCTGCAGTTCCCATTTCATAAAAAGTTACTGGTTTTTTCAATGACATAAATGCAATTTGAGAATCATTCACGTGTTCTGCATCCGTATGTGGAATAGCAATCCCAACATCATTGATTAATAAGCCAGTAGGAAACACTTCTTCTCTTTTCAGTACATTCTCTGCAAACGAATCCTTCACTAAACCTGTTTGATATAGACAAGTTGCAATAATTGATAAAGCTTCCTTCTGACTCTTTACCTCAGATTGAAATAATGCAATTTTCTTTCCAAAATAACTCGTCATCTTACTTCCTCTTTCCTATAATTTCGTTAATAATCTCATTCCTTGTTTCTTTACTTGCAATACTTTTTATTCTCTCAGGTGAGACAAAGACATCATAAAGTAGTGCAATCATATTTTTCACTTGAATCATATCTTCTTCTGCAATCGCTAAGAATAAAACAACCCTTACATCCACATCTCCCCAAGTAATTTTGTTTTTTAGAGTGATAATAGAAATTTTTGTTTCGACTACATATTTAGGATTTGCATGTGGGATGGCTACGCCTGATGAAAGTCCGGTAGCTCCTAGTTTTTCTCTTTGAAGTACAACCTCAAGAAAATTATCCTTTACTAATTGTTCTTCTTTATATTTCTCAGTGATGAAAGAAAGTACAGATTCTCTACTATCAAAATCTTGATTCAAGAACATCCAACCATCCTTCAAATATTTCTTTAAAATCGTTTTATCCGGTGCAATGGATGGTAAAAATGTATTGTCTTGTTGATTCAAGGTAAGAAGATGACGATTAATCAATGCAATTTCTTCTTTCGTTGGTAATGGTCGAACATAAATAATCGGCGTTTGATATTCATTTTCTAATTTGACTGTTGAAATAATCAAATCGACACTATCTAAGTTGTAATCCTGCAACTTTTGAACATCAATCACTTCATAGACTACGGTGCTAGGAGAACTATGACGAATACGCTGAAATAATAATTGCGAAGTTCCCAACCCCGTTGGACAAATAAGAAAAACATGCTTCGTATTCACAATTTTTTCAAAAGCTAGCTGAAAATGAATAGTCAAAAAAGTAATTTCATCATCCGTTACTCTGATTCCCATTGCTTTTTCCAATTTTGGAATACAGTAAGTTGTTAGCGTATACATTGTGCTGTATTGCCGAATGATATCCTCTTTTAAAGGATTTTTAATGGTAATCCCCATTTGCAACCGATAAACCATTGGCTCAATATGGGCAAATAGAGATTGAAGCAGCTGACTATCTTGCCCCAAATCCTTCTCAACCAGTGTCGACATATCTTGAATAAATTGTTTGGTGGTCTCCATGATTTGTTGACTATGGGTTGCCAGATTCACAAACGGTCTCACTCCATGTCCCATAAACAACGAACAAATAAAGTAAAGATCATTTATCGTAAAGGAACAATTCAATTCATCTTTGACCCCATTTGAAAAATCTAGTGCCACCATATATAATTCCATTTTCTTTATTTCGACAAACAAAGGATTTTTATTTGTTTGTGAATGGTAGCCATGCTTTACTCGACCAATCAAAGTTAACAACGAAAGTTTGAGTGAATGGACAATATAATTTGTTGGTTGCTGTTTAGACTGTTGGTAAAAATTCTTTACAAAATCATCCACAAACTGAACCATCGCTTGATCAAAAACAAAGTGATATTGACATTTTTCATTCCCTACACCGATGTTTTTTTCAAAATAATTGACAAATGTCCGCTGGATCAACTCTTCAGGTGTTTTTTGTGTGTCTATTACATGATTTGAAGTAATCCTAATCCCAGCTAACCGACAATATTTGATGATTTCCTCATAATCCTTACGCAAAGTTGCAATACTGACAAAAAACTTTTTTTCAAAATACTCATATCTTTTTTTATCCGTTTTAAAAATTAGATTGGCGAATAAGTACACTCTACGATAATTTGAACTATACTTTACCTCTGTTGACATAGCTTCTTTACTAGTGATAAATATTTTGGCATCATTTTTTTTAGTTGACGTTCCAATTAGGTAGATCCCAATGCGAGGTTTTTTTTCAATTTTTAACTCAAAACGATTCAAGAACTGTCCAAGCTTCTGAATATCTTGATAAATTGTTTTATTTGAAACATTGAGTTTTTCACTAAAGAAACTTGCTGGTTGAAAATTCTCCTCCTCTAAAAGTAATTCAATTAACTGACTCTCGCGCTTTGTTAACATCCATTATCACCTCAGAAAACGTTTTCCTTGTCTATATCATAGAGTTTTTCTCACTAAAGATAAATACGTAATCTGTTCCACATTAAAGTGGAACAGATTATTATGCCCCTATACTTTTTTGATGTTGGTGAAACTCACGACATCTTTTTTATGATTCAAAATGAAAAAAGACACTCTCCAAAGTTTGGAAAGTGCCTTGAAAGTCATACTCAAGGTAACTGCACTCAGCATAGCTTCGCACAGTGTGATTCTCGTAACTCGCCCGATCTGTCTGAGAAGTTTCCGTAAGTTCGCAAAATGATTCCGACAAGATAACGAACAAAAGGCGTGTAGAATAATTAAATTCTTTCACCGCCATCCACTTATTTTCTCCGCCATTTTATATTATTTGGCGGAGAAAAACAAATAATGGCGGAGAAAGTATTTCATTTATTATATTTTCTCTACACTGTAAAAAAAACAACATTTTTTAGGCAAGAAAAGTCAAAAAATATCCAATATCATTATTTATATACCCCAAACATTCCTAAGATAACTACTAAATTATCGATCTATCCACCTATGAAAAATTTGAACAACGATTGGAAGAAGCAAAGAATGTAAAATTAATAGCAGGTTTAAAAATCTCATACCCATTTCCGTACCCAAAAGTACAAAAAAAAGACACTCTCCAAAAATAGAAAGTGTCTAAAACATTGATATAATAGTATTCTTAATGTTTTGAGAACTGTGAAGCTTTACGAGCTTTCTTAAGAGCTAGTTCTGTGGCAGAGATTTTGAAGGGGATGGATAGCAATAGATTGAGCAACTCTTCAACAAGTACGGTTTTAATGGATTTCACCACATTTTAAGACCTTCGTACCTAAAGACGTACCCAAAAAATATGCGTGAATCAAAAAGACTATTTTATAACAATTTCTCACCCATAAAATTTAAGTTCACTTCCTAATGCACAATATGCTATACTCATTTTGGCAACTTGCCCCCAAGGGGGTGATTCCATTGGAAAAATTAATATCGCTAGTTATTGCACCTATCTTTGTAGGTTTAGTTATTCAACTAATTTCTCACTGGTTAGATGAGAAAGACAATGACTAATAGCAAGTTGCTTCTAACCCACACATTCGAAGTCGCAACGATTGTAAAAGAAAACCACTCTATTCGCCGTAGAGTGGTTTTTGTGTTCCATTGGTAAAAATTAATATCGCTTCGCACCATCATCATATCAAGAATAATCCAAAAAATCAAATTGTCCTTACTAACTTATTTATTTTATATACTCTTCTGATTTTCTTCAGTGGTTAGATAATTTGTAAAATAATTAAACACTATTTATTGCAATGATAATATTCATTTTATTAAATAGATACTTTAAAAATACGATCCGCGTATACAATTATAGAAACAAGTAATTACATCTATCATTACTTATATACTCCAAACATTCCTAAGATAACTACTAAATTATCGATCTATCCACTTATAAAAAATTTGAACAACGATTAGCAGAAGTAAAAAACGGAAAATGAATGGCAGGTTTAAAAAAATCATACCCATTTCTATACCTAAATATACAAAAAAGACACTCTCCAAAATTTGGAAAGGGATGGATAACCCTTTAATAACAATTCCTCACCCATAAAATTTAAATTCACTTCCTAATACACAATATGCTATACTCACTTTGGCAACTTGCCCTCAAAGGGGGTGTGCTTTATTGGAAAAAATAGTATCCTTGGTCATTGCGCCTATTTTTGTAGGTATCGTTATCAAACTTTTTTCTCACTGGTTAGATGAGACAGACAATGACTAAAAGCAAGTTGCTTCTAGCCCACTCATTCGTAGTCGCAACGGATGAAAAAGAAAACCACTCTATTCGCAGTAGAGTGGTTTTTGTGCTTTATTGATAAAAATAGTATCGCTTCGCATAATTATCATATCAAAAAGAATGTAAAAAATCAAATTGCCTATATTAAAGGATTCAGTACCCATAAGTAGTAACCTTTTAACGCCTCAAAAGATAGATAATTTTTTTACAGGGATCAACTTGTATAATTATTGGAAGATCAAATAATACACCAGTCAATATAACTTGTCCTGGCGCTAAATTAGGAATACTCTCTTTGGAAACACGATCTAATGAAGACATTGTTTTATCCAATAAATGCAAATCATTGTCGTTCCCAAAAGTACAAAAAAAGACACTCTCCAAAATTTGGAAAGTGCCAGAATCGTTGATATATAAGATATATTAACGTTTTGAGAACTGTGAAGCTTTACGAGCTTTCTTAAGACCTGGTTTTTTACGTTCAACCATACGTGCGTCACGAGTAAGTAAGCCAGCACGTTTAAGAGCTAGACGGAAGTCAGGATCAACTTCTAGCAATGCACGAGCGATACCATGACGGATAGCTCCTGATTGTCCAGCGTAGCCTCCGCCGTTTACGTTAACAAATACGTCATAAGCGCCTTTTGTTTCAGTAACAGCGAAAGGTTGATTGATTACTTCACGCAAGTCAGCATGTGGAATGTATTCTTCAACATCTTTTTTGTTTACAGTAATTTTACCAGTTCCTGGTACTAAACGTACACGAGCAACTGCATTTTTACGACGGCCTGTGCCGATATATTGAACTTGTGCCAATGAAATTCCCTCCTATTAGATTAAGTTTGTAATGTCTAAAACTTCTGGTTGTTGTGCTGCATGTGGATGCTCAGCTCCAGCGTATACATTCAATTTTGTAAATTGTTTGCGGCCTAAAGTATTTTTAGGAAGCATTCCTTTTACAGAAGTTTCGATCAAACGACGAGAATTTTTAGCACGCAATTCACCAGCAGTGATTGATTTCAATCCTCCTGGGTAGTTGCTGTGACGGTAATAAATTTTATCAGTCGCTTTTTTACCTGTTAATTTCACTTTATCTGCATTGATTACGATGACGAAATCGCCAGTGTCCAAATGAGGTGTGAAAGTTGGTTTATTTTTACCACGTAGTACAGATGCAACAACTGTTGAAAGACGTCCCAATGGAACATCAGTTGCGTCTACTACATACCATTTACGTTCTACTTCGCCTGGTTTGGCCATATATGTTGTACGCACGTTAGTTTCCTCCAATTTAAGTTCTGATGTTTGACATACACTTCGAGTTTCCGGGGCTCTTTGTGGGGCAAACAATACCATTTAACATATTACCTGCTAATCCCCTTAATGTCAACGTTTTTTCTTAGCAATCCAAAACTTTCGTTTTTATTGCACGTATCCTTGTGATGCACTCATTCTTTTTTAGAACGAAGAACGTTTCTTTCTCTTCTAAAATAAAAACTGCAAGGAAAATAACTTCCCTCGCAGTTTTTTTACTATTATATAATATCATCAGTTGATGATCATTTTACGCATCGATTTCTGGTGCTTTTCCTAAATGTGCTTGGATCATCCAGATTCGTTTTTCAGTCGCTGTTTTAAATTCGATAAAAATATCTTGTGTTGGGTCGTCGCCTTCCTCACCAGCTACTTCAATTCCTTTTTGGTAAAGGTCTGCCAAATAGCGGTAGCCTTTCACAAGAATTTCCAAGCGTTCTGGAATAGTCCGATCCCAATTGCCTACTTCGTCAGGAATATTGGTGTTGTCTGCAAATTCACGTAAGGTTGAATAAGGAGAACCATCTAGTGTGATCAAACGCTCTGAGATTTCATCTAATTGTTCATTCAAGTCATCCATAAATTCATCCATCATTGGGTGCAATGTCAAGAAACCTGGTCCACGCATATACCAATGTGTTTGGTGAACAACAACAGACATTTGACTCAAGTCTGCAACTAATTGATTTAATACTTCTTTTGTTTGTGGAAATTTCATTTTCTTTTCTCCTCCTAACTTTTGTCTACAATAAAAGCATAGTAAACTTTGAGACAAAAGTACAATAAAACCAATTAGTTGAGAACGATTTTCATCCTATCATTTCTTAGAAAAGACTTTCTATTGCTTTAGTCGTTTTTTCTAGTTCTTACACTATTCCTCTCTTATTCCGTCATTCTACTTTTTCATCCTATTTTTCATCCATAGTACTTAAAGTTTGACGTAAATGTGCTAAAGGCTGATAAGTTGCCGCTACTTGTTTTTGTGTTTCAACAAAAATCGGAAAGATTTTTTGATATGTCTCTTTGACCTTTTGTTGAACTGGTACTTGTGAAGCAAGCTGTACTTTTTCTATAGCTTCGCTTAAATCAGTGATCTTCCCGATACTTTGCCACCCTAAGAAAACGGCTCCTAAAGCGGAGGCTTCAGACACCGCCGGGAAAATGAGCGGATACCCCAAAACGTCAGCCATTAATTGGCGAAAGACAGGCGATTGTGAGAATCCGCCTGTAGCTCTGATTTCTGTTAATTGATCTTCTGAACAAACTCCTGTCAAAATCCTTTTTAAATTGAAACAAATTCCTTCTAGAATAGCTCGCATCATTTCTTTTTCCGTGTGGTCTCTTTGCAAACCTAAAAAACTCCCAGAAGCTTCTGCCTCCCATAGAGGAGCTCGTTCTCCTAATAAATAGGGCTGAAAGAGTAATCCGTTCGCTCCTGGTGGGACAAACGTAATTGCTGAGAAAAGGGCATCGTAAGGATTTTCGCCTTGATCAATAGCCGCTTGAGTTACTTCTTGCATCAAAGTTTGACTTGCCCAATCAAAAATTCCCGCACCATTACTTGTTGCGCCACCGACCACCCAGTGTGTACGATCCAGTACATAACAGAAGGTTTCCATCTCGGGATGTAGTTGTGGTTTGTCTGTAATAAATCTTAATGCCCCACTGGTACCGACTGTTAACGCAGCTATCTTTTCGCCAAATGCTCCCAGTCCTAAATTAGATAAAGGACCATCAGCACCACCTAAAACAAATGATATATCATTTTCTAATCCTAAAATTTCTTGTTTTTCTTTTGATAATCCATTGAGTATCGTGGTTGACGGCATCACTTCAGGTAGTTGTTCTTGAGTGATTGATAAGTAATTTAACGCTTCTTCTGCCCATTTGAATTGATGGATATCAAAATAACCTGTGCCTGAGGCTGTACTGTAGTCGCAGACTAATTGTCCAAACAAACGGAAAAAGATATATTCTTTTATACTCACATAATACGCCACTTGCTTCGTTAGTTCTGGTTGGGTTTCGTTCAACCAATGGATTTTAACTAGTGGCGTCATTGGATGGATTGGGGTGCCTGTTTGTTGATAAAAGTGAAACCCTAGTTGGCTGTTTTTTAGTTTTTCAGCTTGTGTTTTCGCACGATTATCTGCCCAAGTGATCATACGGGTCAAAGGGTGTTTATTATCATCTAACAGAATCAAACTGTGCATCGCTGTTGAAAAGGCAATCACTTCTATAGTTGTCGACTTCGGTAACTGTTTGACGACTTCTTTGATTACTGTACATACACCGTGGAAGATCAATTCTGGGTCTTGTTCTGCCATTCCTGGTGCTTCTTGGATCATCGGATTTAGAAAATAAGCTGAAGCGATGACTTCAGCTTGCTCGTTGAATGCCACTGCTTTTGTTTGTGTCGTACCGATATCGACTCCGATCGAAATCTTCATTTTGTCACCTCTACTAAAAATAAATAAAATGGTTGTTATTGGCGTATCTTTCTTTAAAAGGAGGCCCTCGCTATGTTTCTCTATTTTATCATTGGTTGTTGCATTGGTTCGTTCTTATGCTTAGTGGCACAACGCCTGCCACAAGGACACTCTATTATTTACCCACGGTCTCATTGTGTCAACTGTCAGCATGTATTGGCTTGGTATGAACTGGTCCCATTGCTTTCCATCTGTTACCAACGTTTTCGTTGTCGAAACTGTCGCAGCAAGCTTTCACCGATTTATTTTATAGCAGAATGTATCGGTGGTTGTTTATCTGTTTGGCTATTTTATTTTTCACAGCGCCCAGACGGGTTACTTGTTTTTTGGTTTTTGTCAGCCTTTTTACTCTCTTTAATGGATAGTTTTTATTTGATGATCGAGGGAAGAACGCTTTATTTTATCTGGTTTATCTTATGGATGACTTGGTTGATCAAAGGAGAATTTCAATGGCTTAGTTTTGCTGTTTTATTCTTGATCAGTTTTTTCCTTACTCGTTACGGGAGTGAATGTTTAGGTTTAGGTGATGTTTTATTACTTTTAAGCTGGAGTGGCGGTCTAACTCTCAATCAACTGATGCAACTCCTCTTTCTTGCTAGTTTATTGGGATTACTTTTTTTCTTTATTTTTCTCTCTCACGATAAAAAATCTAAAAGAGTACCTTTTGTACCTTTTTTGAGTGTCGCACTTTTTCTCCTTCATGTGTGGTAATTTAGTTGTCTATTTATTGGTTATCAACGATGCGATCCTTTTAACTGATGATGATTTGACGGACTTCGCTTATTTGCCTCATTACGTACGCTTTTGATAGCTTAGTATCTTTTCTGCTTGCTGTCATTCAACAAACGATAATGAACCTTGATTTATAAAAAAATGGATCAACCAGATGGCCGATCCATTGACACTTAGATAACTTTACCTAAAAATTATAAAAACCACTAAATTCACAGCAAGCCAAAGCATAGCCAGCTTTTATCCCTAACTGAAATTCTTCAAAATGCAATATGTCTTATTTTCCAGACCAATGTTTTCGTAAAAAACTCCCTCGTCCAGACCCTTCTCGGTAAAGATTATAGTGGACTTTGTTCTTCTTATAATAGTCTTGATGATACTCCTCAGCGGGATAAAACTCACTTCGGGGTTCGATTTTTGTGACAATCGGACGATCGAATCGACCACTTTCTTGTAGTTGTTTCTTTGATGCTTCAGCGATTTCACGTTCTTCTTCATCGCTATAATAAATGACCGGTCGATAAGAGTCTCCGCGATCAGCAAATTGACCGAAAGCATCCGTTGGGTCTGTTTGTTGCCAGTAGATTTCGACTAACTGTTCATAAGAAACCAGAGACGGATCATACTCGATTTCTACCGCTTCCGTATGACCTGTCGTTCCTGTGGTTACTTGTTCATAGGTAGGATTTGGGACATGTCCTCCCGTATAGCCAGAGGTTACTGCTATGATTCCTGGCTGTGTTTCAAAAGGTTTGACCATGCACCAAAAACAACCACCTGCAAAAACTGCTTTTTTCGTCATATAAAATCCCCCTTTGTCTTTCATCATACCTTGATTTATAAAAGGGTGATACTGTTTTGCTTACCTTCGAAACGAATAAACAAAGAATCGATACTCCTATACTTACCTGCTTGCTTTATTAAGATAGAGTATTGCAGTATTTTCTTTTTTACTAATCTTTTCATTGATTTGATTTTTTTATCCATCTATTTAAAAGTATATACAATACTCCTAGGACTTAAACCTAAACGCCATTTATTGTTCTCACATTTTTTACATTTATTGAAAGAAATAATCATTTTACCCCCTCCCGGTATTTTTATCAATTTTTCCTATTTCCTTTCTCTTTTGTGGATAACTTTCTTTTCCCTCTCAACTGTTTTTTCCACAATAGAGAATAAACGGTTTTTCTTTTTCCTTGTGGATAGTTCTTTTATATTATACTTTTCCACAGATTTTGAATTAACAACCGCTAAAATTTTTAACTGCAGGATGGCACGTTATGCCAAAAAAAATAATTTCACTGATAAAATTCAACAAATTTTACCAAGTAAGTCAGTAAAGAATTCTGGTACGCTAGTAGATCAAGACAACCCAAAAAATCTACTTGAAAAATTGATTCTCAATACCACACATCCTTCGTCCCAACAAGCACTCACATCACTTACTGAAACATTTGGTTCACATTCGATCATGTATCGCTTATTATCTGAAAAAATCTCAACCCATCCGCCCCTACATAGCAGTTTTACCTGAACGATGAACAAAAGTGATCTAGCACAGCAACCTTTAGCAAGTTTCACTAAGCAATTCAATGATTCACGGAACTAATTTTTTATATAAGTACAAAAATAAGAAAAAATGCTCGTCCGTAATGAACAAATTCTCAATTTCGTTTGTTTCTATCAACTTTAGCACGACAAAAAAACAGAGCTAAGATGTTCATCTTAGCTCTGTTTGGTGTCACATTATTTTGTTTGTTCATTCATTGCATCTTCTGCAGCCATTTGTGCTTCGATGTCTGAAATACTATAAACATTTTCACTTGCAACACCGACTTCTTTTGGTTCCATGTTACGGTAACGAGCCATACCAGTACCAGCTGGGATGATTTTACCGATGATAACATTTTCTTTCAAACCAAGAAGTGGATCTTTTTTACCTCGGATCGCAGCATCAGTCAAGACACGAGTTGTTTCTTGGAAGGATGCAGCAGATAAGAAGCTGTTTGTTTCTAATGATGCTTTTGTAATACCTAGTAGGACTGGGCGAGATGTTGCAGGTACGCCTCCAGCTACCAATGTATTGTAGTTTTGGTCTTTGAAGTCAGCAATATCCATCAATGTACCTGGTAAGATATCAGTATCCCCTGGATCCATTACACGGACTTTACGTAACATTTGTCGAACCATTACTTCGATATGTTTATCGCCGATTTCTACCCCTTGCATACGGTATACACGTTGTACTTCGCGCAGCAAGTAGTTTTCAACTGATAATACATCACGAACTTGTAACAATTGTTTAGGATCGATTGAACCTTCCGTTAATGGTGCACCACGGTGGATCATATCGCCTTCAGCGACTTTCATACGTGCTGTATAAGGAACAGTATACGTACGTGTGTCGGTTTTCCCTTTGATTGTTACTTCTTTTGTACGAGTTGAAGCATCTTCTGAGATATCGATGACGTCACCAGTTACTTCGGTGATCACTGCTTGCCCTTTAGGATTACGTGCTTCAAAAATTTCTTGGACACGAGGAAGACCTTGAGTGATATCGTCTCCGGCTACCCCACCGGTATGGAAGGTACGCATTGTCAACTGAGTACCTGGTTCTCCGATTGATTGAGCTGCGATCGTACCAACTGCTTCACCAACTTCAACGTCAGATCCAGTTGCCAAGTTACGTCCATAACAGTGTTTGCAGACACCATGTTTTGTGTTACATGTGAAGACAGAACGGATTGTGACAGTTTCCACACCTGCATCCACGATTTGTTTTGCAATATCTTCTGAAATCAATTGGTTACCAGCGATGATCAATTCGTTCGTTTCTGGATCACGTACTTCTTTACGCGTGTAACGACCGATCAAACGATCTTCTAATGATTCAATGATTTCGTTTCCTTCACGAATCGCTTGGATTTCAAGACCGCGGTCTGTTCCGCAATCTTCTTCACGAATAATAACGTCTTGGGCAACGTCAACTAAACGACGAGTCAAGTAACCTGAATCGGCTGTCTTCAAGGCAGTATCGGTCATCCCTTTACGAGCCCCGTGAGTAGAGATAAACATTTCTAAGACAGAAAGTCCTTCACGGAAGTTTGAGATGATCGGTAATTCCATGATTCGACCATTCGGAGCAGCCATCAGTCCACGCATACCAGCAAGCTGAGTAAAGTTGGAGATGTTACCACGGGCCCCAGAGTCAGACATCATGAAGATTGGGTTTTTCGCTTCTAACCCTTCCATCAGTTTTTGTTGGATGCTATCTTTAGCAGCATTCCAAACAGCGATTACTCGTTCATAACGTTCGTCATCAGTAATCAATCCACGACGGAATTGTTTTGTAATTGTTTCAACTTGTTTATGGGCATTTTCAATGATTCCTTGTTTTTCATTCAGTACACTGATATCTGCGATACCTACTGTGATACCAGCATGTGTAGAATGTTTATACCCTAAGTCTTTCATTCGGTCAAGCATCTTAGAAGTTTCAGTTACTTTGAAACGTTTGAAGACTTCCGCAATGATATTTCCTAGATTTTTCTTCTTGAATGGTAAGACTAATTCTTGCTCTTTGATATGCGCAGGAATATCTGTACCTGCTTCAACAAAATATTTATCCGGTGTTTGTACCGTTAAGTTGAAGTCTGTTGGTTCATTCAAGTAAGGGAACTCTGGAGGCATGATCTCATTAAAGATGATCTTACCAACAGTTGTAATCATCGTACGTTCTTTTTGCCAGTCAGTAAATGGTTTTTCACCTAATGAATTAGGGTTCACACCGATACGTGAGTGTAAATGAACGTAGCCGTTACGCCATGCGATCACAGCTTCGTTTTGGTCACGGAAGACCATTCCTTCGCCTTCACGACCTTCTTCTTCCATTGTTAGGTAGTAGTTACCTAAAACCATATCTTGGGAAGGTGTTACAACTGGTTTACCGTCTTTTGGATTCAAGATGTTTTGAGCAGCTAGCATCAACATACGTGCTTCCGCTTGTGCTTCTTCGTTCAATGGTACGTGAACGGCCATTTGGTCTCCATCAAAGTCGGCATTATAAGCTTCACATACAAGTGGGTGCAAACGAATCGCACGGCCTTGCACTAAAACAGGTTCAAATGCTTGGATACCAAGTCTGTGTAGCGTAGGTGCCCGGTTAAGTAATACTGGGTGTTCTTTGATTACGTCTTCCAAGACATCCCAAACTTCGTCTTCTTGACGTTCGATTTTACGTTTCGCATTTTTGATGTTAGAAGCTAGTTCACGTTGAACCAATTCACGCATCACGAATGGTTTAAATAGTTCGATCGCCATTTCTTTTGGCAATCCACATTGATACATTTTCAAGAAAGGTCCTACAACGATAACGGAACGTCCTGAATAGTCAACACGTTTACCAAGTAAGTTTTGACGGAAACGACCTTGTTTCCCTTTCAACATGTGAGAAAGAGATTTCAATGGACGGTTACCTGGTCCAGTAACTGGACGGCCACGACGACCATTATCGATCAACGCATCAACAGCTTCTTGTAACATCCGTTTTTCGTTTTGGACGATGATTCCTGGAGCATTCAAATCTAACAAGCGTTTCAAACGGTTATTACGGTTGATTACTCGACGGTAAAGATCATTCAAATCACTTGTTGCAAAACGTCCACCTTCTAATTGCACCATTGGTCGTAAATCTGGTGGAATAACTGGAATAACGTCCATAACCATCCAACTTGGTTCATTTCCTGAAGCACGGAAAGCTTCTAAAATGTCCAAACGGCGGATCGCACGAGTCCGTTTTTGCCCTTGGGCAGATTTCAATTCTTCTTTCAATTCAGCTGCTTCAGCATCTAAATCAACACTGTCTAGTAATTGTTTGATTGCTTCTGCACCCATTGCTGCTTGGAATTCTTGTCCATATTGTTCACGTTTTTCGCGGTATTCACGTTCTGTCAACAATTGTTTTTTCTCTAAGTTGGTGTTTCCTGGTTCGATAACCACATATGAAGCAAAATAAATGATTTCTTCTAAGGCACGAGGACTCATGTCTAAAACAAGTCCCATACGAGAAGGAATTCCTTTAAAGTACCAGATATGTGAAACAGGTGCTGCTAATTCAATGTGACCCATACGTTCACGACGAACTTTTGAACGTGTCACTTCAACACCGCATCGGTCACAAACGATTCCTTTATAACGGATACGTTTGTATTTTCCGCAGGCACATTCCCAGTCTTTCGTAGGACCAAAAATCCGCTCACAGAACAACCCTTCGCGTTCAGGTTTTAAGGTACGATAGTTAATCGTCTCAGGTTTTTTTACTTCACCATAAGACCAGCTTCTGATTTTTTCGGGAGAAGCCAAACCTATTTGCATACTTTCGAATTTATTTACATCGATCAAAAGGGGTTCCCTCCATTTCGTTTAATGGCAAAACCGCAAGGCGGCTGATCATCGACCGCCTTACAGCTCATAGACCGGATTAGTCTAAGTTATCTTCTGCGGTTTCAAAGTTTTGGATGATATCTTGTCTTTCATCTTCCACTTGTTCAGCAGCTTTCTTTTCTAATTCTTTGGCTGTTTGCTGTTCAGCAAATTTTGTCAAAGCATCTACAGTGATCAAATCATCATCTTCGTCATCCATATCACGGAGTTCGATTTCAGAATCTTTGATATCCAAGACACGCATGTCTAATCCTAGTGATTGTAATTCTTTTACTAATACTCGGAATGATTCTGGTACACCTGGTTTTGGAATTGGTTCGCCTTTGACGATCGCTTCATAAGTTTTCACACGACCAACTACATCATCTGATTTGTATGTCAAGATTTCTTGTAAGGTATAAGCGGCACCGTAAGCTTCCAAAGCCCAAACTTCCATTTCACCAAAACGTTGTCCACCAAATTGTGCTTTACCACCCAATGGTTGTTGTGTAACCAATGAGTAAGGTCCGATTGAACGAGCATGCAATTTATCATCGACCATGTGAGCAAGTTTGATCATGTACATGACACCGACAGACACTCGGCCGTCAAATGGTTCACCTGTACGTCCGTCATAAAGGATGGTTTTCGCATCGCTAGCCATACCAGCTTCACGAACCGTTTCCCAAACATCCTCATCACTTGCACCATCAAATACTGGTGTTGCAACATGGATACCTAACTGACGAGCAGCCATCCCTAAATGCAATTCCAATACTTGTCCGATATTCATCCGTGATGGCACCCCTAAAGGATTCAACATGATATCGATTGGTGTTCCATCTGGTAAGAATGGCATATCTTCTTCCGGCATGATACGGGATACAACCCCTTTATTACCATGACGTCCGGCCATCTTATCTCCTTCATGGATTTTACGTTTTTGAACGATATACACACGTACAAGCATGTTTACGCCTGGTGATAATTCATCGCCGGCTTCACGAGTAAAGATTTTTACGTCGTGGACGATCCCGCCACCACCATGTGGTACACGTAATGAAGTATCACGGACTTCACGAGCTTTTTCACCAAAGATCGCATGTAAAAGACGTTCTTCAGCGGATAATTCGGTTACCCCTTTTGGTGTTACTTTACCAACTAGCAAGTCACCATCTTGGACTTCCGCACCGATACGGATAATACCCATCTCGTCTAGATCTTTCAAAGCATCTTCCCCAACGTTAGGGATTTCACGAGTAATTTCTTCAGGTCCTAATTTTGTATCACGAGCTTCTGATTCATATTCTTCGATGTGGATCGAAGTATAGACATCATCTTTTACAAGACGACGGCTCATGATGATCGCATCTTCATAGTTGTAACCTTCCCAAGTCATGAAACCAACTAAAACGTTTTGTCCTAGCGCCATTTCACCTTGTTCCATTGAAGGTCCATCTGCTAAAGTATCGCCTTTTTCAACTTTTTCGCCTAAATGAACGATTGGGCGTTGGTTGTAGCTTGTTCCTGAGTTTGAACGACGGAATTTTGTTACAGCGTATTTATCTAATGCACCGTTGTCACGACGAACACGAATCTCAGAGGCATCCACAAATTCAACGACACCATCATGTTTACATAGCAAAGCAGCTCCTGAGTCATGAGCTGATTTATATTCCATACCCGTACCAACCCATGGTGCTTGTGGATTGATCAATGGCACTGCTTGACGCTGCATGTTGGCACCCATCAAGGCACGGTTGGAGTCATCGTTTTCCAAGAAAGGAATACATGCTGTCGCTACCGCAACTACTTGTTTAGGTGATACGTCCATATAATCGACTTTATCGATTGAAACTTCTAAGTTTTCACTTTGCGCACGAGCCATAACAACGTCTTGTGCAAAAGTACCATCTTCATTTAATGGGCTATTTGCTTGGGCAACGATGTAGTGGTCTTCGATGTCAGCTGTTAGATAGTCGATTTGATCCGTTACACGACCAGTTTCACGATCAACACGACGGTAAGGAGTTTCGATAAATCCAAATTTATTAACTTTCGCATAGCTAGATAAACTATTGATCAACCCGATATTTGGTCCTTCAGGCGTTTCAATCGGACACATACGGCCATAGTGAGAATAGTGAACGTCACGAACTTCATAACCAGCTCGGTCACGAGTCAAACCACCAGGTCCTAAGGCTGAAAGACGACGTTTGTGTGTCAATTCCCCAAGTGGGTTCGTTTGATCCATGAACTGAGACAACTGAGAAGAACCGAAGAATTCTTTGATACTTGCAACCACTGGACGGATGTTGATCAATTGTTGTGGTGTCAATGTTTCTGTATCTTGGATCGACATTCTTTCACGTACAACACGTTCCATCCGAGCTAAACCGATACGGAATTGGTTTTGCAGTAATTCACCGACTGAACGGATACGACGGTTTCCTAAGTGGTCGATATCGTCCACGTTGCCGATCCCTTCCATCAAGTTTAAGAAATAACTCATTGATGCGATGATGTCTGCCGGACGAACAGTTTTCACAGCTGATTCTGGATAACCATTACCAATCACATTCACTTCACGTTCTGGGTCTTTTGGTGAAAAGACTTTGATTACTTGAACAGTCATTGGATCAGTCACAACACCATCTTCTGATGGATAGTAAGTCACTGAATTCAATCCATTATCAATGAAAGGTGCTAATGTTTCCATCACTTGGTGAGTCAACACAGTTCCTTTTTCAACGATGATTTCACCAGTTTCTGGATCAACCAATGTTTCTGCTAATGTTAAGTTCAATAGACGTGTTTTCAAGTCTAATTTTTTATTTACTTTATAACGACCAACGTTGGCTAAGTCGTAGCGTTTTGGATCGAAGAAACGAGCATTCAATAAGTTCCGAGAACTATCGGCTGTCTTAGGCTCGCCTGGACGTAGACGTTCGTAAACGTCTTTTAATCCTTCTTCTGTTCTTGAATCACTTGCATTTTTGTGCAAGTCTTTTTCAACTGTATTACGTAACGTTTCACTGTCACCAAAGATTTCAAAGATCGTATCATCCGATCCAAACCCTAGGGCACGAACTAACACAGTCAAAGGAATCTTACGGGTACGATCAATACGTACGTAAGAAATATCTTTTGCATCAGTTTCCATTTCTAACCATGCACCACGGTTCGGGATCACAGTTGAACCGAAACCTTCTTTTCCGTTTTTGTCTACTTTTCCATGGAAGTACACACCAGGTGAACGCACTAACTGAGAAACGATTACTCGTTCTGCTCCGTTGATAATGAATGTTCCTTGTTCAGTCATTAATGGGAAATCACCGAAGAAGACTTCTTGCGCTTTGATTTCACCTGTCTCACGGTTTGTTAGACGTAACGTTACATGTAATGGTGCAGAGTAATTTGCATCATGTGCGCGTGCTTCTGCTACCGTATACTTAGGTTCTTTCAATTCATAATCCACAAATTCCAAAGATAGATTGCCATTGAAGTCATCAATTGGCAAAATGTCTTCAAACATTTCTCTTAGTCCTTCATCTAGGAACCATTGGTAAGAGTCTGTTTGAATTTCGATCAAATTTGGTAATTCCAACACTTCACTGATTCGTGCGAAACTTCTACGTTCGCGATGTTTTCCGTACTTTACTACGTGTCCAGCCAAGCTCTTCACCCCTCTAAAATGTCATTCAAAAAGACTACCCGATCAATTGTTACAATAATATTAAAAATATTATATTTAGATAACAATAGACATTTTTTGCGGCTTTTAGGCAAAAAAAAACCAAAAATAGAGCATTCTTTTGAAACCATTTCTTCATGCGCTTCTATTTTTGTTTCCTTATTATAAAGCCGAAACGGACAATATTTCGTTTCTGCCTTTACTTCATCAGATAGTTTTTGCAACTTCATATATTACACTCTTTTTTCATAAAAGTCAACACTTCCTGGCGTTTCCCTCCTCTTTTCATCATTTTTTCTTAAACTTTTCTTACTATAATATATCGAATAAACATTCATGGATTTTGAGAATTTTCTGAATGTTCGTCTTGACAACCCCCTTACATCTCCACTATACTTAGGAAAATTTATTATTTGTGGAGGATTTATTTATGCAAAAACCGAATATACAACTTATCCCGACACAATTGAATAACTTTTACTTTAGCTACTTTAGATAGGTTTGTATTCATGAATTATGGATACAAACACCAAACAACTGGTTTGTATCTATGATGGCTAAAGAACTTTGTATTACGCAAAAGCCACGTAGACATTACGTTAAGTGGCTAAGCGAAAAGTACAAAGTAATCACGATTTCTTACTTACATACTCTTTCGATACTCAATCCATTTAGACGTTTTGTCTAAATGGATTTTTTGTTTTCAAAATTGAAGGAGGAAAAAGAAATGAAAAAAAATTTATTGATCGGATTAGGCGCAACATTATTACTAGCACTTGGTGGATGTGGAACTGCAAATAGTTCCTCAGCAAAATCGGATGACTCGAAAACAATCGGTGTTTTACAACTGGTTCAACACAATTCATTAGATGCTACATATAAAGGGTTCAAAGAAGGGTTAGCAGAAAATGGCTATAAAGAAGGCGACAATTTAACAATCAACTATCAAAATGCGCAAAACAATCAAGACAATCTAAAAAGTATGAGTGAAAAATTAGTGAAAGACCAACCCGACTTATTATTAGGGATTGCAACTCCAGCTGCGCAATCACTCCTTAATGAAACAACTACGATTCCTATTACAGTGACAGCAGTTACCGACTTAGAAAAAGCACACTTAGTTTCTTCTAATGACAAACCTGGTGGAAATGTGACTGGTACAACGGATATGGTACCGATCGAAAAACAAATCGAACTATTATTACAGATCGTGCCAAAAGCAAAAACGATCGGGATCATGTACAACAACGGGGAAGCAAATTCCAAAATCCAAGGAGACTTAGCCGAGAAAACATTGAAAAAAGCCGGAGTGAAAGTCAAAGTATTGACGGCAAACTCCACCAATGATGTTCAACAAGTGACAAAAAGTTTAGCCAAAGATGTCGACGGTATCTACATCCCAACGGATAATACATTCGCCAGTGCTGCTAGCGTTATCGGTGAAGTAGCCAAAGAAACAAAAACACCGATCGTTGCTGGTTCCGTGGATCAAGTCAAAGAAGGTGGCTTAGCGACTGTTGGGATTGATTATGAAGAATTAGGACGACAAACAGGTGAAATGGCTGCCAAGATCTTAGCTGGCAAAAAACCGAGTGAATTACCGGTTGAATCAGCAGATGATCTTTCCTTATATGTCAATAAAGACATGGCAAAAGCCCTTGGGATCGATCCAACAACAATCAAAGAGACTGAATAATTTTACAGGAGGACAATCATGACTAATTTAATAAGTATCTTTTTATCTTCTGCTTCACAAGGCGTGCTTTGGGCACTACTGGCAATCGGTGTCTTCCTTACTTTTCGTATTCTGGATATTGCTGATTTAACAGCTGAAGGCAGTTTCCCTTTAGGTGCTGGGATTGCTGCTGTCAGTATCACTAATGGACTTTCCCCAATCGTTGCTTGCCTCTTAGGATTTTTAGGAGGCGCAGCAGCTGGCTTAGTTTCAGGACTGCTCCATACCAAACTTAAAATTCCGGCACTTCTAGCTGGAATCATCACGATGACTGGCTTATATTCCGTTACCTCACGGATCATGGGCGCACCTAATCTTTCTTTGTTAGGACAAAAAAACGTCTTTACATGGGCAGAATCACTCGGTGTTTCAAAAGAAAATGCTGTATTGATTGCTGGCTTACTTGTCGCATTGATTGTTGTCACGTTGCTTGTTTTATTTTTACGGACAGAAACGGGGTTGGCGATTCGAGCGACTGGCGATAATTTAGCAATGAGTGAAGCAAATGGCATCAACACCGATACGATGAAAATCATTGGGTATATGATTTCAAATGGCTGTATTGCTCTATCTGGTTCATTGCTTGCACAAAACAATGGCTTTGCTGATTTAAACTCTGGGATCGGTACGATCGTGATTGGCTTGGCTTCAATCATCATCGCTGAAGTCCTCTTTCGAAACCAACCATTGCTTCTTCGATTATTGACAATTATTTTAGGCGCCGTGATCTATCGTTTTATCTTAGCGTTAGTTTTTGAGTTGGACGTTCAACCAAGCGATTCAAAATTAGCTTCTGCACTTGTTCTGGTTATCTGTTTATCTTTTCCACAAATCCAACAAAAATTAAAGTTACCTAAGCGTACGAAAGCAAAAGGAGGATCTATCAATGACTGATGTTTTAACACTTCAATCTATCCACCATACGTTTGAAAAAGGAACCATCAATGAAAACCATGTGCTAAAAGGAGTTAATCTCTCATTGAAACAAGGTGATTTCGTAACAATTATTGGCGGAAATGGTGCAGGTAAATCGACACTATTGAACAGTATTGCTGGTTCTTTTCCAGTGGATCAAGGGAAGATTTTATTGAATGGCAAAGATATCACCAAAAAGTCAGTGGTTGCTCGCTCCAAAGAAATCAGTCGTGTCTTTCAAGACCCTAAATTAGGCACTGCTGTCCGATTGACGGTGGAAGAAAATTTAGCACTAGCAATGAAACGTGGCAAAAAACGAGGCTTTTTCCGAGGAGTCAAGCCGCAAGATCGTTCCTTCTTCAAGGAACATCTCGCACGCTTGAATCTTGGGTTAGAAAATCGTTTGACCACTGAAATCGGCTTGCTTTCTGGAGGACAGCGTCAAGCGATCACGTTATTAATGGCTACTTTACAACGTCCTGAATTGATTTTATTAGATGAACATACTGCAGCCCTCGACCCGGCAACTTCAAAAACAGTGATGGAACTAACGGACAAATTAATTAGCGAACAGCACTTGACGGCTTTCATGGTCACCCATGATATGGAAGATGCCATCCGCTACGGAAATCGATTGATCATGCTACACCAAGGGCAAATCGTCGTGGATATTCAACAGGCAGAAAAACAACATTTGACTGTCCCTCAGCTACTAGAAATGTTCAAACAAAATAGTGGCGCTGCATTGAAAGACGACCAAGTACTTTTAAGTTAGCAATCATCTGCTGTCGCTTCCATAACAACTGACAAATTTCTCATTTGTTTTCTGCTTTCTTATTGATACAATACTACATGAAAGGAGTTGCAATGGATGACGACAAAAGATAAAGTACTCCAACTATTAAAAGAATCTCCTGATTTTTTATCAGGTGAAAAAATGGCACAGCAATTACAAGTGTCACGTACCAGTATTTGGAAAGCAATCAAAGAATTAGAAAAAACAGGTTATCATTTTGAGCATCAAGCTAAGGGGTACCGTTATCTTCCTTCTGATGTGTTAGATGCCCAAGAAATTCGCCAAGCATTAGAACCTTGGATACCAGATTTGACGGTGTCGGTACAAGAACGATCAGAATCTACGATGAAAGATGCTAAACTTGCGGCAACCAAAGAAATCGGACCCGCTCTTTTTATCGCCGATACCCAAGAACAGGCACACGGCCGATTTGGACGTCCTTTTTTTGCAGCCCCTGGACAAGGTATTTATATGAGCTTATTGATCCATCCCAATCAACGATTTGATGAATTGCCCCAGTATACAGTTATTGCAGCAAGTGCATGCGTGAAAGCCATTCAAGAATTGACTAAAAAAGACCCTTCGATCAAATGGGTCAATGATCTTTATTTAAATGGAAAAAAAATTAGCGGGATTTTATCTGAAGCAATCAGTGACATGGAAACTGGCGGGATCAGTTCGATCATTATTGGCATTGGTCTAAATTTTTCCATCCCGCAAAAACAGTTTCCTGAAGCAATTCAAAAGAAAGCAACGTCTCTTTTCCCTGATGGTCAGAAATCCATCACACGGAATCAATTGATTAGTCAAATTTGGAAAAATTTCTTTCACTATCTTTCAGAACCCACAGACGAATACTTAACACTTTATCGTGAAAAGTCTTTCGTTCTTGGAAAAAAAGTACAATTTACCCAAAAAGGGCAGCATTATACTGGGATTGCTAAAGAAATCGGAGAACATGGAGAGTTGATCGTACAAATAGAAGACCAATTTCTCACTCTTTTTTCTGGCGAAATTAGTTTAACCTCCATTGAGTAAGTCAAAAAGAAAGGGATGGGCAAAAATGCCCATCCCTTTCTTCATCAATGGTGGTTCCTTTTTTATGTGATCTCGCAGAATACTTCATAGCCCCTTCATTTAGCGAGTTGTAAAATGAAGTTGTTATTCTATGTGCTATTGCTGTTCATAACAAAAATGCTACACAATTTTTAAACCTCTATGTGCTTTTTTATACAACTGCAATATCATTGATCTGATGTATCGAATGTTTCAATCAAAAGCCACAGACAAACTTCCACCTATAAAAGGTTTGTTTTTCTGATGCTATTCTGTCATATAAGTATGACTTCTACTTACTATTTGTCGCTTCCCCAATATATAATGTTTCATTAAACGGATTTCCCCAAAATCTTGTTCAATCAAACATGCTGCTTCTTGATCCATACACAACAACACTTTTTCTTTCCTAGCTCTCCTCCTTTTCTCTTTCTGGTTCTATCTTACCTTATTCTTTAAGGTCTGTGTTATTTTGTATGGTATTGCAACATTTTTAATTTTATTATGTACAAAAAGGACTTACAAACACGCTTCTTTGTTTACACGATAAAATTTTAACTGATTAGATGAAAGATATTCTACATTCAGCTTAAATTTTTTGACAACAAGTGTCCTAATTAGAAATTTATCCGCCGTGGTTAACGGTTTTTGACATTCTTTTTCAATATCTTCAAATGAGAAATGATTTTTTTTACTGATCATTCGGGTTAAAATCTTATTTACATCTACTCTGGTTAAATCCGTTGTTAATCGTTTTTTCACTCAACATCTTCCTTTCTAATTGTATTTCTTCACTAGTGAATATAACATATTTTTAGTCTTGGTCCAGAACAATTATTTTCAAAATTAGGAAAGATTGTTTCGCAAAATAGTTGTTTTAATGAATAATACACGTTAAAATTTCTTTTTTTCACTCTTATCTTTTGGATTTGTCATCCAGTTATAAAAAAACCGATTTCCCAAATAGAAAACCGGCTGAATGTTATTCAAAATTCTATTCGTCGTTTCCCCCAAAACTACGAATAGTCAGTTAAAGATTGTAACCTATAGTCTGATCCCTCCTTTTATACAGATAGCGACTTTCTGTGTATACAAAGTCTCACTTATAAGTACATGCCTAAAGTTAAGTAAATTTCAGACTGCAACAGCAAAGTCCTCTGATTTCACTGGCATCTATTATTAGCATACTTTCTTCTCAATACTCTTTGACAACTATTTTTTCTAAAAATAAAAAAAATTGGTAAAATTAAAGAATAAACTTTAGACCGATCTTCCAAATAAAGAAGTAACGTGATTGAAATAGATCCAATATTTTTCTAAAATAAAAAAGAGACTGAGCCAAAACTTTCCTCAATCTCTTCTGGTATATCTAAAAACGAATAAACGGCGTTCAAGAAGCAATTCCTCAACAATAAGGTTCTCAAGTTCAACCATCACATGCCTACTCTTTTTACTTCTTGATTCTTGAAATAGAATATGCCATTGTAGCGGCTGATTTATGGTATTTTTCTTTAATTTTCCCTATCTAAAATCAACTCAGTAACTGACAAAAGAATCTCACGTGTATCAAAGGCTGTATCAGGGAGCTTACTAATTTCCTTTAAGGCTTTTTTTGTGTAATCTTCCGCTAATTTTTTGGCTTTTGTCACACCATTGACTTCCCTGACAATCTGACGAACACTTTCTGCTTCCTCTTGTGTCAACTCAGTTTTTTTATCCAAGTATGCAATCAATTCTGCTTTTTTATCTGTTTGTAATGCGTAAATCAATGGTAGAGAATACACGCCTTGACGCATATCTTCTAATACTGGTTTACCGATATCGACCGCATCTTTCGTGTAATCCAGGATATCGTCAATGATCTGAAACGCCATCCCGACAGCTAAACCGATTGAACCTGCTTTTCGAGCAAACCGTTCATTCATTCCACTTTCATAAGCTCCGACTGAACAACTTAATTGAAAGAGTTCGGCCGTTTTCCCTGAGATGTTTTCTAAATACTCCGGCACAGTTAAATGATAATTGTAACGGTCGTCCATTTGTCCAAGCTCACCATCTAATACTTTTTCCATACTCCGAGAATTAGATTGTAAGCTCTTTAGCGAATTAGAATAATTTGAAAGTAATTTGAAACAGCAAACAAATAAATAGTCTCCTGCATAAACGGCTACCGTATTCCCAAATCGACCACGTAAATTAGGCTGACCACGTCGAACATCTGCCTCATCAACGATATCATCATGGATCAATGTAGCGGTATGAAGCATTTCGATCGAAGCAGCTAGCGCAATCGCCTTTTCACGATCTTGTTCTGGACCAAATTGAGAAAAGAGCAATTGATAGGCAGGTCTTAGCAGTTTACCTCCCGCATGAATCGTCTCTTTGATTGCTTGTTCGACTGGCTTGTTCTTTAAGCGGACAACATCTTCCATCTTTTTCAACGTCTCGTTTAATTCGTTTTTCAAAGTTGGATACTCACTCCACATTGGATGTAGCTTCATAAAAAAACTCCTTGTATAACCATTATTTTTTCAAAAAAAGCGGTTGCCATTTCTCTTTTTGTTCTTTCTCATAGTCTCTTTGAAAAAGTTGTAATGTACGTACATGTTGCAACAAATAATTGGCTGCAATCCCGATCGCAATTCCAGACAGAATACCTAGGAAAGATAGAATCGGCAGATATAACATGACTGTCCATGATTGAGCAATGAACGAAGCCATCACTAGTTGTCCGACATTATGCATAAAGCCACCTGTTGCACTGATTCCAATAATACTGACTCGCTTAGGACCTAACTGTTTCACTAACAGCATTCCTACATAGCTGAGTAACGCGCCACTCATACTATAAAGAAAGGTAGAGATCGTCCCACCTAACAAAGTTGTTAAAAATAGGCGAAGCCATAACAATAAAAAACTATCCCGTTTTTTCATCGTAAAAATCGCTACAATGGTAATCAAATTAGCAAGTCCTAATTTTGCTCCAGGAGCAAATGAAAAAGGATATGGGATCATGTTCTCAATTAATCCAATGATGACTCCTTGCGCCACTAGTAAAGATATATAAATCATTTTTTGTAATTTTGTCATGGTGTGGATAGCCTAATAGATCAGACCATCTTTGTCACTCCCATCTGTTGACCGAACCTCGATCACTAATTTATGAGGCAAGCAAACAATCGTTTCGCCATTCTTAGAAGCCCACCCTCGTCTCACACAAATCTGATCGCCACAATCTGCTTCTTTTATGCGTATCTTGTCGCCATCAACTTCGATTAAATTATAATCACCATGTGGATCTTCATAAGTATACGTATATTTTTTACTCCCAGCTACTAATGGGAAGGTTTTGATTTCATCACCATCAACGCGTAGTACAGCTTCTTTATCAGGAGCTACATTGTCTTGTTGATAACTAAATACGATGATGGGTAAAAAAGAAAGAGCAATCAAAAGAACGATAATGAAAATATCCCAAGGTTTAAGCAAACTTTTCTTGATAAATTCTTTCATCTTTTCGCACGCCTCCTCTTGCTGAACTGTTCTCCAATTTTAGCATGAAACAAAAGAAAGTCCTAGGTTTCCCCAGAACTTTCTTCAATCAGCCATTATTCTCAAATTGTTCAGTTTAAGCTCTAGGCTAATTTTTTATTTTGATCCATATCGGGATTTAGGTCTCCCATACCACCAATTGCCTAGTGTTTTTTGTAACCATGGAATCACCCAGCGATCAAGACCAATTGCACGACCTGAACCGTTCATCAATGCAAAAGCAACAAAGATAAACCAGATGTTTACCCAGTAGAACATTCCAGATAGACAGAAAGTAATCACTAAAACAATGGTCGTTGCACTACATAACCAGGTAAATAAACCAGCAATCAAAGCGAGTGCTAAAGCAATTTCAAAGAATACCATGAATTTTTGGAAAAACATTGCTACATCATTATTTGGCATGATCACTTGCATCATTTTCGTGAACCAGTCTGGTGATTTTTCAATCACGGCCATAGGCTGTTCACCATAAGCATAACTTAGACCAAAGTGAGTAGCTTGTGTCGCAGCTTCTCCTGCACCACTGGTTGCTGCACCAGTAGCTGCTGTTGTTGCATCGCCAGCAGCGGAAGCCCCACTTGCTACATCGGTCACATTGTATTCCCAAGTCCAAGGGAACACGCTGTTACCTGTAAACCATGAACCTTCACCAAACCAAGTACTTGGTTTCAACACTTGCCCATCACCAACAATTTTTTTGAAGGCTTCGATAAACCAAACCAGACCATAGAACACTCGTAAAGGCACACTCCATAAGACATTTCCATAACGGGAAGAATGGCCACGTGTCACATTACGATCGTCTTTGATATGGAAGAATTCGTGCATCATGTATTGGAACATATAATAGCCAGAACGAATATCAAAGAAATATTTCAAATTGACGATGTGTTTCATCACAATCGCTAAGAAACCACTTAAATGGATCTTATCAAATAAATTGGCAACGCCCCATTTGGCACCGATCGATACCATGAAACCTTGATAGTTTCCTTTAAACTTATGCTTTTCGCCGCCTTTGATGGCAGCTACGATATTGGCTGCTGCTGTATGACCTGTTTGTTCAGCCGCTTGAACGATTTGTGGCGTTGGTATTCCAGGAAATTCTTCATAGAAAACCAAGTCTCCGATAATATAGATGTTTTTATCTTCATATCCTTTTGCCTGCATATATTCATTCGCTACCAAACGTTGACCACGAGCGGACTCTAAGCCAAAATCAGCAGCATCAGAAGTTCCTTTGACACCAGCTGTCCAGATCAATGTGTGGGTAGGAATCTGACGACCATCTTTTAACTTGATATGGTCTTTCGCTACTTCCACGATTGGTGCATTCAATAGTAGTTCTACTTGATGTTTCTTTAAATAGCGCTCTGCTTTGGCTGCATCATTACGATCCAGCATATTTAAAATCGTCGGCATTGCTTCTACAACCATCAATGTAATTTCACTTGGGTCTAATTTGTAGTCTTTAGCCAAACGTTTTTTCCAATCAATCAATTCACCAATCATTTCGATTCCGGTGAATCCTGAACCACAGACCACAAACGTCAGCATTGCTTTACGTAACGCATCGTTAGGTTCTAAAGCTGCTTTTGCCACGGTACGTTCAATGTGTTCACGTATTTTAACTGAATCTTCAAATGACCATAAGGTAAAGCCGTTTTCTTTTACTCCAGGAGTCCCAAAGTCATTTGGTTCTCCCCCCATTCCCAAGATCAACTGATCGAATGGGTAAGTGCCTAATTTTGTTTTCACAACTTTTTGTTCTTTATCGATACCAGTGACCGTATCTGTCACTAATTGAACATTTTTTTGTCGAGCAAACAAGTGCTGTAGATCATATTGGATTGCTTCTGGTTCAACCCGTCCACCTGCAACTTCGTGTAATTCTGTCATCATCGTGTGGTACGAATGACGATCAATCAAAGTGATTGTCACATCTTCTTTTTTAAGTTTTTTTGCCAAGTATTTTGTTGCTGATACCCCGGCATAACCTGCACCCACAACGACAATATTTTGCTTTGTCATTGTTCATCCGCTCCTTATTGGTAATCCTTTATTTGAAATGATTAACATTTGTATTAGTTTGCTACCTATTACACAATCTTTATACATTATATAGATGTTATTCCCTTTTGTCTAACTCATTTTCATTATTTTTAAAAAATTTGTGGTTAAGCTCTTTTTCACGAAATTTACAGAAAGAAAACGGTTTAAAGATTACACTAGTTATTTGACGAAAACGGTTGACTTATGGCTGATTTTCATTAGAATGTATAATGAATCACAAAGAATATTGTGTACTAAAAAAGGAAACGGTGGGAGTAAAATGAAGAAAAAACGTTTTATTACTGGATTTGCTGTATTAGCTTTTTCAGCTTTAATGTTAGGTGCTTGTGGTGCGGATGATAACGGAAGCTCTAACAGCTCAACAGAAGCTTCAACTGCTAAGACATCAGAAACAAAAACAACTGAAAGCTCAGCACAAATCGTTGCTGGCGGCGAGTTACAAGATGGTACTTATAAATTAGAAGAAAAAAATTACTCTAACGGTTATCGTGCAGTCTTCGAAATGGTTGTCAAAGACGGCAAAATCACTGAATCTAAATATGACAACATCAACGAAAATGGCGAGTCTAAAACCAAAGATACAGAATACAACAAAAACATGGAAGCAAAAGCTGGTACTAGCCCAGAAAAATTCATTCCACAATTGAATGAACAATTAGTCGAAGCACAAAGCGCAAGTGGAGTTGAAGTTGTTACTGGTGCAACTCATTCTTCAGAAAGCTTCCAAAACTATGCACAACAATTGATCCAAGCTGCTCAAGCTGGTAATACTGATACAATTGAAATCAATAACGGTGCAGATCTTCAAGATGGCACATACAAATTAGAAGAGAAAAACTATTCTAATGGTTACCGTGTACAATTTGAAATGACAGTCGCTGATGGTAAAGTATCTGAATCTAAATTTGACTATGTCGACAAAGACGGCAACTCAAAACAAGACGATGCTGACTACAACAAAAATATGAAAGCAAAAAGTGGTACGTCTCCAGAGACTTACATCCCTGAATTGAACGATGAACTTGTCAAAGCAATGGGCGAAGAAGATGGCTCACCTGCAGATGTTGAAGTTGTTACTGGTGCGACTCACAGCTCACATTCATTTGTAATGTATGCACAACAATTAGTGAATGCTGCTGAAAAAGGCGACACTCAAACAATTCAAGTTGACAATATCGTAACAAAATAAATTTTCTATAATTATCCGTGGAAGAGACGATTGCACAAGTTGTTTCTTTGAGATCCAAGCCGAGATGTCCAAAATTTTTCTTTGAAAAATTTTTGTGATGTTTCGGCTTATTTCTCAAAGTACACTTTTTGATTTCTCAGCAACCGTCCCTTCCACTAATGAAATGAGGAAACACATGTTAAAGAAACGATTACTCTCTCTCGTAGCCTTTTTAAGTTTGTTCACGTTAGCAGCTTGCAGCACAGCGACGAAACAAACGACCTCTGAGAGCAAAACGACCACCAAAATTTTACAAGAACCTTATTCTGATGAACAGTTCTTATTAGGGACTTATGTTCGGATTCGAATCTATGATGAAGGCAAAGAAGCAGCATTAAAACCTGCCTTTGCTCGGGTCAAAGAACTAGGTGATAAAATCACGATCAATCAGGAGGGTTCCGAAATCGACGCAGTGAACCAACAAGCGGGTATCAAGCCAGTAAAGGTTTCTGATGATATCTACACGTTACTAAAACGTGCTTATGAATATAGTCAAGATTCACAAGGTGGTTTTGACATGGCAATCGGTGCTGTTACTCAATTATGGCGTATTGGGTTTGACGATGCGAGAAAACCGGCCCAAGAAGAAATCGATCAAGCATTAAAGCTGGTTGATTACCATAAAATTGAGCTGAACGATAAAGACAAAACTGTTTATCTGAAAGAAAAAGGCATGATCATCGATCTTGGAGCCATTGCTAAAGGCTATATCACAGATGAAGTTGTCAAAGTGTTAAAACAGCAAGGTGTAACGACTGCTATCGTTGACTTAGGTGGAAATGTCTATGTTTTAGGTCATAGCCCACGTGGTGAAGATCAAGACTGGACAGTTGGTATCCAAGATCCGAATCTAGCACGTGGTTCTGTTTTAGGGACGATCAAAGAACGGAACAAAACATTAGTGACTTCTGGCATCTATGAGCGTTATTTAGAAGTAGATGGTAAAAAATATCATCATCTATTTGATCCAGATACTGGTTATCCTTTTGATAATGATATTGCTAGTGTTACAATCATCACAGATAAATCAATTGATGGTGATGGCTTGTCGACAGCTGTCTTTTCAATGGGTGTGAAAAAAGGATTGGAATACGTCGAAAGTGAACTGAATGATGGAACGGAAGCCATTTTTGTTACCAAAGAAAACAAAGTATACGTGACCGATCCGATCAAAGATACTTTCGTTTTGGACAAAGATTCTAAATATACGATGGGCAATCGTTCTGAATTGAAATAAGGAGTATGAACTATGACACTAAAGATCTTTTTAGAAGTAGTAGAACTACGAACAAAGGTGGCTAGTGTATTTCCTTTTGCGATAGGGGTTTTATTCTCTATCGCTTTTTTTCATGAAATACATTGGCTTAATACAGGGTTGTTTTTTATTGGTATGTTGGTTTTTGATTTAGCAACTACAGCAATCAACAACTATATGGACTACCAAAAAGCCCATTCGAAAACTTATAAATACCAAGAAAACGTAATTGGACGAACTGGCATCTCACCAAAACTGATCCAAAAAATGATCCTAGGAATGATTTTCTTTGTCTTACTGATTGGTGTAATCCTAACCGCTAGAACTGGGATTTTATTATTATTGATGGGCGCTACTTGTTGCTTCATTGGCATTTTTTATACCTTTGGGCCCATTCCCTTATCACGAATGCCTTTAGGGGAAATTTTCAGCGGTGTAACAATGGGGTTGGGAATTTTTGCCATGGTCATTTACATCAATACTTACAGTACGAAAGTATTTGATCTGATTCTTTCTTTTCAGACAGGAACCTTCCGTTTAGAAGGAAACATTTGGAGTATCCTAACGATCATCCTAGCTTCACTCCCCTTGGTTTTTACGATTGCCAATATCATGTTAGCTAATAACCTACGGGACTTAGAAAGAGATATCGAAAATCATCGCTATACTTTAATTTTTTATATTGGGCGTCCCATTGGACAATTGTTGTTCCAGTTATTGATGTATGCTTGTTATCTGGTCGTCTTGATTGGACTATTGAGCCATGTCTACCAGTGGCCAATCTTGTTGACTTTTCTCACATTACCAACGATCTATCGTAACTTGCAACAATTCAAACAATCCTTGCCTCACCCCATCAGTTTTAGCTATGCCATCAAAAATATGATCTTGTTCAACAGTAGTTATGCATTGGGCTTACTTTGCAGTATTCTGTTGTCTTATGTTTAGAGATCCATTGATTTTTCAAATAAAAATAAGACCCATGAAGTCAATGAAAAGCTGTGACTTCATGGGTTAATTTTAAGTTATCTTAGAATGCTAATCTTTTACCTTACAGGTGCTTGCAAAAGCTGTCCCTGTAAACCTTTCGTTAGTGTATTGCCGCCGATTATTCGTTGGTTTTGTGCAGTTAGTCTTTTAGCCTGTGGTATTGCATGTTTCGTAAGATCAGTAAGCTTACTTAGTTCTCCTTTACGAGACATGGTATTACCGACGTCAAGTGCGCTCACTCCCTTTTTAGCATTTTGAGCCTGTATCTTTGCATCTATTAAATGAGTTTTATACTCTGCTCTTGCAACTGGATCAATCGAACTCTTGAATTTGATATGACTATTGACTCGATCTTCAATTACCTTAGTATCATCTCTAGTTATGAGGTCTTCTAATGCTAACTTATTAAATTTTTTTAGTGGTTGTTGGAGCAATTCTCTTTGCCTAGCTTCTGGCGTAATACCTCTCACTTCATCAATCTTTCGCCCAAGCCAGCCTCTTTTTTTCGGACCGTTTAATTTAAGTAATGGAGAGTTTTGTTTTTCTAGTGCCTTTACTACCTCTGGATTCCCTGCACATAGTTGCGTAACGAAAGCTCTCTGATTAGTTGTATCTTTTAGAGTGGCTTGATAAACTTTTCTTGCATTTGGATCAATCGAACCCAAGAATCTGTTCTCACTTAGGACTTTATCGCGAATGACCTCATTCTCATTCATGAGTGGTTTTAATAGGTTCTTATCAAATTTATGAAGTGGTTATTGAAGTAGTTTATCTTTCCATTTATCTTGCCTAGCTTCTGGCGTAATACCTCTCACTTTATCAATTATTCGCCCAATCAACCCTCTCTTTTTCGGTTCGATTAATTTAGCTAGTTTAGGATCTGCTTTTATTATTTTTTCTATTTCACTACCGTTTTTTCCTTCACATAGTTGAGTAAGAAAAGCTCGTTGTTGATTCTCTTTCCGTTTATTCCATAATTTTTTCCCAGCTCGACCTACGCGTATTAGCATTCTTCCAATAAAAAGTGTCGCAGTAACAGCCCATCCTGGCATCTTTTTAAAGAGTCTTTCGGTATAATCTAGTTCTCTTTCCGTTCCCGGTTCCATCATATATTTTCACCTCCTTCTTATTTTTCATCTGAATCAGACATTCTTTTTCGTTGCTTCTTCACGTGTGGTCCCATCTTGAGTGGGAGATACCGCTTCGTATTCTTTCTCGTATATCGTAATCCAATTAAATGAACCAGGGTCGCCTCTTAGGGCATATTTCGAGCCTTTTTCTCCAATAGAGAAAGAAACTTCTTCTTTTCTACCGTTATCGTCGATTTTCGTGATGACAAATACTGCACCGTCTTGATCTGGGTTGACGGTGACAACACGATAATCATAAGTGAGCTCATTAACCGTTTTGTCTTCTTCGGTTTTTTTCTGGATTAACTTACCGTCTTTAAATTCTAATGTAAATGTTCGATCGGTATTCGTATTTTCCCATGCGCCTTGTTGTAAGACGTCTAACCAAGCTTGTGAAATCACTTGTTGTGCTGCTTCTGCTTGTTCGGTGATTTCTTCTTCCATTTTGACTTTAACTTCTTCATTTGGATAGAAGTAGATTTCTTCTTTATCTTCTTTTAAATAAAAGATTGTACTTCCCATACGTGATTGTAATTTGAGTTTTTTCATGGTTCCTTCTTTATCTTCTAGCACTAAATACCCGTTATCGACTAAGTAATATTTACCAGCTGCTAGCCAAGAAGAAGCACGATAGGTCCCGTCGGTTTTTAATTCTAGTACCATTTCGTCACTTCGATTGGAGTACCATTTACCACTATAAGTAGTGGCACTGTATTCTCCTAATCGTTCCTTACTTTCCGCTGTTTCTTCTGTCTGACCTTTTTTAGTCGTCTCTTCCCGATTGGCTGTGTTTGAGAACAATGAATAGCTTGTCAAACCCAAGACCACAACGAAAAAAACTGTTACCCCTATTAAAAAATTTCTACCTGTTTTGGTTTCTAAAAAATTTTTGATCATATTTTTTCCTAAAAATAAAGCTTTTCGTTATTTTTAGGAATTACTCACCACCTTTACTTTTCACGAATTGACTAATGAATCATTAACTAGCTAGTCGAAAGATTAAGGCACCCCATATCCAGAGATTGCTGAATGATCGAGTGTATAGGTTCTTCTTCGAACCATATTTTCTGAATTACCTTCAATTACTTGAATCGTATTTCCACCTGTAAATTCGACGATCCCCACTTGGTCTTTCCCCGTTTTATTACCTTTCCAATCAAAGAAAATCAAATCCCCTGGTTGCGGGATATAGCCTATATCAGTGGCTTTGAATTTATTATTCTTTTTGTACCAATTGAACATATCTAACGGTCTTACAGTATTCGGTACACGACCTTGACTGAGATATCCTGCTTGTTCTGCTACCCAAGTAACAAAGATCGCAGACCACTCCATTCGGCTCTCATAGCCAGCCCACTCCCAATATTTATTGCCATTTAACGTACCGATTTCTTTAGTTGCCACCTCTACCAACTTGCCAGTAGAGTTTGAGAGGTTGTAAGAAATTAAGCGTGCATAGAACATATCACCAAATGCGTAACGCCAGTTATAGCCAAGATCTAAAGCCACGCCCTTATTATAAGAAACAACTTCCCCATTACTTCTTTCTTGCGCATAAGCTTTGCTATGCTCAAATGTATATTTACTATCTGTACGGATCAACTCGTCCAAATAGTCTTCCCCATAATTGTAAACTTGGATCGCTGCTAAGTTACCTAATTGATACATTTGTGCTTTTCTTATTAAATTTGCAAAATAAGCTACACCTAATTCAATTGACTTTTCTGGGTTGATCGTTTGATTCAAATTTTGTGCTTTAGCAATTCCCATAATATCCGGAACGGTTTCACCATCCCCACCACTTTCTACCCAGATTATAGATAGTATGACATTGGTAAATGATTCAATGTTCTGTTTTTTTGCTTCTGTTACTACTTTTTCTCGCCATTGAACCACTTTTTCAGGTGGATAAATAAGCTCACCTTGCGATTGTTCTCGATCATACTGACTTAATTTCGTACGATTTCCATAAACCAAATTTTCAATAAAAATTGTCGGATTGATTTCTGGATTGCGGTAGAGGAAGATTCGTTTTTCTTTCATGATCATCAATAAATTACCGTCAAATTTGTCACTTGTGTAACCAATCAAATCTCCGCTTTCTAAAGAAGCTCCTTCACGTATGATCGGCGTCACATTAATATAATAAGCTTGGTATTTCTCTGTTTCCGTTTTGATACTTGTTGTCGTTTGCTTTTTCCCATTTAGATCTCGAGCCGTACGCGTACTGATCTCTGTTACCTTCTCGTTTGATGTGGCATAGACAGGCGTTTGTGGTTTCGCATCAATGATTATTTCATCATTCATATTGGCATCGTCCCGACCGCGATAACCATAATTACCAATAACAGAAGCATACGAAACTTTCCCTAAAGGATTATCCATAAAAATCTTATCCTGAAAACGATCGATTTCTAACACAGGATAATATTTATCGATTTCATCTTGTGAGAATGCTGAGATCGTTCCTATCACTTTATTGTTTGAATAGAGTTCGATTTGAGGATCTAAATCAAGAAATTCAGCAATCGTTTGTACTTTGACATTCAGCGTGACGCTGTCTTTGTCTTTTTCTTCTTTGTCTTTTTCTTCTTTGTCTTTTTCTTCTTTGTCTTTTTCTTCTTTGTCTTTGTCTTTAACTTTTTCTTCTGTATCTTTATCTTCTTCAAATTCGACTTTGTATGTAAAAGTGCCATCATGGATTGCGCGAAGTTCATCTTCTACTTTTGCAATCTTAACTGGCTCTTCCTCCATTGGTGAATACTTATCTTTAAACTGGGCATAAAAAGACATATATAATGGAGGACTCATGGATGTTTGGTCTTTTAGTCGTTTCAGATAATTAGGAAGCGCACTATTTTTAATATTATAATTTTCATATTTGGCATTTAAGTAATAGATATAGTTATCCCCATTTGAAGCAAACGAAAATTGTTCCGGATCGGCAACCATTCCATTCACTTCAAAATAAACTTCATCATGTTCTTCAACTAATTGATTGTAACGATTATAAACATCTCTATTTTTAGAGGCATCCAAATAGGAAATATACTCAAATGCTTCAGCGATCGCCATATCTTCTGTTTTCAATGTGAACAAGGCGACAATAAAAGTCCAAATCGCTAAAACAACCGAGATTACCACGAGAATGATCGCCAGTATAACGATAACTATCGCGATGATCAATAGCGCCTTGATTGTAATCACTAAAAAAATCAGCGTAATGAGGATCCCGATAATCGTTAAATCTCCCTTTTCATCTCGCCCACCAAGCATTTTCATAGCCGCTTCTTTTGCTTGCCCTTTTGGTGACAGCTTTTGAGCCATATCTAAAAATTTTGACGCTGATTTTTTTTTACCTAGAAATTTCTTGAAGAACCCACCCTTTTTGCCGACGCCTTTTGTAGGATTTACATAGACAACTTTCGTCTTTTTACCCTTACCAAAAATATTGTACCATTTTTTTTTGGTGGATTTCACTGAATCTTGAGGTGCAAATCCTTTTTGATCTTTGTAAGCAGTGTAGCTGTAAGGGGTACTATCCTTAGAAGAACGAGCAACCAAATTGCCTTTTTTTGTTTCTTCTGCTACTTTTTTTAACTGTTCTTTTTTTAGCTGTTTCTTTTGCATATTCACTTTTGGTTGATCTGTCGACTGTTTTGTTCCCTGGATGTTATTCTGACTTTTTGAATCAGATCGTAATTCCTGTCGCACTTTTTTTTGATCATTTTTGCGTTTTAGGCCTAAAACTTTACGGAATGATGATACGCTTGCCAAATCTTAGGATTGTTTTGCATCACTTTTTGATAAAATATATCCGCATAACTGACTTTAAAGATCATTAATTCTTTATAAAAATTGATAAAGTCAGATAAGTAGTCGATGGTTCTTTTACTGACCGATCCTTCAATATTAAGTAAATAATAAAAATGAGTAAGAAAAGTTTCAATTTTCTTAGGCATGATTGTCTGGCGATTAGTATCTATTGTAAAGAGCAAGCCGAAATAGGAACTTAAGACATTTGCTACATTATTTCTAGTTACATTAAACTTATATTTTTGACTCATCAACGTTGTAAAGACCGTATCTTTTTGAATTACTGTTAAAAGCTCAGTGACAACCATTTCTTTATTCTCCAACTCATCTTCCGGTACAAAGTGTTTGTGACCTATACGAATGATCGAAAGAAAAATGTAATACACCGAATAAATAATTTTAGGAGCACTAGCCGTTTTATTTTGTGCTTTGAGACACCTACGTATTAATTGATAGATAGAATCAAAATAAGCAAACTCTTGTATTCGATACATCTCTTTAAACATGCATGCAAATAAACGTCTAATTTCCGTTTCATTGCCAACTACCATTAATTTTGCTTGTAAATCGATCTGAATATTTATGGTCTCTGTATAAAAATAATTGTTTATTTTTGACACAATCCTGCGAATACTTGTTTTACTCAAAAATAAAGATTGAGAAATTTCAGTTAGTGTTGGTTCGTATATGACTATGTATTTTAGTATTTTGACATTAATTGAATTATTCAGTATTTTTACAAAAATATCATCTAAATTGACATTGTTCGGTATCGTCAAACTCACTTCTTTGTGATTATTTACCTCAATATGAACAGGAAAATAGGAATCATTGAAGTGTTCAATATCAGCAATTAGTGTTTTATCGGTAATTGTCAGCTTCCTTGCTAGTTTGTTAAGATTGGAAGACCTAGTATTTAACAAATAAAGTAAGGTAACTTGCCTTTCTAATTGCTTTTCAAGTAACCCCATAAGTACAAAACTCCCTTCTATTAAACATCATGTAAGAGTATCGTACAGTCAATTCCTTTAATTTCCCGTATGTTTTTTTCTAGTTTTAGAAATTTAAGTTCTCAAAAATATTTGAATTGTGTTAAAATATAAAATTTAAAAATCCAATCATATAGAATATATCTATTCCATTTTTTAAATAACAATAACTAAATACAATAATAACCAATGTAACAAATAACCATTAACGATTTACTATAAAGTTAATAAAAAACAAGTATAGAAATTTATAAAAAAAACACTAACATAACAAAAATATATGATAAAATAATTTATATACCATAAGAGAAAGGTGGGAGGAAGCGATTTCTAAGATTTTGAAATCCAAAATGATGATGAAAGAACTTAATATACTGGAAAAAACTTCAGAAAGACAAGTCAAGTTAGCATTACTTCTGGGTATGTCATCAATTGAGTGCAACACGCTAACAAAGCAATTAAATGTGACAAAAAAAACATTATTAAGTGACATTGTTTTTTTTAACCACACCTATTCACCTGTTGTCGTTAAAATTGATCAGTATCAAATCATAACATTAAAAATGCCTAATGATATGAATCTGGAAGACTTAATCAAAAAAATACTAAATCATTCTACGAACGTTCAAATCTTAAAAACGATTTTTATTAATGAACCTGTTTTGTCAAAACTCGCTGAAACATTATTTTTAAGTGAAACCAGTATTCGGCGAATTATTTTTAAAATCAATGAATATTTTTCTGAAAGAAACTGGCCAATCATGATCAAAGTTGCTTCTCAGTTACAAATTACAGGTGACGAAAGTTTTATACGGCATTTTTTTTGTAGCATGTTTCGTGAAATTTATACCCCGCAGCAACTACCACATTTTGACTATATATTTGACTTGTTACAACGTTATCATAATAAAAACCATACGTTTTCTTCAGTAAGTACATATAAGTTAATTTTAAATAGTTACTATTTTTATACGTCCATTATTCGTATCGGACAACGACACATAATTGATTACCCTTTAAAAAAAGAAACCGAAAGTGAACGATTATTTTTTGACTTATTGACAAAAAGTACCGTTCTTTGTTCGATCATTGAAAAGAAATATAATTTTAGTATTACAAAGTCAAATGTCCATAACCTATTAAGTTCATATAGTCATTTATATTTTTTTAATTCAAAAAATGATGAATTAATGGAGCAAAAGAAATTACAAAATTTAGTTCATAGTTTTTATCGTTATATGGGCATAGATATTACCTTATCTCCTAACGACATACAAAGACTAAATGACTTTATCCATTTTAATGAACGATTGCAATCCTTTAAGACGACATACATAGATCTTTTATCACAAACATTTATCAAAGAATCAGAAAAACTATTATCAGCTTATGAAAATTCAATCGAACAAGCCGGTTTGACTGAAATCAAAGAAAACCAATTACTTTATGAAGAATTATTTTTAGAACTGATTACATTATCTCCACAATTATTATCAACACTCCTTCCTTATAAAAAACATTTATCCATCGTCATTGTTTCTTATCAGGAAGAACGGATTTTGTCTTTCTATAAACAACTGCTGTTAAAAAAATTTCCGTCGTTATATAAAATTGATATGTATCAAGAAAATATTTTCTCTGTTGATTATGTGAAAATCAATCAATATGACCTAATTTTAACTGATATCGAGCTAAATCAAACAAAGATCTCGACTAATATGTTAAAAATATCAAAAATTCCCACTTCTGCTTTTTGGAGCAACCTAAAAGAACTTCTTTATGCATAAGGGAGTTACATCATTGCTCGTTTAACATCGGTATCACAGCATAAAAATATAGTGCGAGTCCAAAGTTAGTCTAAAAACTAACTTTGGACTCGCACTATAGTTATACTTTCTATCGCATAGTAACAAACTCTTCTGCACCAGTTGGATGGATAGCGACCGTATCATCAAAATCTGCTTTTGTCGCGCCCATTTTAATTGCAACAGCAAAGCCTTGTAACATTTCATCGACACCAATACCAATTGCATGTAAGCCAATGATTTTTTCTTCTTCTCCTACGCAAATCAATTTCATCTCACATTTTTGTCGATAGTCATTCAATGCAAAATACATAGGTGTAAATCGTGAACGATAAACTTTGATCTGATCACTTCCATAGGTAGCCAATGCTTCATCTTCTGTTACACCGATCGTTGCAATCGGTGGATGGGTAAATACAACTGTTGGTACTAAGTGATAGTCTAGATAAGAATTTTCTTTCCCATTGAATAGCCGTTCAGATAAACGTCGACCTGCAGCAATTGCCACTGGTGTCAAATCAATTTTACCGATCACATCTCCCACCGCAAAAATATGTGGATCTGTGGTATTTTGATATTTATCAACTTTTATAAAACCACGTTCATCTAATTTTACTTGGGTATTTTCTAATCCTAATTGATCGGTATTAGGCACTCGACCACCTGCGAACAATACACAATCACCAGAGAGTCGTTCACCATTTTCAAATACAACTGTATACTCATTGTCGTTTTTGATGATTTCTTTAGCTATATGTCCAGCGTAAGTTTTGATCCCAGCTTCTTGATACATCTCAACTAAGTTATCAGATAGCATTTTATCAAAAGTTCGTAATGGACGTTCTTTTCGATACGCCCACATTACCTCACTACCTAGCCCGTGTAAAACACCAGAAAGTTCTGCGGCAATATAACCTGCTCCTAAAACAATTGTCCGTTTTGGCAATTCTGTCATCTCAAAGAAGCCATTTGAATCAATTGCATATTCGCCACCAGGGATCGTCATTTTGCTAGGCTTACCACCAGTTGCAATCAGAATTTTTGTTGCTTGATAGGTTTCCCCATTTACTTCCACGGTTTGACTGTCTATAAAGGTAGCATATCCTTTAATTGCATCCACTTGATTACTATCCAAGCCACGTTGATACGCACCATGTAAAAAGTCAATATATTTCTCACGCTTTTCAACTAACTCTCTAAAATCTACTTTTTTTACATCTGCTTGGATCCCATAACTTGAAGCATCTCGTTCCATTGTTTCTAGGATCGTGCTGGCTTGCCACATTACCTTTTTGGGTACACAACCAACATTCACACAAGTCCCACCAAGTTCATTTCCTTCAATTAATAAAACTTTTACACCGTGCATTCCGGCACGATTCGCAGAGGCGATCCCTCCAGAACCACCACCGATAACTATATAATCATACGTTTTCATGCTATGCCTCCTAATTTAAGAAGATGCTTGCTTTTCTTCTTACTTTGGATAAATTTTCAAGAAAAATTTCTTCTCTACTGTTTTTATCCTTACAAAAAATAAGTTTAACACGTTTAAACAGATAATATAACTTTGATGCTTTATTTTTATTGGATTGATTAGCGTATGCTTTTATTTTCTTTTCCGAATCATATCTCCTGGTTTTACAGGTTGTGTCACTGGCATAGTTAAAATCATCATCGGATTTGGTGCCCGGTCAATGGATTCATCTTCTTCATTGTACATTACCTCAACCGTTTGGCTAAAATGAGTGAATCCTGGACCATAAAATTCGATCTCATCTCCCACAGAAAATAGATTTCGTTGACGGATCGTTGCAATTTTGGTTTTTTCATCATAAGACATTACTTCACCTACAAATTTATAAACAGGGATCTTACGACGTTCCCCAAATAATTGTTCATTTTCTGTTGGTGTATTGTAATAAAATCCTGTAGCAAGTTCCCGTTGTGCCACTTTCCATAACTCATCAATCCACTCTTGCTTGCAGACATAATTTTCAGGGTCTTCCATATAACTGTCGACTGCAGCTTTATAAACATTAGAAACTGTAGAGACATAGTGGATTGATTTCATTCTTCCTTCAATCTTAAAGCTATCTACCCCATTTTCAATCAATTCCGGGATATGCTCGATCATCGACATATCTACTGCACTCATTGAAAATTCTTCTTCTATTTCGCCGTTTTCTGTCAGATGATTTCTTTCTTGGCCAAAAGGCATATCAAATAATCCATATTTCCAACGACAAGATTGTGAACAGCCCCCACGATTAGCATCACGCATTGACATGTGATTAGATAAGGTACAACGGCCAGAATAAGAAATACACATCGCACCATGGATAAAGGCTTCAATTTCCACATCCGTATTTTTACGAATCTCAGCCACTTCTTCCATAGAAACTTCACGAGCTAAAACGACACGCTCTAATCCTTCTTCTTTCCAAAATTCAAGAGTTTCAAAGTTAGTGGCAGATGCTTGTGTCGATAAATGGATCGGTAAGCCCGGTGCTTCTGTCGCACATATTTCAATCAGCGCTGGATCTGAAACAATTACGGCAGAAATTCCGACATCACGTAATTGACGGAAAAATTCTCCAGCACCTTCTTCATTTCCTTCATGTGTCACCATATTTGCAGCAACATATACTTTTGCGTTATGTGCTTTTGCAAAAGCTACGCCTTCAGCCATCTCTTCATAGGTAAAGTTACCTGCGCGACTTCTTAGTCCATAAGCATTTCCGCCAATATAGACTGCATCTGCGCCATAATGAATCGCTGTCTTTAATTTTTCAAGTGTCCCAGCTGGAGCTAAGACTTCGGGTCGTTTCAATTTTCTTTTTGTTGTCATTTTTTCTCGTCATACTCCTTACTTGATGGCTTCAGGATCAATATAGAAGAAGCCAGTATCTAATTCACGATTTTGAGGATGTAATTCACTTATCTTTTTGCTTAATATTTCAGCACTTTCCTCATTCCAAGTACCTGCAAGGATTTGTTCTTTCGCTTCCACAAATGCTTTGGTAATTTTTACAAAATTTTCTCCTGGGGTAAATAAACCATCAAGTTTCCATGTACGGAACTGATGTTGATACAATAACCCTAATTCTTTTGACAGGTTGATGTCATTGCTGGCAAAAATATGGGTCCCATGAGTGTCTTCATAGATGGAATAATGTGTGTCGTCTTTCTTAGGTTCTGAAATAAACAATCCCCGATCACGATCTACTCGCTCTTCTTGTTTGGTAAAATGATAATAATTTTGCAATAAAGGACGTTTTGATTGATGAATGCAAGTAGCACCATACACTAGAATTTCTACCGGAACATTTAGTTTTTCTTCCATGGCTTTCATTTCTTCAAAAGGAACTTCTCTAGCTAAAACAGCTCCAACAGCTCCTCTTTTCGCCCAAAAATTGATTTGTCTAGCACTAGTAACTAACGTTTCTGCATCAAAAATGTAGGGAATACGCCATTCTGGATGTTTCTTCATGGTATATATGATACCTGTATCACCTACTATCAGTTGATCTACCCCAATTTCTTTCAGGAATTGTAGATATTCAGGTACTTTTTTCATTTTTTCAGGATGAATAATCCCATTCATCGCAATATTTACTTTTTTACCATATGTGTGCGCCAATTCAACTAATTGACGTTGTTCTTCTCTTGTAAACGACGCAGGTAATCGCAAACCAAATAGTTCCTCGCCAAAATACAAAGTATCTGTTCCTGCTTCAAGTAATTCTTTTGCTTGTTCAAAAGTTTCTACCGTAGTTATGATTTCGATCATCATTTCCTCCTCCTACAACTCCATAATAGTAGCATAGCTTAAAAAAGTTGCCAACACTTCTTACATTTATTGGTGGATTTTTGAATTTAAATTCACAAGAAAAAAAGTAAAAAAAATAAAAAAGTGAGAGCCTTTTGCCCATAACCTTCAATCGTTATGTGGAACAAAATTCTCTCACTTCTTTTTTAACTCCTATGATTCAACTACATACTTTTTTGGAAGACGTACATTCAAAGTGATTTTTCCTTTGGAGGCTCCCACTGTCACTTGATCGCCCAAATGGATTTCTCCACCTAATAATGCTTCACTTAAACGATCTTCTATTTCTTTTTGCAACGCTCTTCGTATTGGACGAGCGCCATATTCAGGATCAAAACCAGCTTTTCCGATCACATCTATTGCTGCCGGAGTGATCTTCACTTGGATATCCTGTTCTTTCAAACGTTTGACGATTGCTCGACTCATAATTTGAACAATGGAATGGATTTCATCCTTGCTTAATGAATGGAAGACAACTGTTTCATCTATCCGGTTCAAGAACTCTGGACGGAATGTTTTCTTTAATTCTTCTAAAATACGCTTTTGCATGGCTTTATGATCTTTGGTAATGTCTTGGACATTGAAGCCAACGTTTTTTTCTTCTCGAATTTGGGTTGCACCAATATTGGAAGTCATAATCATGATCGTATTTCTAAAATCAACTTTCCGACCTTTAGAGTCTGTTAAATGGCCATCGTCTAGTACTTGTAATAACAGATTAAATACATCTGGATGGGCTTTTTCTACTTCATCTAATAAGATGACAGAGTAGGGCTTTTGTCGAATTTTTTCTGTTAATTGTCCACCTTCATCATACCCAACATAGCCCGGAGGTGACCCAATCAACCGACTCGTGCTGTATTTTTCCATAAATTCAGACATATCAACCCGAATCAAGGAATTCTCGTCCCCAAACATCACTTCCGATAAAGCTTTGGCAAGTTCCGTTTTACCAACTCCTGTAGGTCCTAAGAACATAAAGGAGCCAATTGGTCGATTTGGATCTTTTAACCCACTACGAGCCCGACGAATTGCTCTTGATACTGCTTTGACTGCTTCATCTTGTCCAACAACACGTTCATGTAAAAGTGCTTCTAATTCCAATAAACGCTGACTTTCTTTCTTTTCCAGTTGTTGTAATGGAACACCTGTCCATTCAGAAACGACTGTGGCTACATCTTCTTCAGTCACACGATCAGCATAACCATTTTCCTGCTTTTCTTCTAGTATCAATAGTTTTACTAATTTTTTGTGTAATGCTTTTTCTTGTCTTCGCAATTGTGCTGCTATTTCAAAGTCTTGTTTTTGGATTGCTCGTTCTTTTTCTTTGACTAATTGTTCGATTTCCAACTTAATTACTGTAGATTCCGAAAGATCATCTGTTTTATCTAAGCGTACCTTAGCAGCTGACTCATCAATCAAATCGATTGTTTTGTCAGGTAATTGACGAGAAGTGATATAGCGTACAGAAAGATGAACCGCAGCTCTTATCGCATCATCAGTGATTTCTACACCATGATGCTCTTCATATCTTGAACGAAGACCACGTAAAATCTCTTCTGCTTCTTCAGGTGTCGGTTCATCTACTTGAATTCGAGCAAAGCGTCGTTCAAGGGCAGAATCTTTTTCAATGTACTTTTGATATTCATCTAACGTTGTAGCACCAATCGTCTGTAATTCTCCACGAGCTAAAGCAGGTTTCAAAATATTAGATGCATCAATTGCCCCTTCTGCACCACCGGCACCAATCAAGGTATGCAACTCATCAATAAATAAAATGACTTGACCGTCGTTATAGATTTCGTCAATCACCTTTTTCATACGGTCTTCAAATTCTCCACGGTATTTTGTTCCCGCTACTAAAGACCCCATGTCTAACATCATCAAGCGTTTTTCTTGCATCTCTTCAGGAACTTCACCCATCACGATTTTTTGGGCTAAACCTTCAGCAATCGCTGTCTTACCAACACCAGGTTCCCCTACTAATACAGGATTGTTTTTAGTTCGGCGACTAAGTATTTGAATCAAGCGTTTTACTTCTCTTGAACGCCCAACAACTGGGTCAAGTTTTCCGTCTCTCGCTAACTTCGTCAAATCTCTTGCTAAAGAATCTAACGTTGGAGTACCTTTTACCATTTGACGCTTTTCTTGTGGGTTTTTACGACGGATACTATTATTACGGCTATCATTTTTTATGCCCATTTTTTGTTTCAAAGATTGTCGGACTTTCGTTAAACTGATTCCCAAATTGATCATCATCCGAGTAGCCATGATACTTTCATCTCTTAGCATACTCAACAAGATATGTTCCGTTCCCACTTTTTGAGCACCCATTTTTCTTACTTCACTATTTGCCAATGCAAAAATTTGTTTCATGCGTGGCGAATAAGGTAAAAAGGTTCCTTGAGGATATGAAGTCATTGTACCGTAGCCAATCAAATGCTCAATCTCTTCGTAGATGTCTGTTTCAGTTAATCCAACTTCACGTAGTACTTTCCCAGCAATTCCATTCGGTTCAATAACCAATGACAACAAAATATGCTCAGAACTAACAGACTGATGCTTAAACTTTTTTGCTTCATCTTGTGCAATTTCTAATACTAATTGTGCTCTTTGCGTAAAAAGTTCTTCCATTCATCTTCACTTCCCATCTTCATAGCTTAATCGTTCAAGAAATGCTCGAAGAATTCGAGCACGAACATAATCTTCTAGCCCCCCCTCTACATTCAGTGTATTTTTGGCAATTGCGCTCAGCATTAAATTGCCTTCTTTTTTAGTAACAATTTGGTCCTCATATAATTTTTGGATGATTGCAAAAGCATTTTTTTCACTAATCGTTTCATTGAATAGCTGATTCACTTGTTCCAACATATGCCTTTTATCAGAAATTCTTACTTTGGCAATCCGTATGTAGCCACCACCGCCACGTTTACTCTCAACCAAATAACCTCGCTGAATCGTAAAACGAGTATTAATCACATAATTAATTTGAGAAGGTACACAATTAAAGAGGTCGGCCAGTTCAATCCTGCGAATCTCAATCATTTCATTTTTTTCTAAAAACTTTTTTATATATGATTCAATTAAATCCGAGGTATTCTGATGCGCCATCTTACTCATTCCTTTGACTAATATTGACCTTAATTATAGCGAATTTAATATCAGAAAGAAAGAAGAAAGACTTTTCCCTTAGAAATCATTAAAAATATAAAAAAATACGGAATGCAGGATTCCGTATTAACGCGCCCAAGAGGAGTCGAACCCCTAACCTTTTGATCCGTAGTCAAACACTCTATCCAGTTGAGCTATGGACGCATATTCAGTTCATTTAAATTATAAAATACATTTCTATAAAAATCAATAAAAATAAAAAATCGGGAAGACAGGATTCGAACCTGCGACCCCTTGGTCCCAAACCAAGTGCTCTACCAAGCTGAGCTACTTCCCGAAAATATAAAAAAGACT